>NZ_CP071612.1:1651363-1968636 GCF_017357245.1 Rhizobium bangladeshense | reverse complement strand
GAGAGAGCCTTGAGGAAGTGGTCTCGCTGCTCACCGAACGTTAGAAGTGCAGCCCGCATCCTTTACGCCTTTCGTAGGCGCATTTCGCCAGGCCATCTACAGGAATGCCCATGCAAGGGCAGCGACGGCTGCAAGGCAAAGCAGCAACAAAACTACGCGCTCGATCCTCTCGTTCATACTGGCCACCATGCCGGCAGCGATGAGAGCGCGAACATCAGTGCCGCCAACACAACAAGCCAGATCCACGCAAGTAGCACTCTGTAAAATCGATGTAGCGCAGCCACCCGAGCTTGCAGCCTTTGCGCAAGGCTTCGTCCTTGGGAAACGTTGTCTTTCCCTTCACCTTCGCTTTGCTGATCATCGTGTGAGCTAGCCATTCAAGTAGCCCCGAACACAGTACCGCCGGCACCTATTGCCAGAATGGGCGATCAATGGAGAAACGCAGATCGCGCCCTAATGTTTGGCATCAAAAAATGATCGGAATGACAGAACATGCTAATGATGTTCGAGAAAAGAGGAGAGCATTTATGGCCAAAAAGTCTAAGAAAATGCCCGAATTTCAGCCAGGGCGTGGCTACACCGAAGAGGATTGGGATGCAGTCGATAGTCCCGAATTGACTGACGAAGAGTTGGCTAAGGCTCGGCCGTTTCGAGAAGTCTTCCCAGATCTTGCAGCAAGCATCGACCGGGAACTCGCCAAGAGAGGGAAATCATAACTTGGGACGCACTTCTTCCAACGTGCGGATTGCTGCTTATCCGCGTGGACCGGCGCTCTGCGCACTGAACATCCACAAATCAGTGCGCAGAAGATAACCGATAGGTTATGCTTATTCAAGCTCTCCGCCAAGATTTCCCAACGTTTTCATCGTTTCCGTTATGAATGCACGCGAGGAAGGCGTTGCCAAGCTGGATGATAGCCCTCCCCCCAACTCCGTGAATTGGGCCCTTCGTATTCTGCGGGTCGAAGACTTACCGCGGCGGCCGGGATGCTCCCGATCCAGTTCTTCTTCTCGCTGTCGGCGGGCGCGGCCAAACAGAAAGTTCTGCTCCTGCTCCCACTCGATGTAGCGGAGGCGGTCGATCGTCTCCTGGGGAAAGGCGAATGGCATGGGCCGCTGCTCGGACGACGTGGTGAAGCGCAGGATTTTGCTGACGCCGTTTACCTCTTCGACCCTCCGAAAATCCGCAGGCCCGATGTTGACGAAAACGTAGCCAACGAAGGTCGGGAAGCGGCGCTCGATCCAATGGCCCTGCCGATGATGGCGGACTTCGATCCGATAGCTTGGCATGAAGGCCTCGAAGCCCTCGTTGCGAAGGTTCCGCTCGATGATGCTTTCGCCCTTCCGGTCGTGCCCTTCACGCATCGATGGGCAACGCTGCGCGCCTGGCGCAGTCTTGACCGCAAACCAAAGATCGGCCGCGGGCTTCCACTCGCCCGCCTTGCCTTCATCTTGACGAACTTTACGGAACCGGAGTTCCTCGGCCCGCGTCTCTTTCGCCAACTGATCTTCCTTGGAAGGGTTGAAGGCGCGATTGAGGGTCTGCATGTTCAAATCTTGATATCCTTCAGCTTGTCCATGATTGATCTGCGGCGTTTTTGGCCTGCGGAGCGGGCTTGTTCGCGTTGGGCCTTCGTAGGCTCGAGACCGATCGGCACCTGCTTGACGGTGAAACCCTTGCGTCGGAGCGCTTCGACCTCAATGAGGCAGGACTCCTTGTCCAAGTCTGCGAGGTATTGATCCTTTCGGCCGTTCTCGATTCGATCGATCCGCCAATTCCTAAAGAGCTCCTTTGGCAGCTGGTAGTACTCGTAGGCGACAATGACAGGCGTAGGCCGGAAGCCTTTCGTCGCCGTCTTGATCCGCTCGGCATTCACCTTGCCGAGCAGCTTCTCCATCATGCGCTGCTGCACATCTTCGGGAAGTTCGTCGACCATCACTTACCCCTCGCCTTCTCGGCTAAATACATGGCCGGATCGATAAGCTTCACTTCTGACGCGGCGCCGAACGTGCCGAGCCGGTGATCTCGATAGCTGCGCTCGCCTGCAGGATCGAACTTGGCCGCGGCGACCGAGCGCACCCAGCCTGGCGCCTTTGCGGCATTGACCTTCATCCGGTGCTCGTCTCTGGCCGCCTGTCTCTTGCTCGCCTTTTTGCTTTTGCGCTTTGCTGGCTTCTCCGGCTTGCCCCAGAGAACTTTCTTGTTGCTGCGAGGCTTGCCGGGCAACGTTTCGTGATCGATCCGGTCCAGCGCCGCCCAGGCCGCAGCGTTCGTGTCATACGGACCAGAGACGACCTTCCCGCGCTGGTCGGTGATTTCATACTGGCCGTCGTCGTTTCGGATAATGGTGAGGACCTGTGGAGCGGTCATTTCTCACCCCCGATCGGATCCAGATTTAGTGGAAAGAATTTTGCAACAATATAACTAGACACGTCTCTCTCCTTCTCTCCTTTCCTCTCTCACAGCAACCTCACAATCGGTGGATCGTTTTTCCCTTTCCCGCCTGGGTGAACAATCTCGATGAAAAACCGGTCAGCAAGGTCGTCGCGGGCAGCCCTAAAAGTCGGGACACTCATATCCATAGATTCCGCGTAGGCATTAGACAGCGCAAACTCGCCACCGTTCCTGTGTCCGTGTGCCAAGCGCAGGCGGATGAGCAGCGTGACGGCGTTCGGCCTGTCCCAGAGGTGATCAATGTCGCTCTGAAAGATTACTGCAGTCGCCTCGCCGCCGGTGACCATCAGGCGGCCGGCCTGCTTGTACTTCCAGGCGGATCGCGACACGCTAAGCACTTCTTCGTTGGGCAGCGGCTCAGCGAACTGCGTATTTGCGTGGTGCACCATCTGGATTAGATCCTCCATTGTGGTTGCTTGGCGCGCTTGGCGTAGTGCGCGCGTGAAGAGAGAGTTATTGCGGCCGTCGCCTTGGCGCATGCCATTGAACCTGCGGCCCTGCTTTTCCGTTCGCCCTGAGAGAACTGGCTCTTCGGTTCGCCCCCGGAAAGCCAGTTTTGGATCAACCGGAATTCCGGCGATTGGCGGCAGCCTTGCTAGATCATCCATAGAGCCTTGGATGATTTGATAGCGACCTTTTGCACCCATCGAGGGTGGAGCGACGACATAGCCGTCACCAAGTATATCGATAGGCCGCTCCGGATCGGGCCGGATTCGCCGGCCCTCCCCGTTGTTACGATACCATGCCTGAAAATGTCCGGACCCACTTCTGACGATGAACGGCGTCGAGCCATGCTTCGCCAGCCCATCCGCAAGCTCTCGTTCGTCAGTCGTGTCGACGTCAAGGATCGTCAGCTTATTGCGTCGGCAGGCAATGCCTAGCGCTTCGTGAGCGGGAAATTTCAAGGCGAGCTGACTGCTCGTGGGAAGACCGATCTTCAAATAGCCTTTTACGGCGGGCTTCTTCAGCTTGTCGTTAACTACAACAGGAAACGTGCTTATGCCGCGAGCCGCATATTCGGGTTGCCATTCGGCGAACGCCCCCATTATGCATCCCCGATCTCACGCTGGAGCGCGGTTATCAGCGTGCGGACGTCGTCCGCCGTTGCAAAGAAAACAAACTGATCGTCATCGCCGTTCATCGCCTCTTGGCGAATGACCACAGCTTGGTGGACATTGCGATAGATGGCGGTCCCTGGTTGAGTCTGAATGATTACGTCAGGCCCTTTCCAGTCAAAATCCTCGTCCTCTTTGCATTGGTTAGGCGCAAGGCCTGGAAGCTCCGATTGCCTGCCGGTCATCCGAACACCCTCCGCAACACGCGAAACTTTTGGGCCATGGCGCAAGCCTCCGCAGCCTGTAAGGAGGTCAGAGAGAACTTCGCCTTCAGGTGCGGGATGATGTCGGGCCGCGGCTGATTGTCCGCGACCCATTGCGCTGCGACGGTGACCGCCGGTTCCATATTGATCTGGCGAGGCTCTGTCACGCTGACTGTCCTTCCAGAACGACCAGCTCTGAACACAAGCGATATCGCGCATGTGTGCCAGGATACTTTCCCCCATGCGCCTCGTGCCGAGTTTCGATCGCGAAACCGAAGCTCCGCAGGCGATGGATGTAGTGGGCGGTACGTGGGGCCGGCCTTTCGATCGAGCTGAAGCCTCGATCACCGGCATCTATCAATGTTTGCAGTGCCCAAGCGTTTCGCCCCACAACGGTAATCGGTGAACTAACGGGGCTACCCTTGTCCATAATCTGGACTCGAATTCGAGTACGTGCTTTAGGTGTCTCTGTCATCTGCGGTCTTTCCGTGGGTGATGAGAGGAAATCGTTTTGCGATTTTGACCGAGGCGGCAGGGACCGGGCGCCAACCTTTGTGTCCCTGCCGCTTCGTCGTGCGGGCAGTCATGCTGCCCCCTTAGCGCGTGAGCGCTCCCATGCGACCAACTCGTCGATTTTGAAAAGCTTGCGACGATTGACGATCATCGGCTGAGGGAAGCCTAGTCGTTCGTCGCGTTCCCATCGGTACAGCGATACGGGTGTTATCTGGTACCGGGTAGCGACCTGCTTTCCTGTCAAATATTCATGAGAGGAATGTTCTGCATTCATGCTCAAACTCCTGATGTCTCTGTACGGTTTCGATAGTACAAGAACCACCAAGATCGGGCAAATGTTAATGTGATGATTGCAAAATATTCACAGATTAGTTATGCGTACGCGCGATAGGGAGATTCGATGGGCAGACCTGCATCCAAAAGCCCCAAGTCTGAAGCGCTGACGATTCGGCTGGATCCGAAAACGCGCTTCATCCTGGATTACATGGCGAGGTTCAAAGGGCAGACGATCACGACCGTCGTGGAACGAGCCATTCTTGCAGCGGCAGCGAATACCGTAATCAGTCGGCCGGACGACTACGGCGACCAAAACATTACTTGGCAGGATCTTTGGGATGTAAGCGAAGGGGTGCGTGCTCTTGAAGTCTCAAAGGTGCCCGAGCTGATCCCCACCTTTGAGGAGGAGCGGCGCCTCTCATTCGTGTTTAACCACTGGCCTTTTTTCTACGCGAGTGAAAAAAAGCTGACATATCTCAATCACTACATTGATGTACTGTGGCCGCGAATCGATGAGTTCATTCAGCTTCACGACGACATGAAGCGGCAGGACTACTATGCCGCCGGCAACGCGATGGTCGAAGCACTGAAGGCTGCCAAGCTGCAGCCTCCAAAGTGGCCAGTTGAGCCAACCCGGCCAACTCCCGAAAAGAGCGGCGGCAATTTTTCCCGGGACCTCGACGACGATATCCCATTTTAACAGAGGACTCCATTACCCTCCCTTTCTGATCAGGCGGACACCCGGACCACCGTCATTTGTCCCTTCATCGACGATTACAACTCCGGCAGCCTTGAGCGCGTCGATCACAGCGTCAAGGGTTTCAGTACGAACGCGTATCCTGTCTGCGCCTGCGCCTTCCATATTCCTAACGGTGTTGATCCCGATAGAGGCCTTGTCTGCAAGAGCCTGCTGATCCATTCCAACAAGAGCCCGAGCAGCCCTGATCTGGTTTCCGGTTATTGGCAAATCCGTCTCCTGAAAATCGCTTGTTGGTTAAAATACACAATTAGCTGTTGACAGCAAATCAAATCCGTAAGATGGTTAATTCACACAAGCAAACGTGTGTCGCAACCAACTACAGGAATTCCCCAATGCCGAACGCAACGATTCTGGCAGCCGCCGAAGGCTTGCCCGATGCCACCCGCCGCGCCATTCTTTTCGGCCTTGCCGCCGCTTCGACGACCGCCGCAATCGCCGTTGCGCCTGACGCGCAGGGTGCCGATGTTGTCGAGGCCCAATCGCTTGCCGATCAGGCTGAGAACCCTGAACTGGTGACAGCGTACCAAGAGTTTGACGTTGCCTGCACGGAACTGAAGAGGGCTCACGATGAGCTGGAGTGGTTGGCGGACGAGTGGCGGCATCAGTGGCCGTTGGCGCCCGAGGAGCTACTTCTTGGAGCGAACGCGCAGGACGGTCGGTACCCCGGGCCAGCCGAGCGCGACATCATCGGCCGCTATCTCGTCCGAGATACAAGCGAGTTGACAAAGAGGTTGTCACCGAAATTCCGCCGGGGAAACCCGAAGACGTGCTTTGCCATTCGCACTGCCGACGAAGAGAGAAAGCACCTGGAAGGGTGGAGGCAATCTACTCCCAACGGGCGAACCGAAAAGGCTCTGGCGCGCAATCGAGCGTACAGGATCAAGGCGATCAAGGAGTGCGAACTGCGCATCCAACTTGCCGAACGGTACGAGGCGGAGACCTCGCGTCTTCGGAAGGTTTCAGGCGCTGATGCTGCAAAGCTGCGTGTGGCCAAAGCTGATACTCGCCTCTTGGCGGCAGCCAATGACGTCTCGCAATGCCAAGCTCGCACTCTGGCCGGCTTAGGGATGAAAGCTGACGCCCTCGCCGTCACTGCAGCCGCGCTCATCAAGGCAACGGAATTTGACCCCGGCCCTCTTGGTCAACTCGCTCGGTTCGTCGACTCGGTGGCTGGCGTCGCTGGGAGGGCTGCCGTATGAGCCAGCGGGTTCAGGAGCTGCAACGTGAAATCGTTGAAGCTTGCATAGAGCAATTGATCGCGCTCCTGGATCTCCTCGACGGGGACCCAGATCTCGAGGACAACGGCGACCTGGAACCCTCCATCGGAAGCGCGCCGCTGTATGTCGGCAATCAGTGCCTCTATGACCTTGAGTTTGATGATGCTGACGATGAGGACGGTGGCGACGCCGAGGGCACGCTGGGCTGGTCGAATCCCTCCGGACTGCGCGCCCACATCCGAGATGAAGCCGAGCAGCTGATGGCACCTATCGACAATGAAGAAGGACCGCTCGGCTTCGACGGATCGGGCGTGAGGATTGCAAAGGCTCAGCTGAAAGAGCACCAACGAAAATCCGCCACCGTTACCCCCAGCGTTACCCCGGAGGTGGCATAAGAAGAACAAGTGCAGCTAAATCCTTGAAAAGATGGCGACCCCTGCAGGAATCGAACCTGCGACAACCTGCTTAGAAGGCAGGTGCTCTATCCAGCTGAGCTAAGGGGCCGTCTGCTGCCGCACCCAAGGATACGACGGCATATGTGGACGAGAAATCTCAGTGCGTCCAGGGCTGCGTGCGGGTATAGCGGAAATTATCCGGATAGGCCACAACCTGGCGGGCCGGGTCCTTCGGCGCGATAACGCGGTATTCAATGCCGTTGCGCTGGGCGTAGGCTTCGGCAAGCGCTTGCGTTTCGAAGGTGAGCTTTACCTGCTGGCGCGTATCGCTGGAGGAGGTGTAACCCATCATCGGATCGATCTTGCGCGGCGACTCCTGATCGAATTCAAGCACCCAGAGATGGGTCTTGGCCTTGCCGGACTGCATGGCGGTCTTAGCAGGACGATAGATCTTGGCAGACATGACTGCGGCATCTCCGAATATGCGGGGACATCCCGCCTTGCATGGTCTCAATCCCGTTACCGGGCTTTGCTTCGTCGTTACGGATAACGCGAAGAGATGAATTTTGCTTATCCGCGAATCCCCGTTTTTTCAAGAAAAAAGGCGGATCGGCGCACCGCCCTTACCTCCACACTGACGAGGCGCCAAATGCGTTGGGAACATAGTGCTGCCGCCAGATCGGACCTTGCGCACATTCTTCCCTCAGATCACGTTGCCATCTGTCCCAATCCATTTGCATGCGATTGCGCAATATTACCACTTGTCTCATGTTGTGATCACAAGCTGATTGCCGCATCCAGCCCGGGACACTAGTTTGCGGCCTAATCGCTTTCAGTGGATCATACGCATGATGAGACGTTCGGCAGAGTTCAATGCCATTGTGATAGGAGCCGGCATCACCGCCTTCTTCTATGTCGCCATCAGCTATGCCCAATATATCGGCCTGATCGCGCGCGGCTAAGGCCGATCCAGCACCCACGCCGAATTGCGCCCCGCAGAGAAAACGAACGGGCGCTCGAGATTTTCGTGTTGCGTCCACAGGTCAGGTGAGAAATCTGCGGCCACAGCTGGATTTATGGGTTGCGACGGCGAAGTGAACCGTGTATTCCCGCTGCCAATCACGGCACGGAGTGTAGCGCAGTCTGGTAGCGCATCTGGTTTGGGACCAGAGGGTCGGGAGTTCGAATCTCTCCACTCCGACCATTCAAATATCCTTATATTCTTGAACTTCTAGCCGCGGGCCTGGGCGCTGTCACTTCGCCTTCGTTGTCGTGGCGCTGACGATCCGGTCGCCTGGCTTGATTCCGAGTTTGCTGACGACGCCGGCATTCAGTTCGAGGACGTATTTCACTTCACTCATCGAATCGATGATGTCGCGCGAATAGGGCGTCGCGTTTTCCTTGATGTGGCGGATCGTGCCAGTGGTATCGGCGAAAAGCATGTCGAGCGGCAGGATGGTATTTTCCATCCACATGGCGACGCGCCGCGGTTCGCCGAAATCAAAGATCATACCTGCGTCATCGGCCATCGACTTGCGAAACATCAGCCCGCGGGCGCGCTGATCACCGGTGGCAGCCACCTCGACGGTGAAACGCAGCGTCTTGCCCGCGGCCGTCTCAATAAGCAGCGGCTCCTTATCGAATCGCATCTCCTCCGCAGCCAAAGCCGGCAGAGCCACCAAGAAAAAAAGCGCCATGATGGCGCTTCCGATCGCATGAAAAAGGATATGGCCGCGCATGTCAGTGCGACCGGCTCGCTGGGCTCGGAACATCGGGATGGATCTCAGCGGCCATCAGGCCCTTCTCGCCGTCGCCGAAGCGGACGAGGACCACCTGGCCGGGGCGCAGTTCCGTCAGTCCGAAGCGGCGCAGCGTCTCCATGTGCACAAAAATGTCTTCCGTGCCCTCACCCCGCGTCAGGAAGCCGAAGCCCTTGGTGCGGTTGAACCACTTGACAAGCGCGCGCTCCAGCCCGCTTGTCGCGGTGACCTGCACATGGGTGCGCACCGGCGGCAGCTGCGAAGGATGAATTGCGGTCGATTGGTCCATCGAGAGAATCTTGAAAGCCTGGTAGCCACGCTCGCGACGCTGGACGAGGGCGACGATGCGCGTTCCCTCGAGGATCGTCTGGTAACCGTCGCGGCGCAGGCAGGTCACGTGCAGGAGAACATCCTGCATGCCATTGTCCGGCACGATGAAGCCGAAGCCCTTGGCGACGTCGAACCACTTGACGACACCGGTGATTTCAACAAGGTCGACCGTCTCTGACGACAGCTCGTCGAGATCAGTGTATTCGTTCGATGAAATCCTATCAGCCATTGTCGCCAGCCCCTCGAATACGCGTCACACTGTTACGGTTAACTGATTCTTGAAATCAAGATTAACATCTTGGTAACGGATAAGCGCAAGTCCTAGTTTTCGGTTATTCCCAGATGCACATTTTATGATGATGACTTGCCCGAAGCTGACCACGGCTAGCCGAAAAGGGCCAGCCCCAATATAGGAGTAGATAGAATGCGTTATCTCCACACGATGGTTCGCGTCAAAGATCTGGACGCTTCGCTTGCCTTTTATACGACGCTCTTCGGGCTGGAGGAGATTCGCCGCCACGAAAATGAGAAGGGCCGCTACACCCTGGTTTTCCTGGCCGCGCGCGACGATCTCGACCGTGCGCGCAGCGAAAAAGCCCCCTGCCTCGAGCTTACCTACAACTGGGATACGGAGGATTATAGCGGAGGACGCAATTTCGGCCACCTCGCCTATGAGGTGGATGATATTTACGCGACCTGTCAGAAGCTGATGGATAACGGCGTCACCATCAACCGGCCGCCGCGCGATGGCAACATGGCTTTCGTGCGCTCGCCAGACGGCATCTCGATAGAAATCCTGCAGAAAGGAAGCCCGCTTCCGGCCGCCGAACCCTGGGCTTCTATGGGCAATACCGGCGCCTGGTAGGGGTTTTGGCCGCAAGGCTTTTGCGAAGCTTGCGGCTTTTGCGATTTCGGGTCCGGCCGGCGCCTTGGCGCTTGCCGCGATCCGGCCCCGCAGGCAATCTCCCGGTGACTCGAAGCGGAGGAGGGCAATATATCGCCGCTTTTCGCATCAACCGGAGACCGATTGCTTGTGTGATATTGAGACGCGGATGCCCATAATGGGCGCATTGCTGATCGCCACTTCCATGCTGGTGCTGTCGGGCTGCGTATCGAACAAGAAGGCGGTTGATTCCGCAGCAGCGATTCCGGCGCCTCCGGCGGCGACAGCCGCAGAGCCCCAGCTTGGCGCAACGGCGCCCGTGAAATCTTCGCCGCGTTCAGTCTATTCCGACCCCCGGCTCGTCAATGTCTCCGGCGCCCAGACCGCGCCGCAGATAGTGTCAGGAGATCCGAATGCCGCCGTCCCGCCGGTTGATCCGGCAATGCCGGCGCCTGCAAACATTGGCGGGCTCGTGATGCAGTCGACACGGATCAACGCGCAGGCGATGAGCATCTTTTCGGATCACCAGCCGCTGCCGCAGAATAACGGCACCTCCACTATCATCCAGCCCCAGGCCTATGGGCCGACGGAAGGCGTGGTACCTGCAAAAAGCAGCGTCTACAGCCAACCCACCGCGCCTGGACAGCCGGCAGCGCCGGTGCCGCCACAGCAATCGTCAGAAAATTCCAGCACGCAGCCTGCGCCCGCACAGACAGTCTCGCTGGCGACGGGCGGAATTCCGGCATCGACAACAAACGCCCTCTACAGCGCACCGAAGCAGAACCTGCTCGGCAGCCTTTCCGGCCT
Source organism: Rhizobium bangladeshense (assembly GCF_017357245.1). Taxonomy (NCBI): domain Bacteria; kingdom Pseudomonadati; phylum Pseudomonadota; class Alphaproteobacteria; order Hyphomicrobiales; family Rhizobiaceae; genus Rhizobium; species Rhizobium bangladeshense. The sequence goes on along the minus strand of NZ_CP071612.1, from coordinate 1,957,923 downwards.
TCTGCACAAGGCGGCCCTGCCCGGAATGACGCGTGTTGCGCCAAACGGGCTGCATGTCCAGAATGATCATGTCGAAGTCGGCTGCTTCAAGCCGGACCTGCTGAAAGTGATCAGGGCGGTCGAAAGCCATTTCGGCAGACCTGTCATCGTTACCTCGGGTTATCGCAACGAAGAACACAACCGCATGGTCGGCGGCGCTGACGAATCGATGCACAAGAGCTGTGAGGCCGCGGACATTCAGATCGACGGCGTGTCCAAGTGGGATATCGCCGCCTATATTCGTTCCTTGCCGGATCGCGGCGGCGTCGGCACCTATTGCCACACCGACTCCGTCCATCTCGACACCGGCAAGACCCGCGACTGGAATTGGGGTTGCGGCGGCAAACGGGCGCCGGTGACCACTGCAAGAGCGATCTGAAACCGCGAGCGCGAAGTTCCCTCACCCTACGTCAGCTGAATTTCATCTTCTTCTGGGAGGCTCTGCAAACCTTTGATTTGGCAGCGGTAATCTCAGATTACCATTGCCGCCGGAATATCTGTCATTTTTTTGAGAAAAATCGAATTTGCCGCTTGCGGGATCGAAAGTGCCTGACTATAAGGGCGCCACCACGAAGGAAGCGCCCTTCGTCTATCGGTTAGGACACCAGATTTTCATTCTGGGAAGAGGGGTTCGACTCCCCTAGGGCGTGCCACTTTCTCTCCATATTAGTAGCATCGCATCCGCTTGCAGAAGCCAGCGCGCGCGCCTATTCTAGCAGATGGCCTGCGCCCTTCGTCTATCGGTTAGGACGACAGATTCTCATTCTGTAAAGAGGGGTTCGACTCCCCTAGGGCGTACCATCGAGCCTAAGCAGTGCCGCCGCCCCTTCCGCCGGTTCGTAATTCCAGCTATCCGCCACCTCGTGATGCCATGGTTTTCCACAGCACAAAAAAATCGGCGAAAACGGTGATTTTTTCGCGCCTTGGCGCTTGCGGCTTTCGAAGGTGCTGACTATAAGGGCGCCACCACGAAGGAAGCGCCCTTCGTCTATCGGTTAGGACACCAGATTTTCATTCTGGGAAGAGGGGTTCGACTCCCCTAGGGCGTGCCACTTTATTTCTTCTAAATTGCTCAATCGCCACCGTTTAACGCAGCCGTTTATCTTGCCGGCGCTGCGTCGCAGATGCGCAGCTGGATGCGACGTGCACCTTGGTAATGTTCGGCGCCGAGCGAGCCTGCGACATGGACAGTCGCGCCGCGTGAATTGATGAGAAGATTGCCGAGGCCGGTATCGGCGGCTCGGAAGGCGATTCCATCGAGCCGCGATCCGTCCATTGCCTCCAGCGTCACCTTCACATGTTTCTCGCCGACCAGGCGTGCATCGCGAACACGGTGAGCCGGTACGGCAAACAGTGGCTGGGCGTGGCCGGAGCCGTAGGGGCCGGCGGCCTCCAGGCGGTCGATGAGTTCAAGGGTGGCGCCGCTTGCGCCGATCGCACCGTCTATCTTCAGCGTCTCGTTGGCGACGAGACTCGCCACGGTCCTTGCCGCTTTCTCCGTGAAGAAGGTCCTCAGCCTGCCGAGATCGGCACGCTCGACCGTCAGCCCCGCGGCCATGGCATGGCCGCCGCCCTTGACGAGGATGCCCTCCTCGACCGCAGCACGCACCATCCTGCCCATGTCGAAGCCGTTGATGGAGCGGCCTGAGCCGGTGCCGCGGCCGGAGGGATCGAAGGCAATCGCGAAGGCCGGCCGTTTGAATTTCTCCTTCAGCCGCGCCGCGATCAGCCCGACGATACCCGGATGCCACTTCTCATGGGCAGTGACGATGACGGAGGCGCCCTCGCCGTCACCATATTCGGCAAGCGCCTCGGCTTCCGCCTCCTGCAACATCATGGCTTCCATTGCCTGACGTTCACGGTTGAGTTCATCGAGGCGCTGCGCGATCACCTCCGCCTCGCCGGCATCATCGAGCGTCAGAAGCCGGCTTCCGAGTGCGGCGTCACCAATCCGCCCGCCGGCATTGATGCGCGGGCCGATCAGAAAGCCGAAATGATAAGGAGTTACCGGGCCTGCAAGCCCCGCCTTGCGGAAGAGCGCGGCAAGGCCGGCATTGCTCTGGTGCCGGGCAGCGACCAAGCCCTTCACCACATAGGCGCGGTTGAGGCCCTTCAGCGGCACGACATCGCAGATCGTCGCTAGCGCCACGATATCAAGCCATTGCAGTAGATCGAGCGCCAGGATGTGTTTGTTGCCGGCCGCGCGCAGCAGCCGCAATGTCGCGACCAGCACCATGAACACGACACCGGCTGCGCAAAGATGCCCCTGCCCCGAGAGATCGTCTTCACGGTTCGGATTGACGAGTGCATGGCATGGCGGCAGTTCATGTGTCACTTGGTGGTGATCGATGACGACGACATCGATATTGCGCGCGGCGGCCGCCGCAAGCGCCTCGTGACTGGTGGACCCACAATCGACGGTGACGATGAGCCGGGCGCCATTGTCGATCAGTTGGTTGATCGCCGCCGGATTGGGGCCATAACCTTCAAAAATGCGATCGGGGATGTAGATGTTCGCCTTGACGCCGAAATGGCTGAAAAAGCGGAACATCAGCGCCGAGGAGGCAGCGCCGTCGACGTCGTAGTCGCCGAAAATCGCCACGCTCTCGCCGCGCTCGATCGCATTCACGAGGCGGATTGCGGCCTTTTCGCAATCGGTCAGCGTGTGGGGATCGGGCATCAGGCTGCGGATCGTCGGATCGAGGAATTCGATCGCTTCGTCCACCGGAACGCCCCGTCCTGCGAGAACGCGGGCGATCAGATCCGGCAGCCCGTGAATCTGCGAAATGGCGAGCGCGCGGTTCTGGCCGGCCTGATCGAGTCTTGCAACCCAACGATTGTCGAGTACGGATTTCTCCACGCCGAGAAACGCGCGTTGTACCGGATCGACGAGATCTGCCATGCCAAACTCCGCTGACTTCATCTGTTCTTTCTACAGGAGCAGCGGAGATAACATAGCGATGGATTTGCAGACACGGATTTTTACCAGAAGATCAGCCAGACGATCACCGCGAAGCCGCCGATCTGCACCAACAAGAACGAAAAGAGCGTCAGCAGGATGGCCCAGTTGCGGCCTTGCGTCTCTTCGTCATCAAGGGCCTCATCAAGGCTCTTTTCACGAAAGTCACGGCGCACCGGCTTGAGGATGTCTGCAAACATATCGGGACGGGCTGGCGGCGCCTTGCTCGGGCAGCCATGCTCCTTCCCGGCATGGCTGTCCTTGCTCATGAAATGCTCCACGCGACGACTCACCATCTATGGTTTTATTTATATCAATATTTCGGCATTTGGTAATATAAACTTCCGTAAGGGGAGACGGAACGATTAACAGAAAAAGCCACCCTGTCAGAGACAGGGTGGCTTTTGCTTCCGGGCTTGAAATGCTCAGGCTTCTTCTTTTGGCCGTTCGATACGAATTACCTGCGGCTCGCCGAAAAGATAGCCTTCGGATTTTATTGAGGCGACCGCCTTGCGCACCGACTCCTCCATCGTCGCATGGGTAACGAGAATAATCGTCTGGTGATGCGATGGCGCCAGGTGCTGCTTGGAGCGCTGGACGATCGATTCCAGCGAGATGTGGTTTTCCGCCATGCGTGTGGCAACGCTTGCAAAGACGCCAGTGCGATCGAGCACGGTCAGGCGGATGAAATATCCTCCCTCGTGGCTCTGCATCTGCGCCTTGCGGTAGGGCTCCAGCGCCTTTGCGGGATGACCGAGCACCGGCACGCGCTGGGCCCCCGGCTGGCTCTTCGCGATATCGGCGATATCGCCAAGCACGGACGAGGCCGTCGCATTGCCGCCAGCGCCCGGGCCGACCATCAGCAGTTCGCCGAGCACGTCGGATTCGATTGCCACCGCATTGGTGACGCCGTCGACTTGGGCGATGACGGAATCGACCGGGACCATGGTCGGGTGCACGCGCTGCTCAATTCCGGTCTCGGTGCGCTGGGCAACGCCGAGCAGCTTGATGCGGTAGCCGAGTTCGGCGGCGGCGTGGATGTCCTCGATCGAGATATTGGTGATGCCTTCGAGATAAATGTCGTCAGCCGCGATGCGATTGCCGAAGGCAAGCGTTGTCAGAATTGCGAGCTTGTGGGCGGTATCATTGCCCTCGATGTCGAAGGCCGGATCGGCCTCGGCATAACCCAGCCTCTGGGCTTCCTTGAGGCATTCGGCGAAGGACAGCCCCTCCTTTTCCATCTTGGTGAGGATGTAATTGCAGGTGCCGTTCATAATGCCATAGATGCGTGAGACGGCGTTACCCGTCAGCGATTCACGCAACGCCTTGATGACCGGGATGCCACCGGCGACCGCCGCCTCGAAATTTAACAGCGATCCCTTTTCTTCCGCAATCGTCGCAAGCTCGACCCCATGATAGGCAAGCAGCGCCTTGTTGGCTGTCACCACATGGAGACCGCGCTGGAGTGCGGCGCGCACGGAAATGTTGGCAGCCCCTTCGGCGCCGCCCATCAACTCGACGAAGACATCGATGTCACCCTTTTCGGCGAGGTCCTCGGGCCGGTCGAACCAGGTGACGCCGGAAAGATCGATGCCGCGATCCCGTGTTTTGTCGCGCGCAGAGACCGCCGTGATAGTGATCGGACGCCCGCAGGTGACGGCAAGCTCGTTGCTCTTCTGCTGAATGATGCGAACAAGCGAGGCGCCAACGGTGCCCAAGCCCGCAATGCCGATTTTGAGGGCATCTGCCATGGATCGATCCTGAAATGTCTGGTGAGAGACAGCCGCAGTTCCGCGGCTGTCTTCGCGGTTGGAATTAACGGTGAGCGTTCAGCGAGATGACGTTATGCATCGTCTCATCTGCCGTCGACATGAACTTCTTGATGTTGCGCGCAGCCTGACGGATGCGGTGTTCGTTTTCGACAAGCGCCAAACGGACATAGTCGTCGCCCATCTCGCCGAAGCCGATGCCCGGGGCAACCGCGACGTCGGCCTTCTCGACCAGCAGCTTGGAGAATTCCAGCGAACCGAGATGACGGAACTTTTCCGGGATCTTCGCCCAGGCGAACATGGTGGCAGCCGGCGGCGGCACTTCGAAGCCGGCCTTGCCGAAGCTTTCGACCATGACGTCGCGGCGACGTTTATAGACGTTGCGCACTTCGGCGATGTCGGAACCATCGCCGTTCAGCGCATGTGTCGCCGCCACCTGGATGGGCGTGAAGGCGCCATAGTCGAGGTAGGACTTCACGCGGGTGAGCGCAGCGATCAGCCGCTCGTTGCCGACGGCAAAGCCCATGCGCCAGCCCGGCATGGAAAAGGTCTTCGACATCGAGGTGAACTCGACCGTCACGTCGATCGCGCCCGGCACTTCGAGGACCGATGGCGGCGGAGCGCCGTCGAAATAGATCTCCGAATAGGCAAGGTCCGAGAGCACGATGATGTCGTGCTTCTTGGCGAAGGCGACGACGTCCTTGTAGAAATCGAGCGTCGCGACAAAGGCAGTCGGGTTCGAGGGATAGTTGAGGATCAGCGCCAAGGGCTTCGGAATCGAATGCCGGACCGCGCGCTCAAGCGGCGGGAAAAAGGTCTCGTCCGGCTCCACCGACATCGAGCGGATCACGCCGCCGGCCATCAGAAAGCCGAAGGCGTGGATCGGATAGGTGGGGTTCGGGCAAAGGATCACGTCGCCGGGCGCGGTGATTGCCTGCGCCATATTGGCGAAGCCTTCCTTTGAGCCGAGGGTGGCGACCACCTGCGTATCCGGGTTGAGCTTCACGCCGAAGCGGCGGGCATAATAGGCGGCCTGGGCGCGGCGCAGGCCCGGTATACCCTTGGAGGAGGAATAACGGTGCGTGCGCGGATCCTGCACGACCTCGCACAGTTTGTCGACGATCGCCTGGGGAGTGGGAAGGTCAGGGTTTCCCATGCCGAGATCGATGATATCGGCGCCGCCCGCTCGCGCGCTTGCTTTCAAACGGTTGACCTGTTCGAAAACATAAGGCGGCAAACGCCGGACTTTGTGAAACTCTTCCATTTCATTCCCCATGGAAAGGCGACTTTTGGGCCGCGGTCGAAGTTCGTTCCGTCTCCCGGCGGCTGCGACACGAACCTCACAATCGCAGCGCCGTATTCATCAGACCCAAGCCACGCGGCGAATCTTTGACGGAAAGGCCGCGCAACAACGCATTATCGGGAAATTCGCATCTTCCGATCCATCCGGAAGGCTTTGCGTCCAAATTGCCTGAAAGGCAAGGTTTATTTGGAGATTTCGGATAGCGTCTGCGCACCGTGTTCGGCGGCAAGGCGGCGCATTTCGGCGACCTTGGCCTGATATTCGGCTTCCGAGATCGTGCCGGCCTTGCGCCGGGCGGCGAGCGCGGTCAACTGATGCTGCAGTTCGGCCGCCTGCTCATCGCTCATCTGGACATTGGCGGCCGTCAGCGGCGCGCCGAAATTCGGGTAGCCGTCCGGCGATTTCGTCAGACCGCCTTCCACCGGCTCACCCTTCGTGGCCGGCATGACGACGGCGGTCGGCGCCGCTCGCCTAGCGGCGGCCGCGGCCTTTTCCTCCGCCGTCAGATTGCATCCGGCAAGCGTCATCGCCGCCGCGGCGCAGATCAATGCGGTGCGGTTGAAGGTTGCGATGCGCCGAATGCCGTTCTTCGTCATGCCTCAAATCCAGTTCTGACTGCTTCGACTGTTAAATTTGTCGTAGCCACAAAGCAATAGCACGAGCCGATGCGGCTGGAACTTGTTTTCTCGTTCGATCACGATGTACAACGAATGGATAAAATGGGTGCTGCCGCCGGAGGAAATGGTGACCGACAGCAAGCAGGAGAGTGGCGGCCATAAGAATGGCGACAAGACCGGTTTCGACGCGGCCGATCTCGATCCCTATCTGTTGAAGGATCCCGAGACGATGGCGATGAATTTCGCCCGGGCGCTCGAAAATCTCGGGCAAGCCGCCTCGGCCTGGCTTGCGCCGCGCGAACGCGGCGAGATCACCGACACCGTGATCGATCCGATGACCGATATGGTCAAGACGCTTTCCAAGGTCACCGAATACTGGATTTCCGATCCCCGTCGCACCTTCGAGGCGCAGACAGAGCTGATGTCCTCGTTTTTCGGCATCTGGATGCGCTCGATGCAGCGCATGCAGGGTGAGCCGCTGCCGCCCGAACCAGACACTCGCAAGGACAAGCGCTTCGCCGACGAAGATTGGCAGAAAAATCCTTTCTTCGACTTTCTCCGCCAGGTCTATTTCGTCACGACCGACTGGGTGGACAAGCTGGTGTCGGAGACCGACGGTCTCGACGAGCACACCAAGCACAAGGCAGGCTTCTATGTGAAGCAGATCACGGCAGCACTCTCGCCCAGCAACTTCATCGCTACCAACCCGCAGCTTTACCGTGAGACGATTGCAAGCAAAGGCGAGAACCTGGTGCGCGGCATGAAGATGCTCGCCGAGGACATCGCTGCCGGGAATGGCGAGCTTCGCCTTCGGCAGACCGACATGACCAAATTCGCCGTCGGCCGCGACATGGCTCTGACGCCGGGCAAGGTCATCGCCCAGAACGATATCTGCCAGATCATTCAGTACGAAGCCTCGACCGATACGGTTCTGAAGCGGCCGCTGCTGATCTGCCCGCCCTGGATCAACAAGTTCTATATTCTTGACCTCAACCCGCAGAAATCCTTCATCAAATGGTGCGTGGATCAGGGCCAGACCGTCTTCGTCATCTCCTGGGTCAACCCGGACGCGCGTCACGCGGAGAAGGACTGGGGAGCCTATGCCCGCGAAGGCATCGATTTCGCGCTCGAGACGATAGAGAAGGCGACCGGCGAAAAGGAAGTCAACGCCGTCGGCTACTGCGTCGGCGGCACGCTACTGGCGGCAACGCTGGCGCTGCATGCCAAGGAGAAAAACAAAGGCATCAAGACCGCCACGCTCTTCACCACGCAGGTCGACTTCACCCATGCCGGCGATCTCAAGGTCTTCGTCGACGAGGAGCAGCTTGCAGCCCTCGAAGAGCATATGCGGGCCGCCGGCTATCTCGACGGCACGAAGATGTCGATGGCCTTCAACATGTTGCGCGCTTCCGAGCTGATCTGGCCTTATTTTGTCAACAGCTACCTCAAGGGCCAAGAGCCCCTGCCCTTCGATCTCCTGTTCTGGAACGCCGATTCGACGCGCATGGCGGCGGCAAACCACGCCTTCTACCTGCGAAACTGCTATCTCCGAAATGCTCTGACGCAGAACGAGATGATTCTCGATGGCAAGCGCGTATCGCTGAAGGACGTGAAGATCCCGATCTATAATCTCGCCACCCGCGAAGACCACATCGCGCCCGCCAAATCGGTCTTCCTCGGCAGCCAGTTTTTCGGCGGCAAGGTGGAATTCGTCGTCACCGGCTCGGGACATATCGCCGGCGTCGTCAACCCGCCCGACAAGAAGAAATACCAATTCTGGACGGGCGGCCCGGCCAAGGGCGACTATGAGACCTGGCTCGCGCGGGCCGCCGAGACGCCGGGATCTTGGTGGCCGCATTGGCAGGCCTGGATCGAGACGCATGACGGACGGCGCGTTGGCGCGCGCAAACCCGGCGGCGATGCGCTGAACGCAATCGAGGAGGCGCCGGGAAGTTATGTGATGGAACGCACCTGAGAAGCCGGCGCGCTTCTGTTTTTGCGACGTCGTAAGAAACAGCGATATCACGTAAACAAATTAGAAACCATAATTCGTCATCCTTGCGAAACAGTCGGAAGTCGCAGGCGGCCTAAATTCGGCCCTTTTGCGGCCCTACCGGCCCCGGCGAAGTTTAGTCAGTCAGTGCCGCCGGCCTGCGTAGCGAGTTTGAAAGACGAGTGTAGTATGGCGTTTGCGGTTGGGACGTTGGATAACGTCGCCCCTCTTGGCGGATCTGTTTTGCGTTCGCGCAAATCTCGCGGCTTTCTTTACGGTGTCGTCAGCGCCGGACTTTTAACCTCAACATGGCTGATCGCGACCTTGGCAACGATGCATTCGGTGGCCGGGCACTTTTCTCCACCAGACAGCCTGGCACAGATCGGGGCCGCCCCGAAGGTGGCGCCGTCAACTCGCCTCGAGCGGTTGATCCACGTCGGCAAAGGTGACCGGCTGGCCGCCTTCAACGCGAAGCCAAAGATGCCGCTGACAGCAAGCCTCATCCAGTCGCATGCTGAAAAGACTGCCGCCGCAGCAACGGCATTGGCGGCTCTTACGAAGAACAATCGGCTCACCAAGGCTGCCGAGCAACCCCTCCTTGCCGCGATTTCCGACAGCGCCAAGTTCCGCAAGGACGATGCGATCGCGCCGCCGCCTGTCGAGCTCGCCTCGGCAGAGACTGAAGAAGATAACACCAACCGAATCATCGTCCCATCAAAGGAATCCGTCGCCGCGGCCCAACTCCAGGCGATGGTAGCGCTGGCCGAGGCAGGCCCCCGGCAGATCGCCCCCGCCCCGATCGAGCCGATCGATTCTGTCAGGACCGCCTCAGTTCCTGCAACAGATTCAGCACCGGTGATGGTCGCAGCGGCAGAGGATCAACCCTTCGATCTCGTCCTGTCACCCGACGCAGGTTCCGTGCCGTTGCCGATGGCGCGTCCGGACGGGCTCATTGGCAAACCGGCAGCGGTCGCCAAGGGTGCACAGCGCTCTGCCGGGTCTGTTCTGGCCTATGCCCAGCCGAACTCGCCGATCGAAGACGACGAGGACGATGCCGTGCCGCGCTACGACAAGCCGGTCTTTTCGCCGAAGCTGCGGGCAGGTGTCGCAATCTATGATATCGAAAACAGCACCGTCTATCTGCCGAATGGCGAACGGTTGGAGGCCCATTCCGGTCTCGGCAAGATGCGCGACAAGCCGCGCTACGCCGACAAGAAGATGCGCGGGCCGACGCCGCCGCACACCTATGTCCTTACCATGCGCGAGAGCCTCTTTCACGGTGTCGAGGCGATCCGCCTGACGCCGGTCGAAGGCTCGGACGCCATCTTTGACCGCGTCGGCCTACTCGCCCACACCTATATGCTTGGCAAGTACGGGGATTCCAACGGCTGCGTGTCCTTTAAGGATTATAAGCGCTTCCTGGCCGCCTTCAAACGCGGTGAGATCAAGCAGCTGGTGGTGGTTCCGCGGCTGAACAACAAGCCGGCTTCGACACTCGCTTCACTGTTTTCTTCGGGAAGCTGATTAAGCAGCAGTGGGCAAGTAGCCGCTTGCCCACACAGCCCTACTTCAGCCAGACTGCTATCCGCTCCGCCGCCTCGGCTATCTCTCCTTGCGAGCCCGCGTAGGAAAGGCGCAGGGTTCGATGTCCCTCCAGCGGATCGAAGTCCAGGCCCGGCGTCGCCGCGACATTGATTTCGGCCAACATGCGCTTGGCAAAACCCATGCTGTCATTGGTGAAGCGCGAGACATCGACATAAGCGTAGAAGGCGCCGTCCATCGGCGAAGCGGGCGCAAGGCCCATCTTGGGCAGGCGGTCGAGCAGCAGCTCGCGGTTTGCGGCATAGCTCGTCTTGATATGATCGAGCTCTTCGCTTGCGCCAAGCGCGGCTACCGCTGCGATCTGGGAGAGTTCGGGCGGCGAGATATAGAGGCTCTGCGCCACCCGCTCGATCGGCCGCACCAGCCGCTCCGGCAGCACCATCCAGCCGATTCGCCAGCCGGTCATGCAGTAATATTTGGAGAAGGAGTTGATGACGATCGCCTCGTCCGTCAGCTCAAGGGCGCTCGCCTCCTCGCCGGCGAAGGTCAGCCCGTGATAGATTTCATCGGAGATCAAGGCGATGGACTGGGCGGCGCAATAATCAGCAAGCGCCTTCAGCCCGTCGCGGCCGGTCACAGTGCCGGTTGGATTGGCGGGGCTGGCGAGCAGCACGCCTTTCAGCCTGACGCCGCTTTGCTGCTGCGCCGCTTCTAGACTCTCAGGCGTCAGGGTGAAGTGCGTCTCGGCCGTCACCGGCACCTCGAGAACGTTCAGACCCAAGGCGCCGAGAATATTGCGATAGGCGGGATAACCCGGTCTTGCGATTGCCACGGCATCACCGGCATCGAAAAGCGACAGAAAGGCAAGATTGAAGCCTGCCGAGGAACCGGTGGTTACCGCGATGCGCGCGGGATCGATGTCCAAGCCGTGACGGTCCTTGTAGTGCCAGGCGAGCGCCGATTTCAGCCGCGCCGTCCCCAGTGCATCGGTATAACCGATCCGGCCTTCGGCAAGTGCGGCGCGTGCCGCTTCGAGAGCAGCCTGAGGCGCGGGATGCGAGGGTTGACCGACCGCCATGGAGATGACGGGCTGGCCGGCTACCCGCCGCTTCGTCGCCTCCGCCAAAACGTCCATGGCATGAAAAGGCTCGACTTCGCTGCGTTTGGATATGGAAAACAAGATCGCTTCTCGCTCGACTTCTTCGATAATGGCCAGACAATTGCCGCATTAATCGGCTCATCACAATCCCGCGAGGGTCGTGCGGGGGTGAAAATTCCTGTTTGAACAGACCTCGACGCACCGTACCTTGACGCGACGCGTTCAAATCCATAACCCGGCGAAGGTTTTCTCGACCAAGACCACATCGCCGATGACGAGGATATCATGGCCTTCTTCCCGAAAAGCTTCACCGCACTGGCGCTTGCCGCATCGATTGCGCTCCCGTTTCCAGCAGCAGCGCTCGACGATCAGCAGAAGAAGGAGTTTGGGGAATTCATCAAGCAATATCTGATCGATAACCCCGAGATCATGCTTGAGGTCCAGGAGGCGCTGCAGAAGAAGCAGGAAGCCGCGCGGCTGGTGAAGGCGAATATGGCGATCGAAGAGAACAGCGCCGGAATTTTCGAATCGAAGGATGACGTGACGCTCGGCAACCCCAAAGGCGATGTCACGGTCGTCGAATTCTTCGATTATAACTGCAGCTACTGCCGACACGCGCTTACCGACATGCAGGCGCTGCTGAAGAAGGACAAGAACGTCCGCTTCGTGCTTAAGGAATTCCCGATCCTCGGGCCGGATTCAGTTGCCGCCCACAAAGTGGCCGACGCCTTCCGCAGGCTGGCGCCTGCGAAATATGCCGACTTCCATGTCGCCCTTCTCAGCAGCGAAGGCCGAGCCTCGGAAGAAAGTGCGATCGCTGTCGCAGGTTCTCTCGGCTTTAGCGAGGATAAGATCCGCGCCGAGATGGCAAAGAGTCCGAACGACGGAATCGTTCAGGCGACCTATCAGCTTGCCTCCAGCCTCGGCATCAGCGGCACGCCCTCTTATGTCATCGGCAACGAACTCGTCCCTGGCGCCGTCGGGCTCGACGATCTCGAAGCCAAGGTCAAGAACATGCGCAGCTGCGGCAAGACCGCCTGCTGACCAAAACGGGCGGCCGACCGGCAACTCATCAAATCGCCAAATTCGAAGCGTTTCAGCCATGTGGACAAATGTGGCGCGATTCCTGCCGGCCAACCCGTAAGGGCTTTCATTCAGCCCTCGTGGAGTCTATAGGTTGCCGTCGTGCATTTTACGGAACATTCGATGACGCAAACGATTTTTGTCCTGAACGGGCCTAACCTGAACATGCTGGGTAAACGAGAGCCCGGCATTTATGGCGGCAAGACGCTCACGGACATCGAGGCGGACTGCAAGGCGGCAGGACGCGAACTCGGCTTTGATATCGACTTCCGTCAGAGCAACCACGAAGGCACGCTGGTCGACTGGTTCCACGAGGCCGACGAAAAGGCCGTCGGCGTTGCCATCAATGCAGGCGCCTATACGCATACGTCAGTCGCCCTGCACGACGCGATCCGCGCTATTTCCATCCCCGTCATCGAGCTCCACATATCCAACGTCCATGCACGGGAAGAATTCCGCCACAAGTCGATGATCGCGCCGGCATGCAAGGGCGTGATCTGCGGCTTCGGGCCTCACAGCTACATCCTGGCGCTCCACGCGCTGAAGAACATCACGGCATAAGAAGAAGACAGGGCAATACCATGGCTGAAAAGAAATCGGGTATCGATCAGGCACTGATCCGCGATCTCGCCAATATTCTTAACGAGACGGATCTGACGGAGATCGAGGTCGAGCAGGACGATCTGCGCATCCGCGTTTCGCGCGGCGGCACACCGCATTACGTCCAGGCGCCGGTCGCTGCACCGGCCTTTGCAGCTCCGGCCGCAGCCGCCGCTCCGGCAGCCGCCGCTGCCGCGCCCGCAGCGCCCAGTCGGAACCCGGCCAATGTCGTCAGTGCACCGATGGTCGGCACCGCCTATATGGCGCCTGCTCCGGGCGCGCGTCCCTTCATCGAAATTGGCGCAACCGTCAAGGAAGGCCAAACACTGATCATTATCGAAGCGATGAAGACGATGAACCAGATTCCCTCGCCGAAATCGGGGAAGGTAACCGAAATTCTCGTCGATGACGGACATCCCGTCGAATACGGCCAAGCCCTCGTCGTCATCGAATAGGCCCAAGCCCATGATTTCGAAAATCCTCATCGCCAATCGCGGGGAAATCGCCCTTCGCGTGCTCCGGGCCTGCAAGGAACTCGGCATCGCCTGCGTCGTGGTTCATTCCACCGCCGATGCCGATGCCATGCATGTGCGCCTTGCCGACGAAAGCGTATGTATCGGCCCGCCCTCCTCCCGTGACAGCTATCTGAACATTCATCAGATCGTCGCTGCCTGCGAGATCACCGGCGCCGACGCCGTGCATCCGGGCTACGGCTTCCTGTCCGAGAACGCCAAGTTCGCTGATATCCTCGACGCCCACGGCATCACCTTCATCGGGCCGACGGCGGATCATATCCGCATCATGGGGGATAAGATCACCGCCAAGACGACGGCGCTGGAACTCGGCATTCCCGTCGTTCCCGGCTCGGACGGCGAAGTGAAGACCGAAGAGGATGCGCTGAGGACGGCCGCCGAAATCGGTTATCCCGTGCTGATCAAGGCAACCGCCGGCGGCGGCGGACGTGGCATGAAGGTCGCCAAGAGCGAGGCCGATTTGATCGAGGCGTGGTCGACGGCGCGCACGGAGGCGGCGGCGGCCTTCGGCAACGATGCCGTCTACATGGAAAAATATCTCGGCAAGCCGCGCCATATCGAAATCCAGGTTTTCGGGGACGGTGAAGGCAATGCCATTCATCTCGGCGAACGCGACTGCTCGCTGCAGCGCCGCCATCAGAAGGTCTGGGAAGAAGCGAATTCGCCGGCACTCAACGTCGAGCAGCGCATGAAGATCGGCCAGATCTGCGCCGATGCGATGAAGAAGCTGAAATATCGCGGCGCCGGCACGATCGAATTCCTCTACGAAAACGGCGAGTTCTATTTCATCGAGATGAACACCCGCCTGCAGGTGGAGCATCCGATCACCGAGGCGATCACCGGCATCGACCTAGTACACGAACAGATCCGCGTCGCCTCCGGCCGCGGTCTCTCCGTGACGCAGGACGAAGTACATTTTTCCGGTCACGCGATCGAATGCCGTATCAATGCCGAGGACCCGCGCACCTTCGTTCCCTCGCCCGGGACGATCACGCATTTCCATGCGCCGGGCGGCCTTGGCGTGCGCATCGATTCCGGCGCCTATCAGGGCTATAAGATCCCACCGTACTACGACAGCCTCATCGGCAAGCTGATCGTGCACGGCCGCACCCGCGTCGAATGCATGATGCGCCTGCGCCGCGCGCTCGACGAGTTCGTCGTCGACGGCATCAAGACGACGCTGCCGCTGTTCCAGGAACTCGTCTCCAACCAGGATATCGCCAACGGCGACTACGATATCCACTGGCTGGAACATTATCTCGCCAACACGCCAGCGGCATAGGACAGGAATGGCAGGACCGCGCAGGAAGTCACCAGGCATTACCCCTGACATTCTCCTGCGCGCCTATTCCATCGGCCTCTTTCCGATGGCCGAATCCGCCGACGACCCGGAGATCTTCTGGGTCGAACCGGAATTGCGCGGCGTGCTGCCGCTCGATGATTTCCACATATCGAAAAGCCTCGCCAAGACGGTTCGCAGGAAACCGTTCGAAATCCGTTTCGATCACGCCTTCGATGGGGTGATCGCGGCTTGCGCAGAGGAAACATCCGGCCGCCCGAGCACGTGGATCAACCAAACGATCAAATCGCTCTACACAACGCTCTTCGAAATCGGGCATGCCCATACGGTCGAAGCTTGGGATGGCGAAGAACTGGTTGGTGGCCTCTACGGCGTTTCGCTCGGCTCGGCCTTCTTCGGCGAAAGCATGTTTTCGCGCCGAACTGACGCCTCGAAGATTTGCCTCGTGCATCTGGTCGAACGGCTCCGGGAAAGGGGCTTCACGCTGCTCGACACGCAATTCACCACCGAGCACCTGAAGACGTTCGGAGCGATCGACGTCCCCAAGGCAGATTATGCGGTGCTATTGGCCGCCGCTATGGAGTCGCCACACCTTAAGTTTTGAACGCCGGCTCCAACCGACCTGAATCAGCGGGCTGTCGCCTTGGCGTTATCGGGAGCCGGAACGTCCGAACTTGTCTTGCAGTCCTTCAACCAGACGTCGTAGATCGGATGTTCGACGGCGTTGAGGCCGGGGCTGTCGGCAAACATCCAGCCTGTGAAGATGCGACGGATCTTGCGGTCGAGCGTGATTTCGTCGACTTCGACAAAGCCGTCGATCTTCTGCGCTTCCGCCTGGTCGCGCGAATAGCAAGCCTTCGGCGTCACCTGCAGCGCCCCAAACTGTACCGTCTCATTGACATAAACATCGAACGTCGTGATGCGGCCGGTGATCTTGTCGAGGCCGGAAAAGACGGCAACCGGATTGTCGATGCGTGCGGCATATGCCGCAACCGGTGGAAGCAGAGCCGAGAGCGCCAGCAGCGATCCGGCGCCACGCAGGACCATGTTCCGCGTGAAGAGCTTCATATGTACCCGTCTCCAGACATTTTCAGTTCATGGCCGCGGTCAAGCGCGGTCAACCTGCGGGTAAAGGTCAATTGTGGCCAAAAGCCGAGCTTGCGATCGCCCGGTCAGGCCGCCGTCTCAGTTGCCAGGTGTCCAGGCGTCGTAATCGCCGGTGACGCGCGGCCGCTCCCCCGGAACAGCGAGAGAGCCAGGAGGACGGTAAGCCTGCGGAGAACCGGTGAGGTTCGGACGGTGCGCCTTCTGCCATTCCCTGGCGACGTAATTTTCCTTGGACGGCGGAACATCGGTGCGATGATGCATCCAGCCATGCCAGCCCGGCGGAATGGCGGAGGCTTCGGCATACCCCTTGTAGATCACCCAGCGCTTCGGCAGGCCGTAGGAAGACATGCCGCCTTCATAATAGACGTTGCCGAATTCATCCTCGCCGACGCGCTTGCCAAAACGCCAAGTCGCAAAACGCGTGCCTATCGTCTGACTGTTCCACCAGGTGAAGATTTGAACCACAAGATTCCGCATGTCTTTTCCTTGTGCCCGCCAGTGCGAGCCAAACCAGAATTTAGCCTCTCGCTTATGCCGTCGCCAAGCCGAATTGTCCAGCGATTCCACGAGAGGCAAGGGTCATTTCAAGGCCATCTTGAAGCCGAGATGCGAAGGCTTGAAGCCAAGCCTTTCATAGAAACGATGGGCATCCTTGCGTAGGGCATTCGACGTCAGTTGCACCAGTCGCACGCCGCGGCCTTTTGCCTCTGATATGGCGAACTCGATCATTCCAGTGCCGATGCCCCGCCCGCGCATCTCAGCCCGCGTCTGCACCGCCTCGATGATCATCGTCGAAGAACCGCGGCCTGTCAGCGAGGTCGTGAGCATCGTCTGGAATGTGCCGACGACTTCGCTGCCGCGCTCTGCGACATAAAGCGTCTGGTCGGGCGAAGCCTCGATGACCGCGTAGGCCCTGGCATAATCAGCAAAAGCCGCGGCATCCGTCGTATCGCCGTGACCGCCGAGAGTATCGGCGGCAAACAGCGCCACAAGCGCCGGCAAATCTTCCCTGCGCGCTTCGCGAATGAGAATATCCCGCAATTCAACTGCCACAGCCTCAATGTCCTTCGAGCGGTTTTTCGAAAATAAGCGACGGAATGCCGGATTGTCCGGCCGCGTTGTTCTCGTTGCGGCCGACTTCGATGAACCCATGCGTCTGATAGAAGGCGATCGCCGCCGCATTCTGCGGCTCGACTTCCAGACGCATGATCTCAGCATCCGGAAAGCAGGTTTCGAGCTCGGCGAAGATATCGCGGCCAATGCCTTGGCGCTTCAGCGAGGGGCTGACATAGAGGAGATGCAGCATGACCGTCTTCGTCAGCACCTGCGACATCGCCGCAAAACCTACGCCGCCAATGTTGCGGCCATTATCGGCGACCAGGAATTCGGCATCTCTGCGCCCCAGCCGCGCCTTCAGTGCTGCCGGCGTAAAGAGATGGGCGATCAGATCGTCCACCTTTGTTTTGCCGTGGAGGTCGTCATAGGTGGCGTGAAAGCTCTCCACCAGAAGAGCGCGCACCTTCTCCAGGTCGCGCTCTCCGGCGGTGCGGACGAAATACACGGCTATTCCTCGATGCCGAGTTTCGCCTTGACGAGCGCCTGGACCGCCTGCGGATTGGCCTTGCCGCCAGTCGCCTTCATGACCTGGCCGACGAACCATGCCGCCATGGTCGGCTTCGCCTTAACCTTTTCAACCTGTTCGGGATTGGCGGCGATGATCTCGTCCACGGCTTTTTCGATCGCGCCGGTATCTGTTACCTGCTTCATGCCACGCGATTCGACGATCTCGACGGGATCGCCGCCTTCGGTCAACACTATCTCGAAAAGGTCCTTGGCGATCTTGCCGGAGATGGTACCAGCCTTGATAAGGTCGATTATGGAGCCGAGTTGGGCCGGCGATACCGGCGACTGTTCGATGTCCTTGCCGGTGCGGTTGAGCGCGCCGAGCAAGTCATTGATCACCCAGTTTGCCGCCGTCTTGCCGTCGCGGCCGGCGGCCACGGCCTCGAAATAATCGGCGATGGCCTTTTCTGAAACCAGCACGGAGGCGTCGTAGACCGACAGGCCGAGTTCACGCACGAAGCGCTCCTTCTTGTCGTCGGGCAACTCCGGCAGATCGGCTTCGAGCGCCTTGATGAAGGCATCGTCGAATTCGAGCGGCAGCAGATCCGGATCGGGGAAGTAACGATAGTCATGCGCATCCTCTTTCGAGCGCATGGAGCGCGTTTCGCCCTTGTTCGGATCAAACAGGCGCGTCTCCTGCTCGATCACGCCCCCATCCTCCAGAATGCCGATCTGGCGACGAGCTTCATATTCGATCGCCTGGCCGATGAAGCGGATGGAGTTGACGTTCTTGATTTCGCAACGCGTGCCGAAGGGCTCGCCCGGACGACGCACGGAGACGTTGACGTCGGCGCGCATGGAGCCTTCATCCATGTTACCGTCGCAAGTGCCAAGGTAGCGGACGATCGAACGCAGCTTCGTCATATAGGCCTTGGCTTCGTCGGATGAGCGCATGTCGGGCTTGGAGACGATCTCCATCAGCGCCACGCCGGACCGGTTGAGGTCAACATACGACATGGTCGCGTGCTGGTCGTGCATCGACTTGCCGGCATCCTGTTCCAGGTGCAGGCGCTCGATCCCAATCTCGATATCCTCGAACTGGCCCTGACGGTCCGGCCCGAGCGAAATGACAATTTTACCTTCGCCGACGATCGGATCCTTGTACTGCGAAATCTGATAGCCCTGCGGCAGGTCGGGATAGAAATAGTTCTTGCGGTCGAACACCGAGCGCTTGTTGATCTGAGCCTTCAGGCCGAGACCGGTGCGCACGGCCTGCTTGACGCACTCCTCGTTGATGACGGGCAGCATGCCGGGCATGGCGGCGTCGACCAGCGATACGTTCGAATTCTGCGGCTTGCCAAATTCCGTCGAGGCGCCGGAGAAGAGCTTCGAATTCGACAGCACCTGGGCATGGACTTCCATGCCGACGATGACTTCCCAGTCACCGGTGGCGCCGGGGATGAAGCGTTTCGGATCGGGCGTACGGACGTCGACAATGGTCATCTGATGCTCTTTGCAGGCTGTTCTTTTCCACTGGTGAGGTAAAGGAAACGGCGCGCGGGTGCAAGGCTTTCGCGGAGTTGTGTAGCGGTTGCCGCCGAGAGCTCCGGTCCGAGCCGGCGTGCCGCTCGGCGCCAAAGGCGGCCATACATTTTGCATAAGCCGAGCGATCGAGATGAGTTTCGATCGGCCCGATTGCCGATAGCATAATGGTCTCTATTTCAGCCAAGGATGCCGCTAGGACTTACCCTGGCCACAAGGAGACACTCTTGAAGGATTATCTGCCCTATCTGCTGGGAGCGCTTATTGCGTTCGCCATTTCCAGCCTGCTGACGCTGCAGGAAACACCGCAGCTCATGCTTTTCGCTTTGCTGCCGGCCGTCGGTGGCGCGTTGGCGGAGCGCCTCTCCCGACATAGAGCTGACAGATTTTAGAAGCACCATGGGAAAGCTGAAAGAAATCG
The DNA here is from genome assembly GCF_017357245.1 of Rhizobium bangladeshense. Lineage (NCBI taxonomy): Bacteria > Pseudomonadati > Pseudomonadota > Alphaproteobacteria > Hyphomicrobiales > Rhizobiaceae > Rhizobium > Rhizobium bangladeshense. Next base: position 1,938,453 of record NZ_CP071612.1, on the reverse strand, counting down.
TCATCGATTGCGATGTTCCCTCACGCGTAGCTCGCTTCTGGGCGGCAGCGCTCGACGGCTACAAAGTGCTGCCTTATGACGATGCGGAGTTGGCCCGGCTTGCCGCGATGGGGCTTACACCTGAAACGGACCCGACCGTAATGGTCGAAGGTCCCGGCACGCGCCTTTGTTTCCATCTCCGCCAAGGAGAGCGGCCCGCCCGCAACCGTGTTCACCTCGATATGGCCGCTGCGGATCGGGAGAAAGAGGTGGAACGGCTCTTATCCCTCGGTGCGACCTTTGTACGCGAGACGGATACCTACAGCGTTTTGAATGATCCCGAAGGCAACAATTTTTGCGTGACGTCCGATTAGTCCGCTTTGAGGCGAAGACCGCGCCGGCGCATTTGCCATACGATCGTCACCTGGGCAATGACGGGATGCTCACCTTCCGCCGCAAGCGATGCTTCGCTTGCCCGCAGGTTTTGAAAAGTCAGAACTCCTGCCCATATCCGCCTTGGCCGTCCGAAACGAGCTGTTTCGTCAGCCCGACAGACGGCACGTCGCGGTCAAGCTTTGGATTATAAGCGACTGAAAGCCAGTGGATGCCATAGCCATGCTCCCGGAAGAAACCGATTGCCTCGCTATTGCCGGAATGCGTCTGCATAGCCGCCTTGTCGAAGCCCTGCCCGGCAATGTCCTTTTCGATGCGCTCGAGGAGAGCCGAGCCAAGTCCCTGACGGGTGAAGGCGGGATCGATCCAGAAATCCGAGATGGTCTCATCAAGAGCCTCGCGCGCCGCCCAGCCCGCAACCTGACCATTCTGCTCGATGACCGTAATGGTCAGCCAGTCATTCTCCACGAAGTTGCGAAAGGCATTGCGCGCCGCGTCGATCATCGCATCCGATTCGCCGATCGATGCCATCGCCTTTTGCCAGGCCCTCAGCCCGATCTCGCTCAAGAGCTCCGCTTCCCCGTCGCGGGCATTGCGAATGTGGATCAACGACACCTCCGCGTTACCCCTCTATCTAGACCACTGACTCGCGGAATTTACCAGTAGCTGCAAAGGGATGATCAACGGAAACCAAGGGTTTTCGACTGGTTTTCATCGACACGGATGCTCTTGACCGCATTTTCCAGGCTGAATAATAGATCTTATCGAGGTGTTTTATGTTGAGCCTGCCTGAGACCCGGTAAAGGCCCTGCCCGCAAGATTTCTTGCGCGCACGGGCCCGAAAAAACGAAGCCCTGACGTTCGGATGAGCGCCAGATCGTTTTTGTGCGCGCCTGCGGGCGCGATACCGGATCTCACAACATGGATATTTCCCGCACGGAGCAGCGCATCCTGCATCTCATGGCCCAAGGCGGCCGCATCGAAATTAGCCGCGACGACAACAGAAAGATCGAGGACGTCAGTTGCTTCACCCGCGATGGCTGGCTCTATCCCGGCGTAGACCTCGAGCTCTTCCGCAGGCTGAAGCGCCTCAAGGCGATCAAGTCTTCGGGCGGCCAGCCCTACCGGATCACAGAACGCGGGCTGAGACTGGTCAGGTCGCAGTTGGATAATAGATAATCAGGCAAGAAACCCTGACCGCGTCTTAAGCCGGCGCGGTCAGGACGCAGCTTCACGCTTTTGCAGATAGTTCCGCCCGCATCGCCGACCATTCGTCGGCCATCGTGCCCGTGCCGCGCGTTTTGCCGGCGCGGCGATACCAGTAGTCGGCATTCCAGTCGTCGCCCTCGATGCGGTGGCAGAGGGCGTGGCCCCAGTCGAACGGCTGTTCGCCTTCGTGGCGCTGACAAATATCGTGAACCGCCTGCCAATCCGCCCCCATGGAAAAACCGCCGGCGGCAAGGCGATCGATTGCCTCGATCAGGCGCATAAGATCATTGGCTGCCATGAAGCTCTCCCTGTTTCGGCTATCGCTCAGCCTAGCTGCTTCTCCATATGCACCTTTTCGAGCGGCACACCCATGCTCCTGGAGAATTCGATGCCGTGCCAGATGATGGTAAAACCGCAGCGTTTGTAAAGCCGGATCGTCCCGGCATGCGTGTCAATCCGGGCAGTCGTCAGTCCTTCGGCCGTCATCAACTCGCACAGATGCAACAGCAGTGCCCCGCCCACACCCTTGCCCTGATGATCGGGATGCACCCAGAGATCCGAGACATAATTGGGTTCGCCTTCACGAGCGCCCCAGTCGACGATCTCCGCGTCAAACTCGGCAGCGAAGATCTCACCTTTTGTCTCTAGCGGAAAAACGGTGAACTCGTGCCTGACTTTGGCAATCACACGAGGATCGCGATAGCAATCCTCGAAAGCCTCGCCTGCGGCCCAAGAGGCGAAGCCGACGGCGCCGACCTTTTCATGGTCGGCGGGCGTAATCTTTCGGATCGTGAGGCCCGTTACCACCACTTCGCCGGCGTAAACTTGCCGGCAGCCTGTTCGATGACGTAGGCGGTCTTGAAGAGGGTTTCCTCGTCGAACGCCTTGCCGATCAGTTGCAGGCCGAGCGGCAGGCCCTTGTGGTCGAGGCCGGCGGGCACGGCGATGCCTGGCAGGCCCGCCATGTTGACCGTCACCGTGAAGATGTCGTTCAGGTACATCTTCACTGGATCGGCGGCGAGGTTTTCATCGGCGACGCCAAAGGCCGACGACGGCGTTGCCGGCGTCAGGATAGCGTCGACGCCGGCGTCGAAAGCCAGTTCGAAATCACGTTTGATCAACGTCCGGACCTTCTGGGCGCGGATGTAATAGGCGTCGTAATAACCGGCCGACAGAACATAGGTGCCGATCATGATGCGGCGCTTGACTTCTTGGCCGAACCCGGCTGCGCGCGTCTTTTCATACATGTCGACGATATCCTTGCCGTCGACGCGCAGGCCGTAGCGCACGCCGTCGTATCGCGCGAGGTTCGAGGAAGCCTCGGCCGGCGCGACGATGTAATAGGCCGGAAGCGCATATTTGGTGTGCGGCAGGGAGATATCGACGATTTCGGCGCCGGCGTCCTTCAGCCAGGCAATGCCCTGGCGCCACAGCGTCTCGATCTCTTCGGGCATGCCGTCGACGCGGTATTCATTCGGAATGCCGATCTTCATTCCCCTCAGCGACTGGCCAAGGACGGCCTCATAATCCGGCACCGGCAGATCGACCGATGTCGTGTCCTTCGCATCAACGCTCGCCATCGATTTCAGAAGGATAGCGGCGTCGCGCACATCACGAGCGATCGGGCCTGCCTGGTCGAGCGAGGAGGCGAAGGCGACGGTGCCCCAGCGCGAGCAGCGGCCATAAGTCGGCTTGATGCCGACGGTGCCGGTGAAGGCGGCCGGCTGTCGTATCGAGCCGCCGGTATCGGTCGCGGTGGCGCCGGCGCAAAGATGCGCGGCAACAGCTGCCGCCGAGCCGCCGGAGGAGCCGCCCGGGACGAGCTGCTGGTTCGAGCCCCCTGCCCGCCAGGGATTGATCACCGGTCCGTAATGGGACGTCTCGTTGGAGGAGCCCATCGCGAACTCGTCCATATTAAGCTTGCCGAGCATGACGGCGCCGTCGTCCCAGAGGTTTTGCGTGACTGTCGATTCATAACGCGGCTCGAAACCGTCGAGGATATGGCTGCAGGCCTGGGTGTGAACGCCGACTGTGGCAAAGAGATCCTTGATCCCCAGCGGAATGCCTTCGAGGGCGCCGGCCGTTCCGGCGGCAATCCGCTCGTCCGATTTCCTGGCCATGACGCGGGCGAGATCCGGCGTGACCTTAACATAGGCATTCAGCCTGTCATTGGCCGCGTCGATCGCCGAGATATAGGCTTCGGTCAGTTCGATCGCGGTGATTTCCTTGGCGCGCAGCTTCTGGCGGGCTTCGGCAATGGTCAGGCTGGTGAGTTCGCTCATCGTGTTTTCGCTTCAGATCTGTGAATGGCAACAGGGTCGGAAAGAGGCTTTCAAAGCCTTATTCGACGACTTTCGGCACCAGGAAGAAATTATGGTCGGTGACCGGCGCATTGGCGACGATATCGGCTGCCTTGTTGCCGTCGGTCACCTCGTCGGCCCGCTTCTTCATCGCCATCGGGGTCACCGATGTCATCGCCTCGACGCCATCGACATTGACTTCGGAGAGCTGCTCGACGAAGCCGAGAATGCCGTTCAGCTCGCCGACCATGCGATTTGCCTCATCCTCGGAGACGGCAATACGGGCAAGTTTGGCGACGCGCTTCACGGTGGCAAGATCGACGGACATGGCATTCTCCGGATAGGATTTTTCCTATCGCTATAAAGGCCATGTCCGCCAGGTGCAACGGGGTTTCGTCAGATCGACAGGCTCTCGGCAGGCTTCATCGCCCTCGCCTGCGTCTTCGATCCCTCCATGCCGGCAACGAACTTATCGGCCGTCTGGTCGATGATCGGGAAGGTGCCGTAGTGGCAGGGGATTGCGATCTTGAAGCTGAAATAGCGCTGACAGGCGAGTGCTGCCACCGCGCCCCCCATCGTGAAGCGGTCGCCGACCGGCACGAAGCCGATGTCGGGCTGGTGCAACTCGTTAATCAGCGCCATGTCAGAGAAAATGTCAGTGTCGCCCATGGCGAAGATCGAAGCTTCGTCGTCGAAATGCAACATCAGGCCGTTGGCGTTGCCGAGCGCATGCGAGACCCCGTCCTCGGTGATTTGAGCGGAGGAATGCAGTGCATTGGTGAAGGTCGCGGAGAAGCCGCCGAGCGTGATCGTCCCGCCCGTATTGCCCATCTCGACCCTGTCGACGCCCTTGGAGCCGAGCCAGGCGGCGAGATCGGCATTGGCCAGAACGACGGCGCCGGTTTCCTGGGCAAGGGCCACCGTATCGCCGACATGGTCGCCATGGCCGTGGGTCAGCAGGATATGGGTGATGCCTGCGGAAACATCCTTGATATCCTGGCCGGAAAAGGAGGCGTTATGGCTCAGGAAGGGGTCGAGCAGCATCTTCGCCTTTGATGTCTCGATGCGGAAGGCGGAATGGCCGAGCCAGGTGATCTTCATCAAATCTCTCCTTACGTGATGCAAAATCTTATTTCGATGGTAAGGACATATCTCATGCGCCTGCAAAGAAAAGCGGCGGCGGCTTCAATTTCTTTTGACGGGATGAAACGGCAATGACGGTGCTGACGATCGAGGAAATGGCCGGAACGCTTGCCCCTGGACAGGCAATCGCCGGCCTCGATCTCGGCACCAAGACGATCGGGATTTCGATGTCCGATCTCGGCCGGCGTTTCGCCACGCCACGCCCGGTGATCCGCCGCGTCAAGTTCACGGTCGATGCGCAGGCGCTGCTGGATTTCGCAGCTCAGGAAAAGGTCGCGGCCTTCATCATCGGCCTGCCGATGAATATGGACGGATCGGCTGGACCGCGCGTGCAGGCGACGCGCGCCTTCGTGCGCAACATGGAGCAGAAGACGGCGCTGCCCTTCGTCTATTGGGACGAACGGCTTTCGACGGTTGCAGCGGAACGGGCGCTCATCGAAATGGACGTCTCACGCGCCAAGCGGGCCGAACGCATCGATTCGGCCGCGGCCAGCTTCATTCTTCAGGGGGCTCTCGACAGGCTTTCCTTGCTCGCAAGGTCTGCCGGAGACGAATTCAGCGCCTGACGCGCCTTCCACCAGGCAGCGATCGACTTGCGCTTTCTAAAGCCCAGGATGGCGAAGACGACGAGACTGTCCACCGCGATGGCGCGAGCAACGAGCGGCGGAATAGTTTCCGGCGGAATGCCGAGGGCTTCGCCATAAATCTCGAAAGTCAGGTCATGGACCTGCCGTGTCAGCATGAAGATGCCGAAATTCATGTCGTAATAGGAGAGCCAGTACCATCCGCCCAGAAAGACGATGGGGCCGGCCCAGAAGATCAGAAACCACTTCATGCGGCCTCTCCTCCATGCTTGCGCGCGATGGGCAGATCGAGGGAAACCAACCTCGTCGACAATGCCATGATGCAAAGAACCAGCGTCGGAATTGCAATATCCAGCGCCAGGACGGCGAAGAACATCATTGCCGTCACCAGAATTGCGGCTTTGGCGATCTTGCTTCCCATGGGCGTCAACTCGCAGGTTCTCACTCGTACATCTCTGCTCCCCGCCACACTGTCGGCTTAACCAGCCCCACGCAACGTAAACCATTTGTTAAGGTTAACACCGCGGCCTTGCTGTGGAAAAAGGGGGTCAGCCGTAGACGCCGCGCACGAGACGCTTCAGTGCCGTCGCCGCCTTCTCCCAATCCTTTGATGTCTTCAGCGACATGCCGGCGCACTGGCCGCCGGCGGCGCCGGCAAGCACGAGGTGCTGGATCGCAGCGATGACGACGGCATTGACGGCTGCCGCATCCACCCCCTTCGGCGGCGCCAGCGAGCCGCGCATGCGATCCAGCCAGAGGGCAAGAGCCTTCGAACGGGCTTCGGACAACCGCCTCACCTGCTCGGTGTTTTCCGAGACCTCCCAGGCGACGATCCTGCGCATCAGCGGATCACTTCTCAAGGCGTCAAGCAGGAGGAGCGCCAGCCGCTCCATCAGATCGCCATAGGTGAGCATGAACATGCCGCCGGCATCTTCCGGGATGCGGTCCTTGACCCAGGTGCCGAGATCTGCGCCGATCGCCTCTACCAGCCCGTCAAGGCCGCCATAGTAGCGGTAGATCAGCTGCTTATCGCAACCGGCGCGGCGGGCGACCGCATTGATGCCGAAATTCTGAAAGCCCTCCTCCGCCAGCAGGCCCTTGGCGGCGGCAAGGATCGCGCGCTCGGTGGCACCGCGATCGCGTACGCGCCGTTCCGGCTCAGCGCCGGCCCCAGGCGAAATCTCAAGATTTTCAGCTTCAATCAGCATGATCGACCCTTCCCCGCTGTCACCAATCGGTGAGTAGCGGGGAGGTCTTATCCGATCAATCCTATCCTCTTGGGAAGATTGTGGATATTTCATCCGGCGCTAAGAATTCGCCAGCGGAAGGGCGCGGATGGCGGAGCGAATCCTTCCAGAAATCTCGCGCCGACGGTTGATCGCGATGGACGAACCCGGCATAGCTGCATTATGAACAAATCTAACAATCTCCGCTAAGGCCCTGCAATGGTGAATTATATCGAAGCCTCCTCCGCGCCGCCGAAGAATACGGGCGCCATCCGGCTTTACGATGCGCAGGCCTTCGAGGGCATGCGCAAGGCGTGCCAGCTGACCGCGCGCTGCCTTGATGCGCTTGCCGAGATCGTCAAGCCCGGCGTGCTCACCGATGAGATCGATCGGTTCGTGTTCGATTTCGGCATGGATCACGGCGCGCATCCGGCAACGCTGAACTATCGCGGCTACACCAAATCCACCTGCACCTCGATCAATCACGTCGTCTGCCACGGCATTCCGAACGACAAGCCGCTGCGCGAAGGCGATATCGTCAATATCGACGTTACCTTCGTGCTCGACGGCTGGCATGGCGATTCGAGCCGGATGTATCCCGTCGGCACGATCAAGCGCGCCGCCGAGCGGCTGCTTGAGGTCACCTATGAATCACTGATGCGCGGTATCGCCGCCGTCAAGCCCGGCGCCCGCACCGGCGCGATCGGCGAGGCGATCCAGACCTATGCGGAGGCCGAGCGCTGTTCGGTGGTGCGCGATTTCTGCGGCCACGGTGTCGGCCGACTGTTCCACGATTCGCCGAACATCCTGCATTATGGCCGCGCCAATGAAGGGCCGGAGCTGCGCGAAGGCATGATCTTCACCATCGAGCCGATGATCAATCTCGGCCGGCCGCATGTGAAGGTGCTGGCCGATGGCTGGACGGCCGTGACCCGCGACCGCTCGCTTTCGGCGCAATATGAACACACGGTCGGCGTCACCGCCGAGGGCTGCGAAATCTTCACGCTGTCACCGGGCGGTCTCGACCGGCCCGGATTGCCGCCGCTTGCCCGGTGACGATCCGATGGCGAAGCGGCCTGTTGCGACATCTTCCGACGACGAGCTGCCTTTCGAGACTGAAGAGCCTGTTGCCGACGAACGCTCATTCTTCGGCGTCCGGCCGCAAAATCCAGCCGCGCCGAACGCCCGGACCGCCCTACCCGCCTCGCTCTCAGGGCCGGAACACTATCACGGCCATCGTGAGCGGCTGCGTGACCGCTTCCGCGAGCTGGGCGACACGGCGCTTGCCGATTACGAAATCCTCGAACTCCTGCTTTTCCGGCTGATCCCGCGACGCGACACCAAGCCGATCGCCAAGGCGCTCATCGAACGATTCGGCTCTCTTGCCGGCGTCTTTGGCGCGCCCGCTGGTCTCCTGACAGAGGTGAAGGGCGTCGGTGGGAATGTCGCCCTCGACCTGAAACTGATCGCCACCGTCGCTCACCGGACTTTGAAGAGCGAGATCAGAAGCAAGCAGGTTCTCTCCTCCTGGTCCTCGGTCATCCAGTATTGCCACGCCGCCATGGCGCACGAGACACGAGAACAGTTCCGCATCCTCTTCCTCGACAAGCGCAACGTGCTGATCGCTGACGAGGTGCAGGGCCGCGGAACGGTCGACCATACGCCGGTCTATCCGCGTGAAGTGGTCAAACGCGCACTTGAGCTTTCGGCAACGGCGATCATCCTCGTCCACAATCACCCCTCCGGCGATCCGACGCCCTCGCGCGCCGACATCGAGATGACGAAGGTGATCGTCGAGGCCGCCAAGGCACTCGACATCACCGTCCACGACCACATCATCATTGGCAAGGATGGCCATGTCAGCCTGAAGGGGCTGAAGTTAATGTAATCCCGCTACGCTGAATAATACCCGCCCGAAATACCGAGAAGATAAAGTTTCATGACGATCTCCCGCGGTAACACTGATCGATCGACGCGGCTCTGCCGCGATGCGCTCTGCCTCGATGACTTCGAAATGAGCGCGCGGCGACATCTGCCGAAGCCTCTGTTCGGTTATATCGCCGGCGCGACCGAGACCAATGCGTCGCTGCGGCATAACGCAGAGGCCTTCCAGGCCTATGCCTTTCGGCCTCGTGTACTTCTGGACGTCTCGAGACGCAGCACCGAGACGAGCCTCTTCGGCAAGACTTATGCCGCACCGTTCGGCATCGCGCCGATGGGGATCAGCGCGCTGATGGCCTATCGGGGGGACATCGTGCTCGCGCAAGGAGCGGACCGATCGGGAATCCCGATGATTATAAGCGGTTCGTCACTCATCCCCCTGGAAGAGATAGCCGCGGTTTCGCCACAAGCGTGGTTTCAGGCCTATCTCCCCGGCGAACCCGACCGTATCGACGCTCTTATCGATCGGGTCGCTGCGGCCGGCATCGGTACACTTTTGCTGACCGTGGATACGGCCACGCTACCCAATCGCGAAAATAATGTAAGGGCGGGGTTTTCGACGCCTTTGCGTCCCGGGCTCCGCCTGGCATGGCAGGGCATCTCGCATCCCCGATGGACAACCGGTACATTCCTGCGCACGATCGTCCGGCACGGCATTCCGCATTTTGAAAATTCCTACGCCACAAGAGGCGCGCCGATCATCTCCTCGAACGTCACGCGCGATTTCGGCAAGCGTGACCACCTCAACTGGAGCCACCTGGAGCGGATACGCAAGCGGTGGTCCGGCAAGCTCGTGGTCAAGGGGATCATGCATCCTGAAGACGCGGCACGGGCTGCAAATACCGGGGCGGATGGAGTGATCGTCTCCAATCATGGCGGCCGCCAGCTCGACGGCACCGCATCTCCCCTTCAGGTTCTTCCGGAGATTGCGGCACGTGTCGGAGACAACATTGCCGTCATGATCGACGGCGGCATCAGGCGTGGAACGGATATCATGAAGGCCCTCGCGCTTGGCGCCTGTTTCGTGTTCGTGGGCAGGCCGTTCCTTTATGCTGCAGCCGTCGCGGGACTACCGGGCGTGGTCAGAGCGGCGGATATCCTGAAGAAGGAACTGCATGGCAATATGGCGTTACTCGGGGTCACCAGGGTGACCGATATTTCCACTGACTACATCACTCACGCATGAACAACCGTCGCGCGCTGACATCGATATGACGAAAGTAATCATCGACGCGGCGAAGGCACTTGATATCACCGTTCACGACCACATCATCATCGGCAGGGACGGCCATATCAGTCTGAAAGGCCTGAAGCTGATCTGAAAAGCACAGCTCCGGCTGAATCTGTAGCTGTAAAACAATCTGTAACATTGACCGGCTACCGATAGTGGAGCGACATTTTTGTCGCAAATGATTCCATTTCCAATCCGAGGCTAGAGGATGTTTCAGTACGATCTCGTTGTGGTGGGTAGCGGTCCCGCGGGGCGCCGCGGCGCGATCCAGGCAGCGAAACTCGGCAAGAAAGTGCTTGTCATCGAACAGGGCAAGCGCGTCGGCGGCGTGTCCGTTCATACCGGCACCATCCCTTCGAAGACACTGCGCGAGACGGCGCTCAATTTGTCGGGCTGGCGCGAGCGCGGCTTCTATGGCCGATCCTATCGCGTCAAGCAGGAGATCAGTGCGGAAGATCTGCGCCGCCGCCTGTTGATTACGCTCAACCATGAGGTGGAAGTGCTCGAGCATCAGTTCGCCCGCAACCGTGTCCACCATATGCGCGGCAAAGCGAGTTTCATCGATTCCACCACCTTGCAGGTCATCAAGGATGATGGCGAAGCAATGACCGTCAGCGGCGCCAGTATTCTGCTTGCCGTGGGCACGAAGCCATTTCGGCCAGACTATATGCCGTTTGATGGCAAGACCGTGCTCGACAGCGACGAGTTGCTTGATATCGAAGAACTCCCGCGCACCATGGTCGTCATCGGCGCCGGCGTTATCGGCATCGAATATGCGACGATCTTCTCGGCGCTCGATACTGCCGTGACGGTAATCGATCCGAAGTCGACCATGCTCGACTTTATTGATAAGGAAATCGTCGAGGATTTCACCTATCAACTGCGCGACCGCAATATGAAACTGCTGCTCGGCACGAAGGCTGAGAAGGTCGAGCGGCTGGATAGCGGCAAGGTTCAGCTGACGCTCGACAACGGCCGTCATCTCGTGACCGACATGGTGCTCTTCGCCGCCGGACGCATGGGGGCGACCGACGCGCTGAACCTTCCGGCCATTGGCCTGGAGGCCGACAGCCGTGGCCGCCTCAAGGTCAATCCGGAGACCTTCCAGACATCGGTTGCCAACGTCTACGCCGCCGGCGACGTGGTCGGCTTTCCAAGCCTTGCCTCGACCTCAATGGAACAGGGCCGCATCGCTGCGCGCGTGGCGATCGGCGCGGTCGCGAAGGAGCCGCAGAAATATTTCCCCTACGGCATCTATGCGGTGCCGGAGATTTCGACCTGCGGCCTCACCGAAGAGGAAATGAAGGAGCGCGGCATTCCCTATGAATGCGGTATTGCCCGCTTCCGCGAAACTTCGCGCGGCCACATCATGGGCCTCGACACAGGGCTTCTGAAGCTGATTTTCTCGCTGAAGACGCGCCGACTGCTCGGCGTGCATATCGTCGGCGAAGGCGCCACGGAGTTGGTGCATATCGGCCAGGCGGTGCTCAATCTGAAGGGCACGGTCGAATATTTCGTCGAAAACACCTTCAACTATCCGACGCTCGCCGAAGCCTATAAGATCGCCGGGCTCGACGCTTGGAACCGGATGGGCGACATCAAGTCGGAACTCTGAAAGCGCCGCCGGCAGCGCCACCATCTAATTCCGCCAGCCAAGACGGAGCCGAGAGCTTGCGCATCATTTCGCTGAATGCATGGGGCGGCAGGCTGCACGAGGCCCTGATCGCCTATGTCAGGCAGGCCGATCCCGATGTGCTGTGCCTGCAGGAGATGCTGAGGGCGCCGAATGCGGATCGCGGATGGTCGCTCTACCGGGATGCGGGGCTGGAGCTGCCGCAGCGCGTCGATCTGTTCCGGGAGATCGGCGACGCCCTGCCCGGCCACGACGCCTTCTTCTGCCCGACATCGAGAGGTGAGCTTTTCGATGGCGACGCCGCCATTGTCGCGGAATTCGGGTTGGCGACCTTCGTCCGCAAATCGCATTCCATTATCGCCCAGGCGCTGGACTTCGTGCATGGCAGTTTTTCCGCCGATGGCTGGGGTGAACATCCCAGGCCGCGAAACGCGCATTGCATCCGTCTCTTCAGCCATGAACACGCTCGCGCTGTGACGATCGCCCATATGCATGGGCTGCGCGATCCCGCCGGCAAGGGCGATACGGCGGAGCGCGAAAAGCAGGCTTTGGCGCTGGTCGGCCTCATCGGGCGGATCTGGCCAGGTGACGAAGGGCTCGTTGTCTGCGGCGACTTCAACCTGCTGCCCGACAGCGCGACCTTCAAGGTCCTTGCCAGGTTAGGTCTTTCCGATCTCGTCACCGGAAACGGCCTCGTCGACACGCGAACTTCCTACTATCCAAAGCAAGGCCGCTTCGCTGACTACATGCTGGTTACACCGGAGGTGAAGGTTGCCCAATTTGAGGTGGTCAAGGCGCCCGAGGTGTCGGACCACCGCGCATTGCTGCTCGATCTCGAGTAGTGTATCGACGGAAGACATGCTGCGCGAAACTTTAGCGCGCAGTTTCGAATTTTTACGCCTTAGTTTGAACTCTGATAAATCGCATTGATACGCCGTGCCTGATTTGTGCCATCAACGCCGTTTTGCCTCCGGGCAGATGTTTCTAAAGAAAGATAGACACTCTTGTCCCATGCTTCGGAAGCCGCGCGCAGACGTTTTCAGCTCATCCTGATCAAGCCGTCGCATTATGACGATGACGGCTACGTCATCCGCTGGTGGCGGGCAATGATCCCGTCCAATTCGCTTGCGGCTCTCTACGGTATCGCTGCCGAATGCGCCGAGCGTAAAGTGCTCGGGCCAGATGTCGCGATCGACATCACGGTACTCGACGAGACCAATACGCGGATCGATTTCGCTCGGCTGCTCGCCCAGTTCAGACGCCACGGCAATTTCGGCATGGTCGCGCTGGTTGGCGTCCAGTCCAATCAATATCCGCGCGCACTCGATATCGCCCGCCCGTTCCGCAATGCCGGCCTGCTTGTTTCGATGGGCGGCTTCCATGTGTCCGGTTGCCTTTCGATGCTCGACGGCACGGCGGTCGGGCTCGATGCCTGCCGCGACATGGGCATCTCGATGTTCGCCGGCGAGGCCGAAGGGCGGCTGGAGATGGTGCTGCGCGACGCCGCCGCCGGCGAGTTGAAGCCGCTCTATAATTTCATGAACGACCTTCCCGGCATCGGAGGTACGCCGGTTCCCTTCCTGCCGAAGGACAATATCCAGCGTACGCTCGGGCTCAGCACGAGTTTCGATGCCGGACGCGGCTGTCCCTATCAGTGCTCGTTCTGCACCATCATCAATGTGCAGGGACGCAAGTCGCGCTTCCGCTCTGCCGACGACGTCGAGAAGCTGGTGCGGATGAACTGGGCGCAGGGCATCCATAAATTCTTCATCACCGACGACAATTTCGCCCGCAACAAGGATTGGGAAGCGATCTTTGACCGCTTGATAGAGCTCAAGGAGCGGGATGGCATTCCGCTCGGCCTGATGATTCAGGTCGACACGCTCTGCCACAAAATTCCCAATTTCATCGAGAAATCCAAGCGCGCGGGCGTCACCCGCGTCTTCATCGGTCTTGAAAACGTCAATCCGGACAATCTGACCGCCGCCAAGAAGAACCAGAACAAAATCACCGAATACCGCAAGATGCTGCTCGCCTGGAAGGCGCAGGGCATCATGACGCTTGCCGGCTATATTCTGGGCTTCCCCGCCGACACGCCGGAATCGATCCGGCGCGACATTGCCATCATCCAGGAAGAGCTCCCGCTCGACGTCATCGAATTCTTCATCCTGACGCCGCTGCCCGGTTCGGAGGACCATCAGGTCCTGTGGAAGAAGGGCGTCGAGATGGACGGCGATCTCAACATCTACGATGTCGAGCATGTCTGCACCGCCCACCCCAAAATGAGCAAGCAGGAATGGGAAGACATCTACCATGAGGCTTGGTCGCTCTATTATTCGCCTGCCCATATGAAGACGCTGCTGCGCCGCGCCGTGGCGACCGGTGTGCCGCTGGCAAGGCTTGTGAAAGTTCTCGTCTCCTTCGCAACGACCGTGCCGCTGGAAAACGTGCATCCGCTGCAAAGCGGCCTCATGCGCTTAAAGACGCCGTCGGAGCGACGTCCGGAGCTTCCGCGCGAACACCCGCTGGTCTTCTGGCCGCGCTTTGCCAGGGAAACCATCCTCAAACATGCTTCGCTCGCCGGCACGATCATCGGCCTGATGATCTCCGCCTTCCTGATCTCAAGAGATGCGAAGTCGAAGAGCTATATGGATCAGGCGCTGACACCCGTCGCGGATGATGAGGAAGAAACGCTCAGCCTGTTCACCAAAACATCAGGCGGAACCGCAGCCGTGAGTCATGTCAGGAAAGTCGCGCAATTGACACGGACCGCGAATTGAGCGGTGGCCATTTTCGCTAAAGTGCCTCACATGGGATGTTTTTCGCCGCCGTTTAAGCGACTTGGATCATCTGACTCGTCTCGGCCATTTGCAACGTGTCGAGGAATTCGACGATCTTGACCGGCTTGCCATCCCTAAAATGGAACTTGTCGACGAATTCCGTACGGAATGTCACGCCCGATGGGATATGCCTGACCTCGCCATCGCGGTGGGCAAAGACCACCTGCGCGTCCTCGTCCACATAAATGCCGGCTGTCCTGACGTTGGATAGATCCCACGCAGTGATGAGCTGCGATATTGCTTGGCGAAAGGCATGAGGTCCGCCCGATTCAGTCGAAAAAGGCGCCAGCCGTGTATTGCCGACAATGCGAAAGGTGCAATCCTCGCCGAGCAGCGCCAGCGTACCCTCAATATCGCCGCGATCACGCACAGTGTAGATTTCCTCCACCAGCTTCTTCAGGTCGTGCTTTGCAGTCATTTTCAAGCCCCCTCGCCACTCGGTAGATCTGCCCCATTGTACCTAATCACAACTATCTGTTGTTGATAATGCGACGGCGACGTTGGAAATGTGCTGTCCTGATAAATCCAAAAAGAAAAGGCCCCGCGCGATGGCGGGGCCTTCAAATTCTAGAACGGGAAGGCGATTACTCGGCGCTGTCCTCAGAAGCCTTCTTCTTCGGAGCAGCCTTCTTTTTTGGAGCGGCGGCTTCCTCGCCCTCGCCAGCCTCTGCAGCCTCGGCCTTGGCCGCCGCCTTCTTCTTCGGAGCGGCCTTCTTGGCCTCAGGCTTGGCTTCGCCTTCTTCCTCAGCGAGCAGTTCTTCCTTCGTCACCTTCTTGTCGGTGACGTCGATTTCGGTCAGCAGATGGTCGATGACCTTCTCTTCGAAGATCGGTGCGCGGATCGAGGCGGCTGCACCCGGTTGGCTGCGGAAGAATTCGAGTATCTGCTTTTCCTGGCCGGGATACTGGCGCAGCTGATCGTAGATCGCGCGCTGCATCTCGTCTTCTGTGACTTCGACGCCAGCCTTTTCGCCGATTTCGGAGAGAACGAGGCCGAGGCGGACCCGACGCTCGGCGAGCGTCTTGTATTCCTCACGCGCCTTCTCTTCGGTCGTGTCTTCGTCCTCGAAGGTCTTGCCAGATTGAGCGAGGTCGTTGTTCACCTGGCTCCAGATGCCGTTAAATTCGGCATCGACGAGCGAAGCCGGGGTCTCGAACTTGTACATCTCGTCCAGCTGGTCGAGGATCTGGCGCTTCAGCTTCTGGCGGGTCAGCGAGCCGTACTGCGATTCGATCTGGCCGCGGACGATTTCCTTCAGGCGATCAGCGGATTCGATGCCGAGCTTGGAGGCGAGTTCGTCGTTGATCTCGACCGCGCCGGGCGCTGCAACATCCTTGACCGTGATGTCGAAGGTTGCTTCCTTGCCGGCGAGGTTCTTCGCCGGATAGTCGGCCGGAAAGGTCACGGTGATGGTCTTCTCTTCGCCGGCCTTGACGCCGACGAGCTGATCTTCGAAGCCCGGGATGAAGCGGTTGGAGCCGATTACCAGCTCGGCGCCCTGATCGGTGCCGCCTTCGAAAGCTTCGCCGTCGACCTTGCCGACATAATCCATGGTGACGCGGTCGCCGTTGGCGGCCTTGCCGGTCTTGCTCTCGTAGGAGCGGGCGCTTTCGGCGACCTTCAGGACCTGCTCGTTGACTTCGTCATCCGAGATATCGATGACTTCGCGCGTGACCTTGATGCCCTTGACGGACTGCAGTTCGATCGGCGGCAGCACTTCGTAGGAGAGCGTGAATTCGAAATCCTGCTGGGCGGCGAGAATCTTGTCGGCCTCGTCCTTGTCCTCAGTCATGGCGATTTCCGGCTGCGTGGCGGATTTTTCGCCGCGGCTGGACAGGATGGCGGCGGGCTGTTCGCGGACGATCTCGTTGACGAGGTCGGCCATGATCGACTTGCCGTAGACCTTCCTCAGGTGAGCAGCGGGAACCTTGCCCGGACGGAAGCCGTTGATGCGGACCTTGTCCTTCACGTCGGCAAGACGCTCATTCATCTTGTCTTCCATGTCCTTGGCCGGGATAACGACCTTGATTTCGCGCTTCAGCCCTTCAGCGAGCGTTTCGATAACCTGCATGTCTTCCTACCTTCATGTCCTGGCGGCCGTGCCCAGACGCCGTTCGTTTCGATGAGCACGACGCCGGCAGCGTGCCGTGCGTGGCTTTTCCCAATTCCTGTATCATTCCGCCAAAATGGGGAACGGCACTCGCTTCCGAGTATTCGGAACAACCTTCGGTCATTGGGGACAACTAAGTTCTTAGTCTCCCCCTGCAAACAGCCTGGTGCGGGTAGAGAGACTTGAACTCCCACGCCTTGCGGCACCAGAACCTAAATCTGGCGTGTCTACCAATTTCACCATACCCGCGTTCACAAACCGCATGCCTATGCCTGCGCATGAGGCCTTCCGGAGCGCGGCGTCTCTATATCACCCGATTTGGTCGAGGCAAAGGAAAAATGAACGGCAAATGACAGGGTCTTCAAAGCCCAGAAGCCGCCCTCCCCCGAAGGCTTGAGAGATCAATAAAGCGGTTCGTCGTAAACCGGCTTGCCGTCGACGAGCAGGCTGCGTATCTGCGCGCTTCCGTCTGGCGAGACCCGCACCGCTATGGCGACGTTGCCATCATTGCGTGCCTCCTCAATCGGTTTGCCCTGACCTTCCGGAACGTAATAGCGCTCGATGCCGTATTCGACGCGGATGCTGCCGCCGGCCGCGAGCCCGCCACTATAGAAAGGCTGGCTGCGCAGGATCACCGTCTCCGGCTGCGGCGGCAGCGCCTGGAAAGACGATTCGCTCACCGTCCAGAAACCGTCCACCTGCCTCTTCAATCGGACCCACAGGGTGTGTTCGCCGGGTTCAGCGGGAATGCCGCCGGAGACCGTCTGCACCGGCACGGCGGAAATGTCGTAATTCAACACGACATAATCACCGCGCAGGAAATCCCGCGGGTCAACCGGGGCGGTCTTCAGCAGGACCTCAGCGCCGCTGCTGAGGATCGATGCACGGCTCTGGATCATCGTGCCGAGGATCACCGACTGCAAGCCGGCGACGATGATCGCCGAAATCAGATATCCTTTGCCGGATTGCAGCCTAGCCATCAACGAACTCATGCGCGCGCCTCCCGCGAAAAGCGCCGCTCGAGACGAATGACGAGCCAGGCGACGAGCGCCACCACGAGACCGGAGAACAAGAAGAGACTCGACGTGCCGAGGATCGAGCCGACGGTGACGGAGGCGAGATAGAGCATCTCCACGGCAAAGGTCGTATAGGCGAGATAACGCACCGCGCCGTTATCCCTGCCATGTAGAGCGATCGCCAGCACGGCAGCGGCGAGCGTCGCCACGCCGAGCACCACCAGCCGCCAGCCTTGCTCAATCTCGATATGCAGCAGCAGCAAGCCGATTACGGCGACGACGAAGCTGTAGAAAGCCGGCGCTGCGCCGGCACTTCTCATCAGCGAAGCGATACGAGGGTGCGGCAAAGCCGTTAGCGCGAAGGCCGCCATACCGCCGATTGCGAAGGCGAGCGCCACGGCGATCTCCTCATAAAGCGTGTAGAGCCAGGCGAGCCAGCCGACCAGCAGCAAGTAGGCGAGATGACGGGCCCGCTCGGCACCGGTATAACGCACCAGCGCGATTGTCATCACCGCCATGATCGGCGCCATCCAGGGATCAAACCCGATCCAATGCGTCTCGTGGTTCTCGAGATAGACGGCGAACGACGCCCAGGAGAGAAAGCCTGCGACGACGACAACGGCGCCCGAACGGAACAGGATCGCCGAGATCGTGGCAATCGCGAACCAGAGATACATCACGGTCTGCTCGTCGCCCGAGAGATGATACATTTGCCCGACCAGCGAGATGGCGCCACCGAAGCTCATTGCCCCGATGACCAGCAACCCGCTTGCGGCCGCTGTCGCACCGCGGGCAAGCATCATGGCGGCGGCAATGTGTACAATCCAAATCAGGGTGAGGATAGCGCCGACGCGGACGAGGCGCGGAATGGCCTCCCAGTTGGACGCGACGACCAGCAAGACGGCCGCGGCAAGCAGCACCGCCGCCAGCGCCATCAGCACCCGGCCGAGGCTGAAGCTTGCCGGGCGGCTATCATATTCGGCGAGAAGCGCGCCGGCGGTTTCCTCTCCAATCAGCCCCTTTCCCACCCAGAGCGAGAGATCCCGCTCCAATCTGCCGCGATACATGCCTCACTCCTCATTTCCGTGACGCTCGTTCCGGCGCTTCGGCTTCCGTCGTTATAGCCGCAGCAGGCGGCTTCGCAAACGCCATCCCGGCGATAGACTGCAAATTCCTCATTGGTCTAATTTGGGTCAGACGTTAACCGACCGCTAACGTCGGAAGCGCTAATATGAGCATACAAAGGGAGACGCATGCTCATTTCGCATACCTCTCATGTATTTATTGCACTGCAAAAAAATGATTAGTCATATTATTTACCGATCTATCGAAGCACGGGGATGGCGCCCCGGCCCGGTTTTCCGGACGCCCACGGATGCTTTTGTTCGTGACGAGATTCGCGGCTGCGCACTCCTCCTCCCAAGCGCGCTGCGATAGACTGGCAACACTCCTCCTCCCAGTTGCCAGTCAGTATAATGCGCCCGCCGGATCCTCCCCCGGCGGGCGTTTTATTGACGAATGGACGGCCTGGGATTCAACAACTTATCGTTATCGGCGCCGCAGTGCTGCTCGCAAAGCGAGGCCACCTGACGTGACGGCCGCCGCATGAAGCCGTGGCACCGTATCGCGATCACTCGCTTCGGCGGCGTGAGATAAATGAGTTGCTTGGCGCTTCGGCGCTAAACCCCATCGACTCGATCCGCCGGAGAGGCAGCTTTGCCTACCGCAACGAGAGTGAGCACGAGAAAACGTAGAATCTTCCACCAATTTCTTTTGCCTATTCGTTGATCAAAATGCGGTAATATTGTGTAAAGCATTGCACAGCTTGCATGGGTGACTTGAAAACTTGGCTGTTTTCGTTCTTCGCGCCGCAACATATATTCCAGCCATCAAATAGAGGTCAGCGCCGATCGGTGGCTGCTGGCAGATCAAACCCTCGGAAAGGGGCTTAACATGAACATCACTCGCTCTTTTAACAACTGGCGCAAGTATCGTCAGACCGTTACGGAACTCGGTCGCATGACCAACCGCGAATTGCATGACCTCGGCATCGACCGTTCGGACATCCATCGCGTTGCCCGTGAGGCTTCCTCCCGCTAATTCAAGGCGGTCGCTGCTTTCTCCCAAGCAGATCGTCAATGATTTAAACGCCCGCTGCACCACAGCGGGCGTTTTCTTTTGCAAGCAATCCACTGCCGCTCCGGTTGCTGTTTTCTCAGCTCTATCGCTCGCTTAAAAAGTATTCACCGCTCAATTTGCGAGCATCGTAGTGCACAATTGCATGGCAGACGCCTCTTATTTGCACTGCACAATCGGACCGACATCGCCTATATAGACATCAACCGCAGAGAGACAGGCGATCCCGCCGTCCCGCGGACATTTGTTCGAGGAAGATGACAATGAATCCGATCCGCATTGCAAAAAGCTGGCTCAGCTACCGCCGCACGCTCAACGAGCTCGGCAGCCTGTCGAACCAGACCCTGTCCGATATCGGCGTTAGCCGCTACGACATCCGCAACATCGCATCCCGCTCGTTCCGCTAATTGCGGACCTGGTGACGGCACGATGCTTCAAGACGGCGCCATCAGGGCGCCGTTTTTGATTCCGGGGTGTTGGATCGCACCCGCCGACATGATATCAGCCCGGAATGAACACGATCTCCTCCTATTCCCCTATCCACGTTGTCGGCGGCGGGCTTGCCGGTTCGGAAGCCGCCTGGCAGATCGCCAGTGCGGGCGTTCCCGTCATTCTGCATGAAATGCGCGGCGTGCGCGGCACGGATGCGCACAAGACCGACGGTCTGGCCGAGCTCGTCTGCTCCAATTCCTTCCGTTCCGACGATGCGACCAGCAATGCCGTCGGCGTCATCCACGCGGAAATGCGCATGGCGGGCTCGCTGATCATGGCCGCTGCCGACCGCCACCAGGTACCGGCCGGCGGTGCGCTCGCCGTCGATCGCGACGGCTTCTCGGATGCCGTGACCCGCGCCATCCACGACCACCCTCTTATCACAGTCATGCGTGAAGAGATCACCGGCCTGCCGCCAAGCGACTGGGATCTCGCCATCGTCGCCACCGGGCCCCTGACGGCGCCGTCGCTCGCCAGCGCCATCCAGGCGGCAACGGGCGAGGATTCGCTCGCTTTCTTCGATGCCATCGCGCCGATCGTCTACCGCGACAGCATCGACATGAACATTTGCTGGTACCAGTCGCGCTATGACAAGGTCGGCCCCGGCGGCACGGGCAAGGATTACATCAACTGCCCGATGGACGAAGCGCAGTACAATGCTTTCGTCGATGCGCTGATATCGGGGGACACGGTCGGTTTCAAGGAATGGGAAGGCACGCCTTATTTCGACGGCTGCCTGCCGATCGAGGTCATGGCTGAACGCGGTCGCGAGACACTGCGCCACGGGCCGATGAAGCCGATGGGACTGACGAACGCGCATAACCCAACCGTAAAGGCCTATGCGGTCGTGCAGTTGCGGCAGGACAACGCGCTCGGAACGCTCTACAACATGGTCGGTTTCCAGACGAAATTGAAATACGGCGCGCAGGCGGAAATCTTCCGGATGATTCCGGGGCTGGAAAATGCGGAATTCGCGCGCCTCGGCGGCCTGCATCGCAACACCTATATCAATTCTCCCACATTGCTGGACCCGTCGCTGACGCTGAAATCGCGGCCAGGCTTGCGCTTTGCCGGCCAGATCACCGGCTGCGAGGGTTATGTGGAAAGTGCCAGCGTCGGGTTGATGGCGGGGCGTTTCGCAGCCGCCGAACGTAAGGGCGAGGCGATCTCGTTGCCGCCGGCTACGACAGCCCTCGGTTCGCTGCTCGGCCATATCACTGGCGGGCACATCGTCACCGACGAGGAACCGGGCAAGCGCTCGTTTCAGCCGATGAACATCAATTTCGGGCTATTTCCAGAGCTTGAGCCCGGCTCAATCGTCAAACCCGAGGGCGTCAAGCGCTTCCGCGGCAAGGATAAAACGATCATGAAGCGGCAGTTGATCGCACGTCGTGCGCTTGCAGACTGCGCCGCCTGGCTCGGTCAGACGCCGACGTTTGCCGAAAGCGCCTGAGCTGTTCTATTGCTTGTTGGCTGCCGAAATATTGCCGGATGGCAGGTCCTTATCCGGCTCGGCGATATAGTTGCCGAGCAGCCAGAGCGCAACTTCAGACGCCTCCTTCGCTGAAGCGAACTCGAATTTGCCGTTGTGGCTGGGCGCATCTAGAAATTCTATTTCCAACCCCCTGCCGGTCTCCGAGCTTGCGACACGCACACGGCCGGGCTCGATCAGATGGCAGGAGAAATGGCGCGCCATGTTGCGCATGAGGCCGGCCTTGTTGTCGTGCAGGCGCACGAAGATCGCCTGACCGTTTTTCGTCGCCTGCAGCTGGCGGATCGCCTCGTTGGGAAAGGCACGGCCGAACTCGATGATGGCCAGCCCCGTGTCGTGCAGACTGTCCTCCTTGTTTTGCGCAGCCATTCGTGTTGCAACGAAAGCAAAGAAGATGACGATGGCGAAAAGAACGCACCAGACGATAATGCCCACGCCGAGTCTCCGTTCAAAGGATCGTGTTGAGGGTCTTGTAGCGCGCGAGACTTGCGCGAATTTGACCTGTGTCAGATTTTCCTGCGGGCTGCCGCCAGCGCCATTCTAAGTTGGCGGCGCCATTGCGGCGACTGCAGCGGCCAGTCGAACAGGAAAGCCCCCCGCCTCTGCGCCTTGAGGAGCACCGGTTCGGCCAGGGTCGCGGGCAGGAAGGCAGGGAACAGAGCTGGCGGAATCGACCCTGCCCCTCTCGCCTTTGCCAGATGCTCAAGGCCGAGGCCGGCAAAGGCCTCGATGGCGGCGGAGATGCGCGGCCGGTCTTCGCCGGCGAGGAAGGCGTCGCGGTTAAGTCCGGTGGCGGAAAGGATCTGCAGCGGAATATAGATCTGGCCGCGGCGGCGGTGCAGCGGCATCAGCAGCAACAGCCCGGCAATCGCTTGTGCGACGCCTGCATGGCCGGCGGCATCCGCCGATCGCGGAGCCTCCTCCGGCGAAAGCACGAGGCTTGCGAGCTGGATCAGCGCGGAGGCCGTTTCGCCGGCATAACCTTCAAGCGAGACCCGCGTCTCCATCGGATCGTCATAGAGGTCGAAGGTGCGGGCGTCGATCATGTCAACCAGCGTCTTGCGCGGCAGGCGATGGGCCTCTATCGCCGTCAGAAGCGCCGCGGCGACGGGATTGGCCGCCGTCGAGCCATGCGCATTGCCTTCCAGCAGGTCGCGCCAGTATTGCATGCGCACCTCGCCAGGCAGCGGCTCATGCACCAGGTCTCGGATGCGGGCGAGTTCCGCATTGAACGCGTAAAGGGCCGCTAGCGCACCGCGCTTCTCCTCCGGCGACAAGAGACAGGCGAGATAGCGGTCGCGATCATTGTCGCGCAGCATCGCCAGGCAGATGTCCTGGTTGGTCGCTATTTTCGCGTCAGCCATCGTCAGACCGCAATCAATGCCGCTGCGACGGCGCGCTGCTCCGAAAGCATAATGTTGAAGGTGCGCACCGCGGCACCCGTGCTCATCGGATCGGAAGAGATGCCGCGCGTCTTCAGCGCCTGCTTCAATTCGTCGGGCAGACGGCGAAGCTCGGTTCCCGTACCGACGAGCAGAACCTCAATTTCAGCTGCCTCTTCCAGCACGCGGCGGAAATTTTCAAGCGACAGCGGCTTCGACATATCCATGTCCCAACCGTGAATGCCGGAGGGCAGGCAAAGGATCGAGCCGCGATGCGACATGTCGGCAAAACGGAAACCGCCATTGCCGTATGTGTCGATCGGAGCCCGGCCGGGAAAATGCGCCGCGCGGATTTCTATGCCTTTTGCCATATTTTCAAACCACCGTGCCGGATCTTACACCGGCATCCGTCTTGTTGCTCTCTTCTTCGTCAGGACCTTCCTGCCGCAGCCGGAAGACGATCAATACGGGAGCAGCGATGTAGATCGAAGAGAAAGTGCCGAGAGCGACTCCGATGAGCATCGCAAAGGAGAAGGAGCGGATGACGTCGCCGCCGAACAGATACAGCGCAAGCAGCGCAAGCAGCGTCGTCGCCGCGGTCAGGACGGTGCGCGACAATGTCTGATTGATCGAGGCGTCGATCAGGATCGGCAGCGGCATCTTCCTGTATCGTTGAAGATTCTCGCGCATCCGGTCATAGACGACGACCGTGTCGTTCAGTGAATAACCGACGATCGTCAGCATGGCTGCGATGCTCGTCAGGTTAAACTCGATGCCGGTCAGCACGAAGAGACCGAGCATGATGATGACGTCGTGCAGCGTGGCAATGATGGCGCCGACTGCGAACTGCCATTCGAAGCGGATCCAGATGTAGATCAGAATGGCCGAGAGTGCGGCTGCGACACCGAGCGTCGCCATCATCGTCAATTCGCCCGAGATGGCGGGACCGACAACCTCGACGCGGCGAAAATCGTAATCGGCCTCGAGTTCGCCGCGCACCAGCGTGGCCGCCGATTGCTCGGCGTTCTCGCCGCCGCCCTGCGACGCGATGCGAATCCGCGCATTCGATCGCCCGCCCGTAGGCTCGACGCTGACCTCGCCAAGATTGAGATCATCCAGACGCAATCTGAGGTCGGCGATGTCAGCACTGCCCTGCTTCGCCGTCACCTCGATGAGCGAGCCGCCCGTGAAATCGATACCGAGCTGCAGGCCAACGGTGGCAAATGCCGCCATGGCGATCAGCGAGATCACTGCCGACGCGGTGAAGACGTAACGGCGGATCCCCATGAAACGCACATTGGCGTGCTCGAAAAGATGCGCGAGAACGCTCTTCGGCAGATGCCTGGGATGGCGCGCTTTCAGCCAGGCGGCGACAATCGAGCGCGTCAGCGTGAAAGCAGTGATGACGGTCGTCGCAATGCCGACCGCCAGCGTGACTGCGAAACCGCGAATGGATTCGCTGCCGAGGAAGAGGAGAATGATGGCGGCGATGAAGATCGTGGCATTCGCGTCAATGATCGTTGCGAAAGCGCGCGAAAAGCCGCGGCCGACGGCCTGCTCAAAGGAGGGGCTGGCTCTTTGCTCTTCGCGTATGCGCTCATAGATCAGCACGTTGGCATCGACCGCCATGCCGACAATAAGCACGATGCCGGCAATACCGGGCAAAGTCAGTGTCGCGCCGGCAAGGCTGAGCGCAGCGACGATGAAGATCAGATTGAAGACGAGCGAGACGACGGCGATGACGCCGAGAATGCGGTAGAGCGCGATCATCAATGCTGCGACCAGCACGACTGCGACGAGACCGGCGACCAGGCCGGAGAAGATGGAGTCGGCGCCGAAGCTCGGGCTGACGCTGCGCTCCTCGACGCTCGTCAGCGTCGCCGGCAAGGCGCCGGCGCGCAACATCACCGCAAGATCGCGAACGCCATCCTCTGAGAAGTTTGCCGAAATCCGGCCCTCACCGTCGGTGATCGCCGCATCGATGACCGGCGCCGACATCACCTGGTCGTCAAAGACGATGGCAAGGTGCTTGCCGATATTTTGCGTTGTCGCCTGCGCCAGCCGCTGCGTGCCTTCCGCATCAAGGCGATAGGCGATCGAGGTATCCTGGGTCTGCGGATCGACGACAGGCTCGACATTGACCATGTTGCTGCCGGTGACGAATGCAATGCGGTCGACCAGATAAGGAACCGGCGGATCGTCGAGCGAATAAAGCACCTCGGAAGTGGCCGGCCAGCGGCCGCTCAGAGCCTCCTGTCCGGACATGCTTTCGTCAAGGAGATGAAAGGAAAGCTTGGCCCGCTGGTTCAGGATGTTTTTCACCCGCTCGGCATCGACCGATCCCAGCACCTGGACGACGATCCGGTCGTCGCCATCGGGGCGGAGGAGGAAATGATCGTAGCCCGATTGCGCCAGGCGGCGGCCGACAATATCGAGCGAGCGGCCGCGGGCGGAGGCAATGTCGGCGGCAATGCCGGCGTCGGAAATCTGCAGCGAAAGCTGTCCCTCCGCGCCCTGCTGCAGCGAAATCCCAGGCTCCGACTGCTCGCCGGCCATGGTCAGAGGCTTCAGCAGATCGACCGCCTTTTGCGTCTCGGCCAGATCGGTAACCCGGACAGTGACGGTCTGGCCGTTGCCGGTCAGGCCGGTATAGCGAATGCCGGCGCCCCGCAACGCGTTGCGCACTTTGGCGACCGCCTCTTCCAAGCGGTCCTTGACGATATCGGAACGCTCGACCTTTAGGACGATATGCGAGCCGCCCTGCAGGTCGAGACCGAGCGTGACGCGGCTGTTTCGCAACCATCCCGGCAGAGAGGAACGCTGCGCCTCGCCGAGCAGATTGGGCGCAGCGATGATGATGGCTGCAAGGGCGACCAGCCAAATCAGAAGTGTTTTCCAGCGGGAAAAATGCAACATTCTCTCGACGATCTTCCGATCCGGCTCTTCGCCGTTATCGCTTGTTACGCCGCGTCGGCTTTGACAGGCTCACCCTTGACGCGAACGTCCGAAATGCCGCTGCGAACAATGCGCACGCGCACGCCTTCAGCAATTTCGACTTCGACTTCCTTGTCGTCGACGACCTTGGTCACCTTGCCGACGAGACCACCGCCCGTCACGATCTGATCGCCGCGGCGAATGGCCTTCAAGGTTTCCTCGCGCTTCTTTGCCTGCGCCCGTTGCGGCCGGATCAGCAGGAAGTACCAGACGACCATAAGCGGCACGAAAAGGATGATCATTTCGAAACCGGAACCGCCGAATCCTGTTGCGGTATCGGTCGCAGTCTGGGCGAATGCCGGGGTGATGAACATGCTAAACTCCTCAGGCTTCTACGGCGGAACTCCGCCTGCTTTTTCAGGTTGCCGGACTATAGTTGCAGCTTGGATGAATGCAACAGAAACAGCCGGAAAGAGTACCGATTCCGCTGCCTCATAACCTTTCGGCCGGGAAAAGGCCATGGTAGGCGGCATCGAAAGATCAAAGCGGCTTGCCGCAGCGAGAAATCAGGAGGCTTGCGATGACCGAGGAAATCAACACCGCCCTGCTTGCCGAGCTGAAAAGGCTCGCTGATGCCGTGCAGCGTCTAGCCGGGCCGGCACCTGCCGTCAATGAGTGGAATGCGGCCGACTGTTTCATTTGGGCGCCGTCGCGTCAGTATCTGCAGCCGGTGAAGAAGCCGAATCGGGTGGCGCTGAAGCTCATCCGCGGCGTCGACCACGTGCGCGATATCCTGCATGAGAATACGGTGCGCTTCGCCGAGGGTTATGTCGCCAATAACGTGCTGCTCTGGGGCGCGCGCGGCATGGGCAAATCATCGCTGGTCAAGGCGGTGCATGAGGATGTCAGGCGCGAAAGCGGCGTCCCGTTGAAACTGGTCGAGGTACATCGCGAGGATATTGCCAGCCTGCCCAACCTGCTCGACCTCCTGAAGGACACGCCGTACCGTGTGATCGTCTTCTGCGACGACCTCTCCTTCGATCATGACGACACCGCCTACAAGTCGCTGAAGGCTGCACTCGACGGCGGCGTCGAGGGACGGCCTGACAATGTGCTCTTCTACGCCACGTCGAATCGGCGCCATCTTCTGCCGCGTCACATGATGGAAAACGAACAGTCGACGGCCATCAATCCATCTGAAGCCGTCGAGGAAAAGGTCTCGCTGTCCGATCGCTTCGGTCTTTGGCTCGGCTTTCATAAATGCAGCCAGGAAGACTATCTCGGCATGATCGACGGCTATGCCGATCACTTCAAGCTTGGCCTCGACCGCAATAAGATGCATGCCGAGGCGCTGGAATGGGCAACGACGCGCGGCGCGCGCTCCGGCCGCGTCGCCTGGCAATATATCCAGGATCTCGCCGGACGTCTGCGCGTTCATATCGACCAGGCATAGGCGCCCCCGAATCGGAGTCTATGCGAAGAGATCGAAAATGACAAAAGCCCGGCTGGTGGCCGGGCTTTTGCGCTCCCTGGTACGCTCTACCTATTCCAGGAAAGTCATCGGGTTGACCGGCGACGCGTCCTTGCGCACCTCGAAATGGACCTGTGGCTGCTTGACGTCGCCGCTCATGCCCGAGACGGCGACGGTCTGACCGCGCTGGATCTTCTGACCGCGGGCGACGCTCAACGTGTCGGCGTTGCCGTAGACAGTGACGGTGCCGTCGTCGTGACGGACGAGAACCGTATTGCCGAGTTCCTTCAGGCCGTTGCCGGCATAGATGACGACGCCGTTTTCGGCAGCCTTGATCGGCGTGCCCTGCGGCACCGAAATGTCGATGCCGTCGTTGCGATTGCCGTTGACGTTGGCGCCGTAGGCGGCAATGACCTGGCCGCGAACCGGCCAGCGATATTTGCCGATGCCGGTCGATTCCGGCGCGTCGGAACTGACGTCGGACTTCTTCTCGACCTCGTCGACGGTCTGGGTGGCGACCGGCGCCTTGTAGGGCGCAGGCTGAACGGACGCGGTCTGAACCGACGCAGTCTGCTGGGCGGGCGCCGGATCAGCCGGTTTCGGCTCGACCTTCTCAGCCGGGATGGAAGCGGTCTTGACCGTGTCGGCACTGCCGTTCGGGATTTTCAGAGCCTGGCCGATACGCAGCGAATTCGCCGAAAGATTATTGGCAGTCTTGAGATCGTCGATGTTAGTGCCGGTCGCCTTGGCGATCTTTGCCAGGGAATCGCCCTGCTTAACGACATAGCTGCCGGCAGGCGCCTTCGGATCCTTGCCGGCGCCAGCCGGAAGCTTGCCGGTCGAATCGGCGCTCGCCATGGTCTTGTCCCGTGCGGAATTGGCGCCCGGGACGACGGCGACCTTCTGTTCCGGCGCCTTGGCCGGGTCTGGCATATTGCCGGGCTTGGAAAGATCGGCCGCCTGCGAAGCCGCCTTGGCGGCATTGCCACCGTTGAAAGTCGGGATCAGGATTGCCTGGCCGGCCTTGGCCGCCGAAGCCACCTTTAGGTTATTGACTCGCAGGATTTCCTTTTCCGGAACACCAAAGCGCCGGGATAAGGTCGCAATGCTCTCACCTGGACGCAGCGTGACGGAAGGCGCGTTGGTCGCGGACCAGCCGGAAATCTTCGGCGTCGTACCCGTCGTCAGAGAATCGGGCGCCGGCTTCGGAGCAGCGGGCGCTACGAGCCGCGCCGTTTCAGGCTGCGCCGAAGCCGGGAAAGGCTGGGCGAGCGCGACTTCTCTCTCCCGCTGGCGGGATGGCGCAGCAGCCGTTGGAGCCGCAAGTTCGGAGCGCTGTATCGAGACGGGCGAGGAAGCCATGCGGGCGCTCGACGTCGGGACCGGATCGTAACCGGGGCGCGCCGGATAGGGTTGATTCAGCGCAGCATTGCCGCCGCCGTAACCCGACTGACTGGCGACAACGGGGCCGCCGAGATCGGCGCGCGGCACCGGATCACCTTGCCGACCGCCGCGCGGAATGGAACTTGTGGTAATCTGATCCTGCCCCGAGGAGGAAAACAAGCCGCCGAACCGTGTCACATCGGAACTGCAGCCCGTTGCGGCACTCGCCAGCAGGCCAACAACCAGGAGATTACCGGCCGACTTACCGAACTTCGGCGAAAGACTGAAACGCATTGACTCGACCCACTGAGAACGCAACCATTTGTGAGTCTATTAAAACGCGTTAGTATTACCACGCGGTTAAGACGCTGGAATCAGTGCGATATTTTTGAGAAGTTGATAACCATAGCTTACGGGTGAAAAATCGCAGTGTCTGGAACATGGTGCCAAAGGATGCGTGCCAGCTTTCGAACCGCGCATCTACAGCAGCGAGGCGAGTCGCGGTACGATCGGCAGATAAGGGGCTTCGAACAGTTCTTCGCGTTCGAAACGGCTGCCGGTTTTCGTCAGCCGCACCATGCGACACTCATTCTCGGAAATCATCAGCGGGGCAATCATCGAACCACCGGAAACGAGCTGGTCGCTATAAAAGCGCGGCATAGCATTGAATGCAGCGGTTACCAGAATACGGTCGAAAGTGCCCTCACCTTGCATGCCGGCGCTGCCGTCGGCCTGGCGGATGACGACGTTGCGCAGCCCGAGCGATTCCATGCGCCGCTGCGCAGCCGTCGTTAGCGTCTTATAGCGATCGATCGACAGAACACGTTCGGCCAGACGGCCCATGACAGCGGCGGTGAAGCCGCTGCCGGTTCCGACTTCCAGAACGCGCTGCCCCGGTTTGAGTTTCAGGTGATGCAGAATGCGAACGACAAAATCGATGCCTTCCAGGAAGGAGCCGCATTCGATCGGTATCGTCCGGCTGGAATAGGCGTCCTCGGCAAATTGCGGCGGCACGAACAACGAGCGCTGCGTCTGCTCGACCGCCGTCAGCAGATCGAGATCGGAGATGCCTTCGGCGCGCAGTCTGAGGACGAGCGCCGCGAAGCCCTCCTTCTCCGCCAGTCTTGCCGTCAAACCCGTGCTCCGTATCCCAGGGCCCGCGCCACGCGGTCCGTCACGGAATAATCGGTCAAATCCAGTTTCAAAGGCGTTACCGAAATCTTGTTATGCTTCAAGGCGTGGATATCGGTACCTTCGATGAAGGCACCGGCGCGTTCGCCGAACTTGAGCCAGTAATAGGGAAATCCCCGGCCGTCGGAGCGGGCGTCGACCTGCAGGTTGAAGGCGAGCTTGCCCTGCATGGTGACCTCGGCGCCGTCGACCTCGTCGGGACGGCAGTTCGGGAAGTTGAGATTGAGGAACGTGCCCTCCGGCAGGTCCAGCACCATCAGCTTTTCCAGAAGTGCCGGCGCATGCGTTTCGCACACCTCCCAGGGGACGATGCGCGCGCCGTCCTCATAGAGATAGGCCTGGCTCAGTGCAAAGGATCGCACGCCCTGCATCGTGCCCTCGATCGCGCCCGCGATCGTGCCGGAATAGGTCACATCGTCTGCAACATTCGAACCCGAATTCACGCCGGAGAGAACGAGATCGGGCTTGATGTCCATCACCTGCCTGATGCCCATGATGACGCAGTCGGTCGGCGTACCGCGCAGCGCGAAATGTTTGTCGGAAATCTTGCGCAGCCGCAACGGCTCGGACAGGCTCAACGAATGCGCCAGGCCGCTCTGATCGGTTTCCGGCGCCACGATCCAGACATCGTCGGACAGTGTACGGGCGATCCGCTCCAGCGCAGCAAGGCCTTCGGCGTGGATGCCATCGTCATTCGTGAGCAGGATGCGCATCGCCTCAGGCCGCCCGTTCGATCTTGGTCATTCCGCCCATATAAGGCAGCAAAACGTCCGGAATCGTGACGGTGCCGTCTTCATTCAGATAATTTTCGAGGACGGCGATTAGGCAGCGGCCGACGGCGGTGCCGGAACCGTTCAGCGTGTGGACGAACTTGTTGCTCTTGTCGTCCTTGCCGCGATAGCGCGCATTCATTCGCCGGGCCTGGAAATCGCCGCAGACAGAGCAGGAAGAGATTTCCCGGTAGGCATTCTGCCCCGGGAGCCATACTTCGAGATCGTAGGTCTTGCGCGAGCCAAAGCCCATATCGCCGGTGCAAAGGGTCACCGTGCGGAAATGCAGCCCGAGGCGCTTCAGCACCTCCTCCGCGCAGGCGGTCATCCTCTCATGCTCGGCGATCGAGCTCTCGGCGTCGGTGATCGAGACAAGTTCGCATTTCCAGAACTGGTGCTGGCGCAGCATGCCGCGGGTGTCACGACCGGCAGAGCCCGCTTCCGACCGGAAGGATGGGGTCAGCGCCGTGAAACGCAGCGGCAGCTTTTCCTGGTCGAGGATTTCCTCGCGCACCAGATTGGTCAGCGTCACCTCCGCGGTCGGAATGAGATAGCGGCTATCCGTCGTCTTGAAGAGATCCTCTTCGAACTTCGGCAGGTTGCCCGTGCCGAACAGCGCTTCAGCGCGGACCATCAGCGGCGAGCTGACTTCGGTATAGCCGTGCTCGCTTGTGTGGAGATCGATCATGAATTGGCCGAGCGCCCGTTCGAGCCTGGCGAGCGGTCCTGTCAGAACCGTGAAGCGCGCACCGGACAGCTTGGCGGCGCGCTCAAAGTCCATATAGCCGAGCGCCTCACCGATTTCGAAGTGCTCTTTCGGCGTGTGGTTCCAGCGCGGCTTTTCGCCGACGACACGGGTGACGACATTGTCGTGCTCGTCCTTGCCGACTGGAACATCGTCGAAGGGGACATTCGGGACGCGCGAAAGCGCGTCGTTGAGTTCGGCCGTCAGTTGCCGTTCTTCCTCCTCGATCGCAGGCAGCAGGGTCTTCAGTTCGGCCACCTCGGCCTTCAGCTTCTCGGCGAGTTCGCCGTTCTTCTGGGCCATCGCCGCGCCGATTTCCTTAGAGGCAAGGTTGCGGCGCGACAGCATATCCTGCGCTTTCTGCACAGCAGAGCGGCGCTTTTCATCGAGGGCGACGAGACTTTGGGCCAGAGGTTCCGCACCGCGCTTGGCAAGGGCGGCATCGAGCGCTTCGGGATTCTCACGGATCCATTTGATATCGAGCATCGTCGTTCCAACTCGTTGCAATAGAAATGACCGGCCGGAGAAACCGACCGGACAGGAAACGGCAGACCTCAGGGGAAAGTCAGGAACCGCTCAGACACTGTCCGTCTTGGCGACGTCGGAGGAACCAGAAGCCTCGTCAAGTGCCCGTTGGGAACGCTGACGCTCCACGAGTCGTGCCGCGTAAATGGAAATCTCGTAGAGAAGGATTGCCGGTATCGCAAGACCGATCTGGGACAAGGGATCCGGCGGCGTCAGCACGGCAGCAACGACGAAGGCGAGCACGATGGCGAATTTACGCTTTTCGGCGAGCCATTCCGACGTCAGCAGGCCGACACGGGCAAGTAGTGTCGTGACAACAGGCAGCTGGAAGACGAGGCCGAAGGAGAAGACCAGCGTCATGATCAGGCTCAGATATTCCGACACCTTCGGCAGAAGCGAGATTGCTACCTCGTCTTGGCCCGGCGCCTGCTGCATCGACAGGAAGAACCACATGACCATAGGCGTGAAGAAAAAATAGACCAGCGCGGCGCCCAAGAGGAACAGAAGTGGGGAAGCGATCAGGAACGGCAGGAAGGCCGCCCGTTCATTCTTGTAGAGGCCTGGAGCGACGAACTTGTAGATCTGGGCCGCGATGATCGGAAAAGCGATGACAAGGCCACCGAACATGGCGACCTTGACCTGCGTGAAGAAGAATTCCTGCGGCGCGGTGTAGATGAGCTGCGCCTTCTCGACATCGAGGTTGGCCCAGCTGACAGCGAGCTTATAGGGATAGACCAGGTAGTTGAAGATGTGCTTGGCGAAAAAGAAGCACACGATGAAGGCAATAAAGAACGCGCCGATCGACCACATCAGCCGCGTACGCAGCTCCATCAGGTGCTCAATCAACGGCTGCGGCTTGTCTTCGATATCACCGCTCATGCCTCGTCCTTCTTCTTCGTCTGCGCCGGCTTCCGGGGCGTTGCAGGTTTCCTGGCCACCACCGTGCGCTTTGGCCTTTCCACGGGCGCCGCAATGGCGGAAGCGGCATCGGTCTTATCGACAGCCTTGGCGCGCGGCTTGCGCACGGCCTTCGGCTTCTCGGCGACCGTATCGGCCTGGAGAGCCGCTGCGGCGACGGGTTCCGATGCGGGTGTGGTCACCGGCACCAGCGGCGGGGTTTCGGGCAGGCTCATTGACGGCGTCGGGGCCGAGACGGCAGCCGGCGGCACCTCGGTCTTATTTTCCGAAGCCACCGTCGCCTTCTGCAGGTCAGCCTTGATCTCGTTGCCCATCTGGCGAAGAGGGTTCATCGCCTCGCGCAGGCTGTTCACCGGATTGAGCTTTTGTGCGTCGCCGATCGTCTGGCGGACATCGTCAAGCTCAGATTCACGTAGCGCTTCATCGAACTGGGTACGGAATTCACCCGCCATCTTGCGGGCGCGCTGCGTCATCTTGCCGAAAGCGCGCAGCATCGGCGGCAAATCCTTCGGACCGACAACGACGATCAGCACGACCGCGATAACCAACAGTTCGGTCCAGCCTATATCCAACATGCAAGGCTCCTGGACGGGAAGCGCGGGGGCTGCGCTTTTCCCGGACTTGATTACTTGGTTTCGTCGGCTTTGTGATCGACCGTCTTGGCCGTTTCCGGCGCGTCTTCGTCCGTCATACCCTTCTTGAAGCTCTTGATGCCCTTGGCAACATCGCCCATCAGTTCCGGAATCTTGCCGCGACCGAACAGCAACAGCACGATGACCAAGACGATCAGCCAGTGCCACATGCTAAAAGAACCCATCATCACTCTAACTCCCTGTTTCGATGTTCCCACGATGTAAGAATTTCTGACACCGTTTCCAACATCAAGCCCTTTGAACTGCGCTTAATGTCACGGTATCGCCCTTTGTGACAAGCCACAGACCCGCCAAAAAATCGTGAGCATCATTGTTTTCGTCATGCATGGCAAAAGCAAGACGAAGTCCTTCAATCTTCGGAGGTAGAACGGGGAGCGAGCAACCCGAGTTCTTCGAGATCCATCTGGGTGATCGGATCCTCGTCCTCGGTCAGTTCGTCGTTCATCGACGGCGATGGAATGTTGAAATTCGCCGGAATGCGGCCTGACAGTAGGCCGGCCCCCTTCAATTCTTCGAGGCCAGGCAGATCGCGCAACTCTTCCAGTCCGAAATGGTCGAGAAAATCGCGTGTCGTGCCCAAGGTCACCGGCCGGCCCGGCGTACGCCGACGGCCGCGAAACCGCACCCAGCCGGCTTCCATAAGCACATCAAGCGTGCCGCGCGAGGTCTGAACGCCGCGAATGTCCTCGATTTCGGCACGCGTCACCGGCTGGTGATAGGCAATGATCGCCAGCACCTCCAACGCGGCGCGCGAAAGCTTCTTCACCTCATTGTCATCGCGGCGGATGACGAAGGAGAGATCGGCGGCGGTGCGGAAGGCCCAGGCGCCCTCGACCTGCACCAGATTGACGCCGCGAGGCGCATACTGCTCCTTCAGTCGCAGCATGATCGCATGCACATTGGTGTTTCTGGGCAGCCGCTCGGCGATAAAACCTTCGGAAACCGGTTGCGAGGAGGCAAAGACCAGCGCCTCGGCGACACGCTCAGCCTCGATCTCGGCCTGCATGTCGCGGCCGTCCTCCTCGAAATTCTCTTCGCTTCTGGGATCGATCAAGCCGGCCGCTCCTGTTCCACGACCTGCAGCGTTGCATGCTTGGGACCGCGGCGCATATAGATCGGCTGAAAGGCGCCGTCCTGACGAATTTCGAGTTTACCCTCGCGCACCAGTTCCAGCGAGGCGGCGAAGGCGCTGGCAATCGCCGTGACGCGTTCCTCCGGTGCGGCGAGATAGCGCAGCAGATAATGCTCCATCGCCGTCCAGTCGCCGACCTCGCCGATCATCTGAGTCAACAGTTCGCGGGCGTCGGTCAGCGACCAGACATTGCGCCTCTCGATCGTCACCTGGGTAACGGCGTGGCGCTGGCGCAGCGCCGCATATGCGGTCAAAAGATCGTAAAGGCTCGCCGCGTAAGCGGACTGCTGCCGGTCCGGAATATGCTCCGGCGCGCCGCGGGCGAAGATATCGCGGCCGAGGCGGTTGCGGTTGACGAGACCCTCCGCCGCCTGGCGCATGGCTTCTAGGCGTTTCAGGCGGAAGGCGAGCGTTGCCGCCATTTCCTCGCCGGAGGGACCGTCATCCTTGACCTGCTGGGGAATAAGCAGGCGTGACTTGAGATAGGCAAGCCATGCCGCCATGACGAGATAGTCGGCAGCAAGCTCGATGCGGATGCGCCGGGCGCTTTCGACGAACTGCAGATATTGTTCGGCGAGCGCCAATACGGAAATGCGGGACAGGTCGACCTTCTGGTTGCGGGCGAGATAGAGCAGCAGGTCGAGCGGGCCTTCGAAGCCGGCGACGTCGATCACCAACGCGGGCTCGTGGCTGGCGCGCTCTGCACTGGTATCCTGCCACAGCTTGTCCATCGGCGTTGCCGCCTGCGGACGTTCCGTGCCCTTGACCGTGTTCACACCCTGCTCCTCTGCGATCAAACCATCGCAAACATCGCCTCAAATTCTGCGCGCAACCCGGCTTCGTCAGCCGCATCCGGCGCGGCGAAGCCTGCCTCGACCGCATTTGCCCGGGCAAGCGACGCGCCGGCCAGCGGCGGAACATTTGCCACGACATCCAGCATCTCGTCCATATCGCCGTTGCAATGCAGCACGATATCGCATCCGCCTGCAATAATATTCGCTGCCCGTTCGCCGATCGTGCCGGAAAGCGCGTTCATCGAGCTATCGTCGGAAAGCAGCAGACCACCAAAGCCGATATGCTCACGGATGATGCCGTCGATCACCTTGCGTGAGGTCGTCGCCGGATTATCAGGGTCGATCGATGTGAAGACGAGATGGCAGGTCATCGCCATCAGTTCGTCTTTCATCGCCATAAAGGGCGGGAAATCATGGGTTTCCAGCTCATCGCGCGAGACGGTAACCACAGGCAGCTCCAGATGCGAATCTGCAAAGCCGCGACCATGGCCTGGCATATGCTTCATGACAGGCAGCAGACCGCCGGCCTTCAGCCCGTCGCCAGCCGCCCGTCCCATGGCGATGACGGTGTCGGGATCGCCGCCATAGGCACGGTCGCCGATGACATTGCTGCTTCCTTCGACCGGCACATCGAGCACCGGCAGACAATCGACATTGATGCCGACGCTCGAAAGATCGAAGGCATGCAGCCGTGACATCACCCAGGCGGCCCGGATCCCGAGCACAGGATCGCGGCGATAGAGATCACCCAGCGCCTGGCCTGCGGGATACCGTGGCAAGACCGGCGGACGGATGCGCTGGACGCGCCCCCCCTCCTGGTCGATCAGAACCGGTGCATGCCAGCCGACGCTGTCGCGCAGTTCAGCGACGAGATCAGCGATTTGAGATGCTTCGGAGATATTGCGTCCGAAGAGGATGAAGCCCCAAGGTCGTTCGCCACGGTAAAGGGCTTTCTCTTCGGAGGTGAGGGAAAGGCCGCTGCAGCCCAGGATCATCGCTTTTGATTCGGTCATGCGAGAATCATAGACGCCGCCCCGCCAAATGCGAGCGAGGCCGGGCACGATGCACAAAAAAGAGCGGCGGACCGACCCGGCCCACCGCTCTCCTATTCAACAACCTGCAGTTACCGCGAGATCAGGCAGCTTCCACCCGCGGCACGATACTTCTCGCAGAGTGCTGCGGCCTCGTCCTTGGAGCCGACCGGGATGCGGACACGGTAGAAAGTGCCCTTGCCGGCAATATCGGCCCTGCGGATCTCATGGGCGCGGCCACCGAGCACGCCGGCAAATTTCTTCGACAGGTTGGCGTAGGATTTATTAGCCTCGTCCTCCGACGGCAGCGAAGCGATCTGGAGGCCGTAGCCGCCGGCGGATGCGGCTTGCTGCGGCTGGGCGGCGGCCGGCGTTGCGGAGGCGACCTGCGTCGGCTGCTGCGCGGGCGTGCGGACATTACCCTTCTCTGTGACGGTTCCGACCACATTGACGGGCTGATCGGCCGGGCGGGCGATCGGAACCGGAGCCGTATCGGCAATCGTCGTCGTCTTGACCGGCCGCACCGCCGCATCGGCCGGCGCGGGATTTGCCGGCTGCACATCGGCGGTTGCGGCGGGGGCAGTTGCGGCAGGCGACGGCTGTGCCGGCGCGGTTTCGACAGGTGCCGCGGAACGCGCATCGGCGGAAGCAACTTCGGCGCTTGCCGGGAAGCTCGCAGCCGTTCCGGCAACCGGCGGTGCCATCGGAGCCGATGGCGCCGTCGAGGCCGATTGCGCCGTCACAGACGGCTGGGCAGACGGCATCGGCTGAGCAGACTGGGCCGGCTGGTCGACCGGCGCAGACTCCTCGCGGGCGACCAGGGTGCCGTCAGGCTTGACGATCATCGTGCGTACCTTGCGCGGCGAAACGGACGGCGTCTTGTCGGCGTCGCTTGCGGAAGCGTCGTCGGCGTTAGCCTGGTTCGGCAGAAGACGCGGATCCTCCGTCTCACCAACCGCCGTCGGCGTAACCCGATCGTCGGCACCGACGTTCTCGTCATCCTCCGGCAACGTCTCCGGCGTCAAAGTGCGCTGGACGACATCGACAGGCGCCTCGTCCGAGGAAACGAGAGCCTTCTGCTTCGGCTCCTCGGCAGAACCCGCGACGCGGTCGTAGACGGCCTTATCCTGGTTCGGCACGGTCTTGCCACCCGGATTTTCCGGAACGACCTTGACCGGCGCTTTGTCCGCCGTGATCACGCGCGGCTCGCCGGAAGCGACAATACCAAGCCCCTCACCGTTCCACACGGAGGAATAGACGCCATAACCAACACCGGCGAAGACCACCAGCACCACGGCCCCGGCAAGCAGCCGGCGCATCGAGCGGGCACGGCTGAAATCTGCGGCCTGGCTTGCCGACTCGATGCGGACTTCGGAGGTCTCCCGACGCTCGACCGGCTCGCGTACGCTGCGGCGGAAATCCTCCTCCAGCGCCCGTTCGAAATCATCGAGGCCGTCGGCAATGGTCGGCTTAGCCGGCTTTGCCGCAGCGGCCGCCATATTGCGGGCGGGCGCCGCCGTCTCGCGCGGCTTGGCCGGTTCGAAGAAGCTCGCGATCTCTGCATCGAGATCGAAATCGAAATCCGCGGTTTTCGCGACCGGAGCGGGCTGCTCGACCGGCGGCAGCGCCGGCACATGCATGTCGTCCACTGTCTCGGGACGATCCTCGGGATCGGAGATCATTGCCGGATCAAACGGCAAGTCTTCGGTCGTTTCAGCGGCAGATGCCTCTGCGGCAGGCGCCCAATTGAAAGCAGGCGCCGGAGCTGCGGCCGGCGGTTCGGGAATCAAGGCCGGCGCGGGCTGCGGCGGCACGGCCGCCTCCAAGTGCTCAGGCGCTGCCTCCTGGGGCGCAACGGGTGCCGGCTGCGCCTTTGGCTGCGGCGCAGGCTCTGCTGCTTCGGAGAAATCAAGATCGGCAAGTTCCAGCTCGATGCCGGCAAGATCCAGTTCGAAATCGTGGCCCGCAAAGGGATCATCAGCCTCCGCGGTGGGCTGCGGCGCCCGCGAATATACCGTTGCGACCGGCTGGGGCGGAGTGACCTCGGCAGGCTGTGGCGCGACCGGCCTTGCGGCTTCGGCAGTATAGGCAGGCACCCTTTCGATCGGAGCGGAAAGGACCGGTGCAGCAGAGACCAGTGCGGGCGCGACCGCCTCGGGCTGAACCGGTGCGGCCCCGAGGGAGGCGGGCTCCGGCGAAACCGGCGCCAGATTGGCGCGCTGCAAAACCGGACGAGGCACCGGATAGCGCGAGACGTCGGCCAGCAGGTCGTCGACATCGAAAGTGCCGGCGGTATGCGGAACTTCGTGCCCGACCTCAGTCAGCGCGGCGTCGGCCTGGATCTCGCCCTCGATGGCGGCCGCGAGGTCGAAACCGGCGTCGGAGCTGAACTCTTCCAGCTCGTCCTCAACTTCAACGAATTCCTCGGCTTCAGCAGTTTCTTGCGGCGCGATTGCCTCATCGTGGCGATCGAGCTCGGCGGGAAAGCCGAAGGATGGCGCCACGGATTCGAACTCCTCGGCAGGTTCGACAGCCGCAATGGGCGCCGGCTGCTTGATCATGGGCTCCGGCTCTGCCCAGGCAAGATCGGCAACCGCTGCATCAGCCATCGGATCAGCGGGAGCTTCAGCCGCAGGCTCGCCGACTGCTTCGACAGCGGGCTCGACTACAGCCGCCGGCGGGGCCACCGGCTCCTCACGTTTCGGGGCGTGGAAGTTAGCGAGCGGCAGCCTGATGCTGGCGGCCGACCATTGCGGGGCCTTGGCTGGCTGCGCCAGCGAAGAGACCGGTGCTGCACCGATCGACAGTTCGAGTTCCTCGATCAGGTCGCGGGCGCCGCCAAAAGCGGTTTGGACCGGCACCTCGGAAGCAGGATCGACAGAAAGCGGCAGCGGATCGGCTGCCCGGTCGGCGGCCGCATCCCAATCCCTTGCAGGGAGTTCGGCAGCTTCTTCTGCGGCAACGGGATCAACGGAGACGAGCTCCGGAACATCCACGTCAACCGCAACGGGGGAAGCATCGAGAACGGGCTCGACATAATCTTCGGGGGTGATGTCGTCAGCGATCGGCTCGGCCGGCCGGTCCAGTTCGCCAAGCGGACGCGGCGAATCGTAGCGGTCGAACTCGCGCCCGAGTTCGTCTTCAAGATTGAAGGCGGGTTCGCGGCGCGCGGCCTCGGTCACTGTATTTGCTGCAACACGCGGTTCGAAGCCGACGATACGGGCAAGTTCGGCCAACGGATCGTCGTCAGCAAACAGATCGTCTTTTCCGCGCGTATCATACGCAAGTTGTTTCTCAGCCATGCCTATCCCACTCGCAAACGCCAACGCTCAAATGCCAGCGCATTGTGGGGAAATGGTGACGTTATCGCATTTCGTCAGGTGCGGCAGTGCCTGTAATGGCAAGTCCCGACTTCAAAACCGACGCGACGGCGTACACCAGCCCAAGTCTGGCAATACTTGATTCTCGGTTTTTATCATTAACAAATCGTAATTCCGTCTGATCTTTACCTTTGTTCCAGTGCGCGTGGAAGGAACTGGCGAGGTCATAGAGGTAGAAAGCGATGCGATGCGGCTCCTGCGACTGGGCCGCCGCTTCGACGACACGAGGGAATTCGGCCAGCTTGGCGACCAACTGCAATTCGGCCGGATCCCCAATGCCAGCAACGCTTTTGGCAAGATCTTCAGGCGAGACATCGAGGTCCGGGAACGCCTCCCTGGCCTGCCGGAAGACCGACATGCAGCGGGCATGCGCATATTGCACGTAGAAGACGGGATTGTCCTTCGACTGTTCCGTCACTTTGGCGAAATCGAAGTCGAGCGGTTCGGAATTCTTGCGGTAAAGCATCATGAACCGAACCGAATCACGGCCGACTTCCTCGACGACATCCCTGAGCGTGACGAAATCGCCGGAGCGTTTCGACATCTTCACGGGCTCGCCATTCCGGTAAAGCTTGACGAGCTGGCAGAGCAGCACGGTCAGCTTCGCCTTACCTTCCGAGACGGCGCGCGCAACCGCTTCCAGGCGCTTGACGTAACCGCCATGGTCGGCGCCGAGCACGTAGATCATCTCCTCGAAGCCGCGGTCGAACTTGTTCTTGAAATAGGCGACATCGGCGGCAAAGTAGGTGTAGGAGCCGTCCGACTTGATCAGCGGCCGGTCCATATCGTCGCCCACTTCGGTCGAGCGAAATAGCGTCTGCTCGCGATCTTCCCAGTCCTCGGCAACCTGGCCCTTCGGCGGCGGCAGCGTGCCCTTGTAGACGTAGCCCTTGAAGGTCAGGTCGTTGATCGCCGTGCGGATGGCTGCCGCACCGTTGGCATGCAAGGTGCGCTCGGAGAAGAAGATATCGTGGTGGACATTCAGCGCCGCCAGATCTTCACGGATCATCGCCATCATCGCATCGATCGTGCGATCCTTGACGATCGGCATCCATTCCTCTTCCGGCATATTGTGCAGCCGGACGCCATAATCGGCGGCAAGCGACTGACCGACAGGAACGAGATAATCTCCGGGATAGAGACCCGAGGGGATTTCGCCGATCCGTTCGCCGAGCGCTTCGCGATAACGCAGGAAGACCGAGCGGGCCAGCACGTCGATCTGCGAGCCTGCATCGTTGATATAGTATTCCTTTTCGACGCCATATCCGGCAAAGGCGAGCAGGTTGGCGAGCGCATCGCCGACAACGGCGCCGCGGCAATGACCAACATGCATCGGGCCAGTCGGATTGGCCGAGACATATTCGACATTAACCTTCCGGCCCTCACCGAGCGTCGAGCGGCCATAGTCGGTGCCGGCACCGATGATGGAGGCGAGCAACCGCTGCCAATAACCGACGGCGAGACGGATGTTGATGAAACCGGGGCCCGCCACCGAGACATCGGCGACGTCGGCATCCTCCTTGAGTTTGGCGATGATGACGTCAGCAAGGGCACGAGGATTAGTGCCAAGCGGCTTTGCCAGCACCATCGCAGCGTTGGTCGCAACATCGCCATGACTGGCATCGCGCGGCGGTTCGACCGTAATGCGCCCGAAATCGAGCTCAGATCGCTTTTCCCTGACCAGATCGATCTGTTCAAGGGCGGTTTTGATCCT
This sequence comes from Rhizobium bangladeshense, assembly GCF_017357245.1. NCBI lineage: Bacteria > Pseudomonadati > Pseudomonadota > Alphaproteobacteria > Hyphomicrobiales > Rhizobiaceae > Rhizobium > Rhizobium bangladeshense. Next base: position 1,896,704 of record NZ_CP071612.1, on the reverse strand, counting down.
GGCTTCGAAGTCGGTAAAAAGGTTCATCGCACTCTTCCATGCATAGGCTGTGCCAAAGAGCGCAAGTCGGCCTTCGGCGGGCGACCGCTGCCTATCGCAAATCCGGAGTGTGGTCAAACAATCGCCTGTGGGCACTGATCGCATAGGTGTCGGTCATGCCGGCGAGGTAGTCGCCGACATGGCGAGCCTTCGGCGCATCGGCGAGCCCCGCAATATGATCGACCCAGTAATGGCTCTGCATCTCCTTGGGATTGGCCATGTAGGCGGCAAAGAGATCCGTGACGATCTGGGCAGCACCGGCGCGGATGCGCATGATATCGGGATTACGGTAGATGCGCTTGAAGAGCATCGCCTTGATCTGCCTGTCGGTTTCGGCCATGTCTTCGGAAAAGGTGGCGATAACCCGGTCGGCTCCGCGGATGTCGGCAGCACTTTCAGGACGAAGAAGCGAAACGCGCTCCTGCGCGACGCTGATGACGTCCTCGACCATGCGGGTGATCTGGCGGCGCATGATCTCGTGGGTGAAACGGCTCGGCTCCAGATGCGGATAGCGCCCCCTCACCTCGGCCATCAATCCGGCGAGAAAGGGAATTTCCTCCAGCATGTCGAAACTCAGATAGCCGGAGCGCAGACCGTCGTCGATATCATGGGTGTTATAGGCGATGTCGTCGGCGATCGCGGCGACCTGGGCTTCGAGGCTGGCATAGGTTGCAAGCTCGAGATCGTGCAGTTCGCAATAATCGAGGATCGGCTGCGGAACCGGGCCGCGCGTGCCCGCACCATCTGGTGTCAGTAGCGGACCATTGTGCTTGACCAGACCTTCGAGGCTTTCCCACGTGAGATTGATGCCGTCGAATTCGGCATACCGCCGCTCGAGCTTGGTCACGATGCGCAGCGATTGGGCATTGTGGTCAAAGCCGCCATAAGGCAACAGCACCTCGTGCAGCGCGTCCTCGCCGGTATGGCCGAACGGCGTATGGCCGAAATCGTGCACCAGCGCCACGCCCTCGGCCAGGTCTTCGTCGAGTTTCAGGGCGCGGGCAAGCGCACGTGCAATCTGCGCCACCTCGATCGTATGCGTCAGCCGGGTGCGGTAGTGATCGCCGTCCTGGGCGATGAAGACCTGGGTCTTGTGCTTCAGCCGGCGGAAGGCGGTAGTATGGACAATGCGGTCGCGGTCGCGTTGGAAATCGGAGCGCGTCGGACTGCCGTCTTCCGGATAGAGACGCCCACGCGTCGTCCATGGGTCGGCCGCATAGACCGCTCTTTCGCTACCGCCAAAACCTAAAGCTCGCCTGTCAATCGTCATTCTTCACCGTCATTCTGCCTGTTGCCGCATCTGCCCATTGACGCCGCTCCGCCCTCTTCATACCTATAGCCCGAGGAAACGGCAAAGAGGCGTTCGCCGACCGCTTCGGCGCATCATGGCATTTTCGCGAAGATCATGCTAAGTACCTTTGATATCAGGCATTTGAACATTTGAGTGCCAAAACCCATTCTCTCCGGATCTTGACCCCGGCAGGAGGAAACATGACGGATACGAGTGTAACTCTTTCGGATGCCGCGGCAAAGCGTATCGCCGCGATCATCAGTGCGGAGGCCGGCAAAAGCGCGTTGCGCGTTTCGGTCGAAGGCGGCGGCTGTTCGGGCTTTTCCTATAAGTTCGACCTCGCCGACAGCGCTGGGGATGACGATATCGTCGTTGAAAAGAACGACGCGAAGGTGCTGATCGACAGCCTGTCGCTCGTCTATATGGCAGGCTCCGAGATCGACTTCGTCGACAATCTGCTTGGCCAATCGTTCCAGATCAAGAACCCGAACGCGGTGGCAAGCTGCGGCTGCGGCACCAGCTTCTCTATCTGAATATCAGAACGCACAACGTTGCCCCCAACGACAGGCGGAAGAACTGCTTCCGGCCGGTTTATCGGCCTGTCCAGCGGCGAAAGACCGCGATAAAAGGAGCGCACTGAAGCGTGTGGCTGTCAGATTCGCTTGCTACGCTTCAGGTCTTTGATTTTCCGCATGTCGTGATCGCAAAAATGGCCGCAGGCCTTTGCGCGACATGCTCTAGCGACGGGACAGAGCCATGAAGATCGCGACCTGGAACATCAACGGCGTCAAGGCGCGGATCGACAATCTCACGCAATGGCTCAAGGATTCCGATCCCGACATCGTCTGCCTGCAGGAGATCAAGACGATCGACGAAGGCTTTCCCCGGCTGGAGATCGAAGCGCTCGGCTATCATGTCGAGACGCACGGCCAGAAGGGATTCAACGGCGTCGCGATCCTCTCCAAGACTTCGCCTTTTGAAGTCAACCGCGGCCTGCCCGGGGATCCGCTGGACGAGCAGGCACGTTTCCTTGAAGCGGTGTTCACGCTGCCCGACAGCCGCATCCTGCGCGTCTGCTGCATCTATCTTCCGAACGGCAATCCTGTCGACACGGAGAAGTATCCCTACAAGCTCGCATGGATGGAGCGTCTGAGGAGCTTCGCAGCCGAACGGCTGGCCTATGAAGAGATGTTGGTGCTTGCCGGCGACTACAACGTCATCCCCGAACCGCACGACTGCTTCGATCCCAGGGTCTGGGAAAGCGATGCGTTGTTTCTGCCGCAGACGCGGCAGGCATTTCGCAGGCTCGAAAATCTCGGATTGACCGATGCGGTGCGCGCAACGACGGATGCGACGCGGCTCTATTCCTTCTGGGATTATCAGGCGGGTGCATGGCCGAAGAACAACGGCATCCGCATCGACCACCTGCTGCTGTCACCCGAAGCTGCCGACCGGATGACGTCGGCGGCGATCGAAAAGCATGTGCGGGCCTGGGAAAAGCCGTCCGATCATGTGCCCGTCATCGCTTATTTCGATTTTGCAGCCTGACCTTCCGTGCCTGCAGCAGCCCGTCGTTCAGGCACGCGATGAAGGAGGCGCGGGTTCAATGCCGCGCGCGCTGAATGGAAAGCCTCAGTCGGAACCGCTCGCGATAGCGTGCGACAGCGAAACTGCGGTGCGACGGTCGGCTTCGTTGGCGACCGAGAAGGCCTGCTCCTGTAGCGCTTCCATCCAGCTGCAATCTTTCGGCTTGCAGCGGTCTAGAGCGGCGGTCATCAGTGCGAGACCGCGGGCCGTCTGGCCTTCGTCGAAAAGAATGTTTCCGAAAACCGCCATGGCGCCGGGATGGCCACTCTTGCGGGCTTGGTTCAACCACTTTTTCGCCTGCTGCGGGCTGGCATTGCCGCCCTCGCCGGCCAGCATCATCTGCGCCAGCTGAAACTGTGCTTCGGGAACGCCAAAGGTGGAGGCCACCTGGAAATAGAGCTGGCGCGCCTGGGTAAGATCGATCTTGACCGGGCTGCCGGCGATACCGTGCTTGTAGTAATTGGCGAGCGCGAGAAGCGCGTTGACGAAGAAACCTGTATCTTCCGAGCCGGGTTCGACACCCTGCTGGGCGATCTCACTATAGATCTTGAAGGCTTCGAAATCATCCTGGGTGACGCCGTCGCCGTCAGCGTACATATTGGCAAGCGCCCAGCGCGAACCGGTATGGCCCTTTTCAGCGGCGTATTTGTAGGCTTCGACCGCCTCCTCCTTCTGACCGTTTTTGTAGGCCTTGAAGCCGAACTTGAACAGATCGAAAGGACCGGACTCCTTGCTGACGTCGCTCTTGATGTCGAAAGCGTGAACCGGACCCGACAGCGATATTGCCATCCACATGCTCACCAGCATGAGTTTGAACAGTTTGAACTCGGACGTTACCATTTCAACCGATTTCTTTCGTTCATCGCACGCAGCCGGCGCTGGCGCCGGGCATACCGCGGATGTGTTCTTTCGAGGCGAGCGATCCCGCGGCGGGCTCCATGGCCCCTTTACCCGCGTCGCATCCAGCCCATTGGCCTTTTTCGGAAGGCCGAATTTTCACCATATCATCCAGAACCACCCGGCTCCCGGCATGGCCCGACTGCAATTTGCCTGGCACTGTTTCGGCAGGCGCGGCATTCGCCTTCCCGCCCCTATCGCTTTCGTAAACAGCAATTGTGACGAAACCAGTATCGGCATCTGCGCCTAAGCCGCGCCGCTCAGGCGGGCGGGTCGAAAATACCGACAATGGATGGATTGCTAATCTCATCGCGAGGCCAGATTTACGGCGGGAACAGCCTTGTTCAACAAGCGAAACGGCCGCAACCGAACGATGGTCGCAAATCGCGCCGCATGATCTGCTGTTCCCGAAAAAAAATCGACCCATGCTACTTTACACGCACCCTACGCCTGCCATCTCCTTGCCCGCCTATAGCGCTGCGCCCTCTTTGTGGCGGGAAGTAGACAAATTCGCCCCGCCGCCACCATACGCCAATCGTCGTAAAAAACTGTTGCTGAATCGTCACAAAACGATGTCAGGACATAACATGATTAACGGGCACGGGACAAAGAAGAGCCCGGCAGTGCCGGGCTCCTCAATTCTTCAAAACAGGGGATTAGAACTTAACCTTTAGGCTGGTCGACAATGCCGCGACCAGATCGTCACCATAGGAATAGGAGACATCATCTCCAAACGTGACGCCGTTCCGGGTTACAACGCCGGACGAACCGCTCGTCAGCACGCCCACCGCACCTGCAAAGCGCCATTCTATGTGTTCGGTCGGCGTCAAGGCGGCGCCAAGGCCCAGTGTCCAGCTGTCCGTCTGCGCGCCATAGCCCTGGCTGGTGCCGCGGTCCCATGTCAGGCTGACGGCACCCGCCCATTGCTCATTGAACTTGTGGCCAACACCTCCGGTGATCGTCCAGCCATCACGATAGAGAAGATCAAGCGAGGTCAGCTCGGTCGCGCCGCCTGATCGGCAGGCGACAAGGCCCTTCGTAGAGGTCGGGCAGAAAGGCACAGACTGGAGGACACTCCAGTTCGTCCACTTCACCGATCCGAAGGCGAGCCAATCCGGAGCGATACCGCTCTGCAGCTTCAGTTCAAGCGAATCCGGCGCCTCTGCAGAGCCGAAGACGTCAGTGACCCTTCCGTACGGAGCGCCATTCAGCGGCGCAATCGGCGCAGAAACCTGCGTCAGGTCCACGGTGCCAGTCAGATTGTCGTATTTAACGCGGCTGTTATAGACGAGGCTCGCGCGCATCGCATATTCCGGAATCTCGTAGGCGAGACCGGCGCGCCAGCCCCAGCCGCTGTCTTCGAGATCGAGACGGCCGATGCCGGTGCCCGTGCCAAACAGAAGCGGAACCGTTGAAACCAGGCGTTCCTTGAAGCCCTCGACTTCCTGATAGAAAGCGCCGCCGATGAAGCGAAGCTGCCCGGGGCCGACATCGAAACGATAGGAGCAGGTGCCGCCATAGTTGCGGGTCTCGATCTTCGTCTCGATATTGTTGTTGGCGCCAGCCCAGTTCAAACCGGGATTGGTATGCCCGCCGAAGGGCTCGGAATAGTCGACAAGGCAGTCGATCGTGTCCGCGAAGCCAGCCTTGAAGCCAATATAAGGGATAGTGTAATTCGCGGTCTCGTCAGCGCTGTTTGGACGGGTGTTGAGATTGCCGCCCCCTGGAGCTGCCGAAGTATCCGTGTCACGGACGTCCTTCAGCCTGCGCTGCGGCGTCACGTAGGTGACGCCCGACTGGAATGAGAATGGCGACGTATCGAATAGCTGATCGATGTTATAGCCGCCGCGCTCCAGGCCGCCGGCAAAGGACGTCGAGGCAAGCGACGAAAAAAGAACGAGCGACGTTACGCCCTTGGAAAACATACGCGATGCCATTGTGTCTCCCCCACTCCAGCAATTGATGTGACGACACTGTGTAAGTGTTCGCCAGAAATGGCAACGCGCCGCACGGTAGCGCTTCCAATCGTTGCGACGGCCAACTTACGTAAAGAAATTGACGGACACGTCAAAAAATCTGGTTAATAAAATTTTATTCCAGATGATGTCCGAGTTCTGGGCGCCTCAGAGGATTTCATTCCAATCATTGCAGAAGCTGTATCAATCGGACAACAGTGGTAGTTTTCGCCGATCGGGCGCTCGCGCGGCCGCAATCCACAGGCTGATCGCCTAAATCCAGCCAAGTTCACGGCCCGAATCGCTACACGATGGATCAAAAAAGACGCGCCCACAGAGGGCGCGCCTTTGATATAATTGGCAAAGTTGGTTGCAGATCTTATCCGGCTTCACTCACGCGGGAATGCGCGGTTTTCAAGCTGGCAATCTGCCCCTTCAACTCGTCGAGACGCTCGCGCTCGGCCTCGACCACCTCGGGATTGGCGTTGGCGACGAACTTCTCGTTGGAAAGCTTGCCGTTGATGCGGGCGATTTCTCCATCCATTTTCGAAATCGCTTTTTCCAGGCGGGCTTTTTCGGCGGAAAGGTCAATCAGATTGCCGAGCGGCAGGCACGCGGTAGCTTCGGCAACGACGATCTGGGCCGCCCCCTTCGGCGCGTCGTCGGCCAGCGATATCGCTTCGACCCGAGCAAGGCGCTTGATGGCGGCGTCATGGCGGAACAGCCTTTCGCGCGTGAGATTGTTGGCCTTGACGACGACAAGCGGGGCGGTTGCCGACGGCGGCACGTTCATTTCGGCGCGCACGGAGCGGATGCCGGAGACGAGGTCAATCAGCCAATTGATCTCGTCGGCGGCTGCGTCATCGGCATAGGACGGCGATGGCCATTCGGCATGGCAGACCAACGTGTCGCGCTCTTTGCCTTCGCCGGCGGTATGCGCCCAAAGCTCTTCGGTCATGAAGGGCATGAACGGATGCAACAGCTTGTAGATCTCTTCAAGAATATAAGCGCTGCAGGCCTGGGCTTCGGCCTTGGCGCCCTCGTCCTCACCATTGAAGACCGGCTTCAGGAACTCGAGATACCAGTCGCAGACTTCGTTCCAGACGAAGCGGTAAAGCGCGCTGGCGGCATCGTTGAAACGGAAGGCTTCAAGCGCTTCCGTAACGTCACGTTCCGTACGGGCAAGCTCCGTCAGGATCCAGCGATTGATGGTAAGCTCGGCCGCCTCCGGCACGAAGTGCGGATCGCTCTTGGCACCGTTCATCTCGGCAAAACGCGTGGCGTTCCAGAGCTTGGTGCCGAAATTGCGGTAGCCGGCGATGCGGGCCGGATCGAGCTTCACGTCGCGGCCCTGCGCCGCCATGATCGCCAGGGTGAACCGCAGTGCGTCGGCACCGTATTCGTCGATCAGCTCCAAGGGGTCGATAACGTTGCCCTTCGACTTCGACATCTTCTGTCCATTCTTGTCGCGCACCAGCGCATGGACATAGACCGTGTTGAAGGGTTCAACCGGCTCGCCGTCTTCGTCCTTCATGAAATGCAGGCCCATCATCATCATGCGCGCGACCCAGAAGAAGATGATGTCGAAGCCGGTGACGAGCACATTGGTCGGGTAATAACGCGCAAGCTCCGGGGTCTTGTCCGGCCAGCCGAGCGTGGAGAAGGGCCAGAGCGCGGAGGAGAACCAAGTGTCGAGCACATCCTCGTCCCGCGTCAGGATCTCGCCCGGCTTGAAATTTTCGAGCAGGTCCTCGACATAGGCCTTCATCGGCCCTTCATGCGAGAGGTAATGCTGGATGGCCGCCTGCAGCGCCTCTTCCTCGGTCTTTTCGACGAAGACCTGGCCGTCCGGCCCGTACCAGGCGGGAATCTGGTGTCCCCACCAGAGCTGACGGGAGACGCACCAGGGCTGGATATTCTCCATCCATTCGTAATAGGTCTTGTCCCAGCTCTTCGGCACCATCCTGGTGCGGCCTTCGCGGACAGAGGCGATCGCCGGCTGGGCCAGCGTCTTGGCATCGACATACCATTGTTCGGTCAGCCGCGGCTCGATCGGCACGCCGCCACGGTCGCCGTGCGGGACCATATGCTTGTGCGGTTCGATCTTGTCGAGGAGGCCCGCCTCTTCGAAAATTTCAACAATGACCTTGCGCGCGTAGAAACGGTCCTGCCCTTCCAGGCGATCCCAGGCGCCATGCAATGCCGCCGGATTGTCGAGGCCTTCGAGGAAATCCTCATTGTCCTTTATAGCAATGGTGCCGTCGATATTCATGATGTTGATCGCGCGCAGACCAGCCCTCTTGCCGACTTCAAAGTCGTTGAAGTCGTGCGCAGGCGTCACCTTGACGGCGCCGGTGCCGGCCGCCGGATCGGCGTAGTTGTCGGCAACGATCGGAATGCGGCGGCCGACGATCGGCAGAATGACATGCTTGCCGATAATCGACTTATAGCGCTCGTCCTCCGGATTGACCGCAACACCGGTATCGCCGAGCATCGTTTCCGGGCGGGTCGTCGCAACAACCAGATAGTCGCGCGTTGCCCATTCGGACGGCTTGCCTTCCTCGTCAAAAGCAATTGGGTACTGATAGGTGACACCCGGCTCCAGCGGATAACGAAGGTGCCAGAGATTGCCCTTGATCTCATGCTGTTCGACTTCAAGGTCGGAAATCGCCGTCAGCAGTTTCGGATCCCAGTTGACGAGGCGCTTGTCCTTGTAGATCAGCCCTTCCTTGTAAAGGCTGACGAAGACTTCAAGAACCGCCTCCGACAAGCCTTCGTCCATGGTGAAGCGTTCGCGTGACCAGTCGCAGGACGCGCCGAGGCGCTTCAGTTGGTTGAAGATCAGGCCTCCCGATTCCGCCTTCCACTCCCAGACTTTGTCGATGAACGCTTCGCGACCCATCTCTCGACGGCCCGGCAGCTGCTGTTCCATCAGCTTGCGCTCGACGACCATCTGGGTGGCGATGCCGGCGTGATCCATGCCTGGCTGCCAAAGCACGTCTTTACCGCGCATGCGCTCAAAGCGCACCATGATATCCTGCAGCGTATTGTTCAGCGCGTGCCCCATATGCAGCGAACCGGTGACGTTCGGCGGCGGGATCACGATGGTGAAGGTCTCGGCCCCGGGCTTGGCGTTCGCGCCGGCGCGGAAGGCGTCCGCATCATCCCATTTCGCGGCGATTTTCGGTTCGACGGCAGCGGAATCATAGGTCTTGTCGAGCATTTTCTGACCAATTTCGAGGTTCGAGGATGGGGGTTTGTAAATAGGATGGCCACGGCCAAGTCAATAAAAAAGCCGCCCCGGAGACCGGAGCGGCTTTTCCATGAAAAAGCAATCCGATCAGCGGCGCGGGCCGCGCGCCACGCGCTCGATTTCCTCACGCACCAGCCTTTCGACCAGCGTCGGCAGATTGTCGTCAAGCCATTCGCGCAGCATCGGGCGCAGCATGTCCTCGGCAATCTCGTCCAGCGAGCGACGCTCGGCACCGTCAATCGCAGCGGCAAGCTCCTCGAAGGAGCGGCTGATCTGCAGACCGGCATCTTCCGAAAGCAGCGTCGGCTGGGCCTCGTCGACAACGCTCGGCAGGAAACGCTCGGTCGACGAACGGGCCGGCTCCAAAACCGGCGGCACAGTTTCGGCGGCAACAGCTGCCTGCTCGGCGACTGCGGCCTGCGGTGTTTCGGCAATCGCCGGTTCGGCCCGCTGCCGGACGGGATCGGGGGAAACGGGTGCTGCGGCAGCAGTGAAAACAGGCTGCGGCTGCGGACTAGCAGCACGCGGCGGCTCCGGCATCACAGCCGGCTGCGGCTCCGGCTGGCGGAAGCCGCTCGGAATTTCGCGCAGAGCTTGACCGGCCTGAACGGCGCTGCGCTCGGAGGCAGCGCGCACGCGGGCTGCGACATCGGCAAGCGACAGCGCGCGGGCCGGAGCTTCTGCCTCAGGGGCGATGCCAGCCGAATTGGCGGCGACGAAACGCGGATCGGAAGAGCGCATGGCCGGTTCCGGAAACTCCACGCCGGCATAAGTATCATCCACCGTCAGATGGATTTCGGAGCCGTTTTCGTCCTCGTCGGCGCCGTAAACCGGCGGCACGGAAGCTGAAATCGCCTTGCCGGCGCCGGGTTCATTGCTTTCGATGATCTGGCGGATCGAGGCCAGAATTTCTTCCATGGACGGTTCACGCGCTACACTTGGCTGAGCCATATCTATCCCCGTTATCCCAAAACAACGACCGGATGGTGTGGAGCGTTCATCCGAATCACCACGACCTTAGAATACCCCAGACGTGAAAAAAATCATCGCGAATCAATTGAATGCGGCCATGCACAGTTTTGTTACCCAATGCCTGCCGCCAGCGTTCGGAGACGACAGCGCCAGAATAAATGATGTTTGTGAAGGCTTTCCGGCAGCACTGACAAAAACGGGCGCCGATGGCGCCCGTTCGTCGATTGAAGAGGGAGAAAAGTGTCAGAAAACGAATTCGCGCGCCTTGGCGAAACCCGGCAGCGGCTTGACCGAAGCGTTGAAGAAGACATTCTCCGAAATGGCGCCGCGCTCGGCGACGAAGACTTTGGCGCGAGCGGCATTGCCATGACCTTCAACCGTGACCAGACGGCCGCCATCGCGCAACTGACCGAGAAGAGCGGCCGGAACCTCCTCGACCGCCCCGTTGATGAAGATCAGATCATACGGGGCGCCGGCGGCGTAGCCCTTTTCGAGGAGACCGGTCACGACCTCGACCTTGCTATAGTCGGCAAGCTTTGCCTTCGCTTCGGCGGCCAGCGCCTCGTCGCATTCAAGCGCGATGACCGAGCCGGCGAGGATCGACAGCAGTGCCGATGTGTAACCCGTGCCGCAACCGACCTCGAGCACAAAATCGTCTTTGCTGATGGCCGCCAGCTGCAGCAGCTTGGCGAGCGGCGAAGCCTCCATCAGGAAGCGGGCCGGCTTGCCCGGTGCGGCGGCTGAGATCTCGACATCGTTGTCGATATAAGCGAGGAGCTTCGACCTCTCCGGCACGAAAGATTCGCGCGGCACCGTGAGAAAAGCCGTCAGCACGGAATGCGAGGTAACATCCGTCGTGCGGATTTGGGTGTCGACCATCTTTGCGCGTGCTGCTTCGAAATCCATCATGTCCTCTCGCTCTTGAAAAGCGGTTCCTGTCCCTCGTCTCTTAATCTCCGCCACGGATGGTTTCAAGGCTTGGCAGCGGTCGGCGAAAAGAATCCGCCAGGCGCCTCTTTCGCGCCACAGGAGGTAAGACGCGGCAACACCAGCGTGGAATGCCCTGCCCCTTCATGTTATGATTTGCAGCGGAGGAATAGGAGCAGCAGGCCATGTCTGCGATTCTCGAATATTTCACGCTGTTCGATTTCTTTATCGTCGCAACGCTCATCGGCCTCTTCTGCTGCGGGTTGCTGGACGGTGAAAGGACCTGAGCAGATCGAACGCCGAAGCAAGCGCCGGCGTAGCTTGCATGAAGCCCGCCACAATCCGGGTCTGGCGACGCGGATCGTGTGCATCAAGCCGTTAAAAGCGTAGGGCCGAGCATCCGTTCTTTAAAATAAGCGATGTTGCGCAATTATTGCAGCGGCGAGGAGAATTTGGAGGCCTCGCCCGGAATTGAACCGGGGTACAAGGATTTGCAGTCCTCTGCGTCACCACTCCGCCACGAGGCCTCACCTGTGACCGATATCTAAAAATACCGTGTGGTGGCCGCGATTTAGACCAGCTCTAGAATGAGCGCAAGACCTTTCATTCTGAATACGGTCCTTTTTTCATTCCGACTAGGCGTTGCGGAAAGTTCTGGGTGGTCGGCTTGGCCCGGATGATGATCGATGATCGATAGCCGGTTAACTGAACGCCAATAAAGTCGAGCCGTTTCGACATCATCCCAAAAAGTTAGGATTGTATTGCGAACAGATTTGGATCATCCCCATTTTCTGGGGAGAAATCATGCACGACGCGACATTCGGCGGGACCGCCAAAGACATCTTCTTTTCACTGCTTGCCAGGCTCAAACGCATCTCGATGAGCTATGCGAACGGAGGTCGGGAAGACGAGTGGGGCTATGCCCTCGTTACCGAACCTGTCACCGACATCAACACGAAGATGTCTATTACGGGTCACGTGATGCGCAAGGTCGTCGACGGCGAGTTTGTTCACCGCCAGATGACCGAGGATGAGTGCGAAGATTTCGACGCCGGCAGATCCTGGTGAATTGCCCGCGCTGCAGACGCCAGGACGATCGGCGGCGTTTGAAATTCCTAACTTGACTTAGAGCGCCTGCCCGCCATCTTAACGCCGTGGGAGGGTATAGGAGCTGCGATGGAATGGGCTGCCCTCAAAGCAAGGCAGGGACGTGCGGCGTATGATGCCGAAACGCGGGATCTCTACGTAAAGTTCGCCGGGTCCGCGCCGGTGAGACATGCAAACATTCCGCCGCATGTCTACCAGAACCTTCTGGAAACGAATGATCCGCAATTCTATTACCAGTACTATATCGCGCCGTCACGCGTCTCCCCGGCCCGTCGGCAACCGGTCTCGTTGGTAGTCCACGGACTGAAACTCGTTCTGCTTCTTGCCGCCTGCAGTCTCTTGATGGCAACCGAGCTCGATCGGGGCCACGGCGGGATTTTTGAGGAAAGCGAACTGAGATCGAATTAAAATCGCATTCATCCGGATGCATGCAGCTCGAACTCGGCGACCGGCACTGCTTGATCAGCCAAGATGATGCCGACGCTTTCAATGGAGGTCCTGTTCTGAGAGCGGTAGCGACGATCGTCCCGACCACGGTCGTTCCTGCCGTCGCGCTCGTTACGGCCGTTAAAATTGCGATAGTTGCGAGGGCCGTTATAGCCGCCTCGGCCTTGCTCGATGACACAGCCTTCGGGACGGCGGCAGATACCGCTGGCGTCAAAACCGCGGCTGTCGACGGCTTGGGCCTCGGCTGATGTGGCTGAGACAATCGCCGCCACCGAGAGGACTGCAATAACTAACGGCTTCATTTCCTCGCCTGGACAAATGTGGAGCGTTCTAGCCCAATAAGTACCGATACGGATAGCGATCCGCCGCTCCACATGGCGTCTCCCGCGACCGACGTCACCCGGCCGGCTTTCCCCGCCTGTGCCACCAGACTGCCAGCCGGCGCCGAAGCCTGCGGGCGATGGAAAGGTCATGCGAGAGCACCAGGAGGCCGAGCGGCACCATCCAGAAACCGAGGACCGGCAGGAAACCCAGCAAGCCGCAGAAAACGAGGGCCGTGCCGATTGCCATCCGCCCGATGCGTGAGCGGGGCATGCCGATGCTGAAAGAACCGAGCATAAGCCTGTGGTTTACGTGGTCGATACCGAAGCGCCCTGCCCGCTCTCTGCGCTTCTGGTTGCCCTCTGGCTCTTGGCGTTCATTCCTATTTGTCATTTCCCAGAGATGGGCACAGACCGTACAAATACAAGTTCATTTCATTTTTTTGAAAAAACCGCTTGGCAAATCGGGCAAGCATTTGTATTAGCCCACTCACACCGCGCCAAGCAGTGATCCCTGGTAGCTCAGCGGTAGAGCATTCGACTGTTAATCGACAGGTCGCCGGTTCGAATCCGGCCCGGGGAGCCATTTTTCAAGATCTTCAGTGTTGTTGCAGCTCCCGGAGCGTGCGCTTGCAACGACGGCTCGACCGGCGTCGGCTTTCAGCAAGGTTCGCGGCACTCAATGGGTTAAAACTCCAGTGCACCGATTCACGTCTTCCGGCAGCGGGAGGCTGATGAACGAGAAATGTCTAGGGACAGGCCCTCAGATTGGGCGTGTCATCCGAAGACAGCGTCCCCCGCCCGATGATGCAAATTACCAGGTCTGTCGATTATACCAATCGTCGATGTCTTTCCGGGTACGGTCTTTCTCGTAGCCGTAGCGCTCCTGGATCTTGCCTTCGAGCTGATCGCGCTTACCATTGATGACGTCAAGATCGTCGTCCGTCAGCTTGCCCCACTGCTCCTTGACCTTGCCTTTCATCTGCTTCCAGTTACCTTCGACGCGGTTCCAATCCATGGCTTATTCCTCCTGTCGTTAGGATAGAGGAACGGAGACGAGCGATAAGGGTTCCGCTTCGGCAAGCCGCCAATCATTGCAGAATCAAAATTCTTCATGTTGGCAGCGAATGACAAGACTCGGCGTCGATCGCTCATGCCGCCGGAGGATTCGATATGGGTGTTCTGGGTGCCGGCATCGGATTTTGAAGCACGTCGCTCCTAATAGCTGCACGAACGCCCGTCGCCAGGTCGGAAGCCGTCGGCGCAGGCCCGATTCATGGAATCGCCCGGCTGATATCCGGATGCCGAGCCATATGAATTTGGCGGCGTTGAGCAGGCTGAGGCAATGACCGCCAGAGTAATTGCTCCGGCTGTTAAAGATGCTCGAAATTTATTCATGCATACGTCTCCCATTTCCACTGCACTCGGTAGCGAGAGCCCCTCCATCGAGAACAACGGGAGCGTTTCCCGAGCTCATCTCCTCCGAAATCAACCTGCGCCTGAAGATATAGGCGCTCCTATCGACGGACATCAGCTCCAGCCGCGAAAAAATTTTTGCCGACCTTCATAAATTCTGCGTGCAAGATAGGCAGATATCGCCAGGCGTTCCCGCGGCATTGCCGGAAAGCACCCAACGCAGGTGTCCCGGAAGTGGCTCTGACTTCCGGGACAAGTTGATGAAGCGGCGCGAGCTTTTACTGGCACGCATTTGCCGCATCAGGTTGTGTCGAGCTGTTGCCGGAGGTGGGAGCCGGATTACCGGTGCCGCCGGCCTGTTGGCGCTGGCAGTCATTCGGATCGCCGCCGGAGTTGTTGGCACCGGCCGCACCGGCGCCGATCGTCGTATTCCCCCCCGCACCGCCGGAGTTGGTGTTGCCGGAACCGGTAGCCTCCGTACCGGACGTGGTGCCGTTGCCGGACCCTGAAGCTCCGCCGCCGCTGCCGCTACCGGATCCCGAACCGCCACCCGACTGGGCCATTGCCGACATTGCCAGGCCAATCGTCATTGCTGTTACTGCCATCATTCTCAGAAGCATTGGGTATCCTCCTCGTTGCTTCATTGCGATAGGCAGCAAACAAAAGCCTCCGGAGATTGTTTCAGTCCGAAAGCGTACAGGAACTTCCCGGCGTCTCGCGCCGCCTCGGATGATGATCAAATAATGCGCTATCGCTTCATTCTTGACACGAGGAGCAATGGGAACATAATAGGAACATCAACAAAACGGCAGGTGATGTTCAGATTGGAAGCTCCAAAGGAGATTGAGGTCGTGCGTCCGCAGACAACCGAGAAATTGGCAGAAGAAGCGTTGAGGGGAGAAGTCGACGCGGTTGTCGCTTTTCACCAAGGAGACGCCCGTGCCGCTATCACGACGCTGTTGCTGGATTGCCATCATCTCAGACTCCAGCTTGCCCAGAGAGATAAGGGCGTGAGCCGCGGCATGGCGCGAACGGACAACAAGTTTTGAAGGGCTATGAGACATCGTCCCGGTATCGGCCTCGCGCCCCCTGATCGCCACGCCGTCGAAATCGAAAAAGCAACATTGTCGACGCTACCGGAGTGGTTTGTCATTTATGCCCGTTGCCGCGCATGTGGCCGCCAGATGTTTATCGACCGGCGGGATATTGCCCGGCGCTGCGGCCAAAACCTGTCTCTTGCCAGCCTGGGCAGACGCCTCCGATGCCACGGATGCGGCAACCGCTCCGGCAATCTGCTGCTCTTGCAAATGCTGCCACGGGATTGAAAGGAAACCGGTCATTTCGAGACAACCGTTCCACCGGCCGGGAACAAACACCGTGCTTAAAAGTTGTGTGGCATCAACCACGTAACGTCACCTTTGACAGGAGGTCTCTCATGGGTCGCGGTATTCTACTTTGGCTGCTCGGCGTTCCACTGCCTATCATCATTCTTCTGGCTCTGTTTATGCGATAGGAACGGATCATGTCGGTCTCAGTCACAGGTCCCGGAGAGGTTGCCACTCCGGTCGAATCCTCCAAATCCGCTATGACATGGGGACCCATCTTCGGTGGCGCAGCCGCCGCCATCGGAGTGACCCTCATCCTTCTGCTTCTAGGATCCGGGCTTGGGCTGACCATGGTGTCGCCCTGGTCAGGTCAAAGCAGTTCGCTCGGCACGCTCGGCATCACAGCGGCGATCTGGCTCGTTCTCGTGCAATGGCTTTCCTCCGCGCTCGGAGGCTATGTAACCGGCCGCCTGCGCACAAAATGGGCGGCTGTCCACACCGATGAGGTTTTCTTCCGCGACACCGCGCATGGTTTCATAAGCTGGGCTCTGGCGACAATCTTCGTCGCCGGATTCCTTGCATCGTCGCTGACATCGCTCGCCGGTGCCGGTGCACAGGCAGTGGGATCGGCCGCGCAAGCCGTGGGTTCAACTGCCGTCGCTGCCGGTACGGCAGCGGCATCGTCGCCAACCTCGCCGCTGGATCTTTCCACCGCCTATTTTACCGACGCCTTGCTGCGTCCCGACCAGGCGCGTGCGGCAGCGACATCCAACGATGCTGCGGCCACATCGGAAGTCTCCCGCATCCTCCTCAATGGCGCTGCGGAAGGGCAAATTCCAGATGAGGACAAGGCCTATCTTGCCACCATCGTCTCTGCGCGGACCGGTCTTTCCGAAGCCGATGCCCGCACCCGTGTCGATACGGTGCTGAAGCGTATCGACGACGCCAAGGTCGCTACCCAGAAAGCTGCTGACGAGGCACGCAAAACCGCCTCGACCACGGCATTGCTCGGATCCTTGTCGCTTTTGGTCGGCGCCTTCATCGCTGCTGCGGCCGCGGCTCTCGGAGGATCGCAACGCGACGAAGAGGAAGATCTCGTCGTCACGTCCCGGGTCTGACGATGAATGAACGGGGCGCAAGCGAATGCTGCGCCCCTTTGGTTGAATACGCCGTCGTCCCAGGGTGGTTTATCGGCCATCCACAAGACAGGAAGGCGCTACATGCCAAGCTGGACGAACGATCTGATCTAGCGAGGCGGGAAACCATTGGATCGCGGCGAAGAAGAAAGCTATCAACGCCGTTGAAGACATGCGTTAGCAACATCTAGACCAAACTTTGGAGATGCGAGCGTAAAAGCGAATGCGTCTCAAACGTGTCGCGATCCTCTCAGATTCACTGATCACGCTTTAGGTTTTTGTTTTCAGCGTGTCCCGCCAAACCTCTGCCCGCCTTTTGCGAGACATGCTCTCGGCGGATGTCGCCTGCGCGGCAGATCTCTCCTCCGCTTTCTTGCGGGTGATATGCATCAGCGTTTCTGAGATCTGGCAATGGCCTGATTCTGATGGCTGAGCACCAGTTCGATCTGGACATCTTGTTGAAACTCCATCACACGCTGACCGACATCACTCTCCGGCATCCCCGCGGCTAAAAGCTGATCGGCAAGCCTGCGGCACTCGGCTTTCCAGAATTCGATCGCGTCCGCGCCATGCCGCCGCCCGAGTTCTCGGGCGCAACGCTCGACATTGGCAATTCCGGATGCGGAGGGAAAGGCAATAATCTTGCCTTCATGAGAGGCGGCGGGGCGGCGGGTCGTTTCAGTAGCCATCGAACACAGGTTTCCTTTGATCCTATGTGTTGTCTACGGGAGGATGGTTAATGCTTTCTATTCGTTCGGCTCTTTCAATTGCGAGAGTCTGCGTCAGAGCCGCCAAGTCGCCCCATCTTCGGCCTTGACGCCGCCACGCCGATGCGTCGACAGTCCCCATCATGACCGACACCCAAGGCAGCAGAGACCAACGATGATAACCGCCCCCCGTGATTTCCTGAAAAGCCTGTTCGACGCGGCGGTTCGTGCCGCCGATCCGCTGACCGGCATCAAGTCGCACCTGCCGGAAAAACCGAAGGGAAGAACCGTGGTTGTCGGCGCCGGCAAAGGTGCGGCGCAGATGGCGCAGGCGCTCGAACGCGCCTGGGACGAACCGCTCGAGGGACTGGTGGTGACCCGATACGGCTATGGCTGCGAAACGCGCTTTATCGAAATCGTCGAAGCAGCCCATCCGGTACCCGACGCTAAAGGGCTCGCTGCGGCCAGGCGGTTGATTGAAACCGTAAACCAGCTGTCGGAAGACGATTTGGTGATCGCGCTGATCTGCGGCGGCGGTTCGGCGCTGCTGCCAGCTCCGCCGGAGGGACTGACCCTCGAAGACGAGATCGCGCTCAACGAAATGCTGCTTGCTTCGGGCGCGCCGATCTCTGCCATGAATGTCGTGCGCAAACATCTCTCCACCATCAAGGGCGGGAGGCTGGCGGCAGCGACGAAAGCCAGAGTCGTCAGCCTTATTGTTTCCGACATTCCCGGCGACAACCCGGCCCATGTAGCATCCGGACCGACGGTTCCTGACGGTTCGACACGGCACGAGGCGCTCGAGATTATCAAACAGTACGGATTGCAGCTGCCGCAGACCGCACTCGACCATCTGAACTCGCCGAATGCTGATGCCCCGCGGCCGGACGATCCGGTATTCTTGAGGCACGAGCATCACATCATCGCCTCTGCCGGCGTCTCGCTGGCGGCGGCCGCCGCCGAGGCGAAGACGCAAGGGATCACTCCGGCAATCCTGTCAGATGCCGTCGAAGGTGAATCGCGTGACGTGGCGCTGGTGCATGCGGCCATCGCCCGCGAGGTCGTGGGGCGAAACAGGCCATTTCCAAAGCCGGTCGTCATTCTATCCGGCGGCGAGACGACAGTGACGCTGAGGGCCAAGGGAGGCAAGGGCGGGCGCAATGGCGAATTCGCCCTTGCGATGGCGCTGGCAATCGACGGACAGGACGGCATTGATGTCCTGGCTGCCGACACGGATGGGATCGACGGCTCGGAGGCCAATGCCGGCGCTTTTGCGGATGGCGCTACGGTCAAGCGCCTGCGGGCAGCCGGGCTCGATCCGCGCCGGTTGCTCGACGGCAATAACAGCTATTCTGCGTTCGAGGCTGTCGGCGATCTCTTCGAGACCGGCCCAACCGGAACCAACGTCAATGATTTCAGGGCGATCTTCATCCGTTAGGGCGGCACGAACGACTACCCAGCGATCAGGTCTTTATCCGCCCCTGCCCGACAAGCCAGCCGACCGATTCCTGCACGGCCTGCAGGGACGTATATCTCGGGCTGTAGCCCAACAGACGCCGGGCTTTGGCGATCGAGCAGTTGGGGCTGCGGGCAATATGCTCCCATGTCGCCTTCGCGTCCTCGTCCGTCTGGCCTTCCGCCCAGACATCGAACGGCGCGAAGGTGAGCTTCGGGTCCCTCCCGAACCATAGCGACATGGATTCGGCGTAACCGCGAAGTGTCAGCGCCTGCTCCGATACCGCATGGAAGCTTTCACCTGTGGCTGCATTCCAATTGGAGATCGCATCCATAAACATCGCCGCCACGTCGTCTGCATGGACGTGGTGGACGGTCTCCAGGCCGAAATTGGGCAGCGCAAGTGCCTCTCCGCGGGCAAGGGTCGAAAAGACGTTCAGGTTAAAATTGCCGGCCGGATTGAGCGGCGCCCATCCCTCGCCGACAATGTGGCCGGGATGGATG
Source organism: Rhizobium bangladeshense (assembly GCF_017357245.1). NCBI lineage: Bacteria > Pseudomonadati > Pseudomonadota > Alphaproteobacteria > Hyphomicrobiales > Rhizobiaceae > Rhizobium > Rhizobium bangladeshense. Next base: position 1,877,366 of record NZ_CP071612.1, on the reverse strand, counting down.
ATGGTCGCTGGAAACCCCCGGAGCTTTGCCTGCTGCAGCAGATAGGCTTCGATCGCAGCCTTTTGGATCCCATAGTCTCCGAAGGGAGACTTCGGCGCCTCCTCCCGCGTTGGCACAGCCACCGGGTATCCATGTGTCCAGATCGTTCCGGTATGGAGGAAATGGCCGACATGCCCTGATAGGGCCGTCACCAACTGCTCGGCGCTTTCCAGCGTGAAGCAGATCATGTCGATGACGATATCGGCATTCAAAGCCCGCACGGCCGGACCGAAATCACCCTTCCGTTCCATCTCTACCCGGTCCATCTGTCGCTGATCCACGAAGGCCCAGGCGCGGTTTGCCGTATAAGGCGTTGCAGCACCGCGGCTGATCGTCACGACGTCGTGACCCGCCTCCACCAGACGAGGAACGAGGTAGGTTCCGATATGGCCCGTTGCTCCAATGACCAAAACGCGCATTGTCTCCCCTCCCGATGACATGATCCGCCACGACTATGCTGCGGCGTCGGGCGATCCTGCAAGCAGACTTTTCGCCGCGGGGGGCAAGCCCATTACTGGTTTTTGAAAACGAGGCAAGTGCCGCCATGCTTGCGGATCTGGTTACAGACGTCGTTGGCCTCTATGCGGGTTTGCCGGGCGATGCGGGCGGCATAACGCGGGCGAAACCCGAAGCTGCGATCGCGCTGCCGCAAGATCAGCGGCTGCTCCGCATTCAATGGCGCAGGCAGATCCTGCACGGCATCGCGAAACATGCGCCGGGCCACTGCGACATCGCCATTCGCCGCCAGCTGAACGCCCCAGGGCGCCCAGACGCCCTCCTGACGCCAAGGCGTCTCCTTCAGTCTTCGGCTATCTGCAAGCGCCACGCAGCCGTCGAGGAAGGGCTTGTCCTTTTCAAGCGGGACAGCCGCGTCCTCGGGCGGATTGTCTTTCCACTCCTCGACCGTGTGCGCGGTGATCGCCATCACGTAACTGCGCGTCTCGGATGGTAACCTGCCTGACGTAAGGTAAGTCGCCAGGCCGTTTTCGCCGGCATTATAGGCGGCGGCGGCGAGGCCGAGATTGCCGAAACGATTGCGCAGTTCGTCGAGATATTGCGCCGATTTCCTCAATGCTTCCAGCGCCTGATAGCTGTCTTCGAGACCGCGAAGTTTCGCCGTTCCCGGCATGAACTGTGCAATCCCCTGCGCACCCTTGATGCTGACTGCGTCGGGGCGAAAGGTGCTCTCCCGCCAGATGAGACGGGCGAAATAAGCCGGCGGCAACCGATTGGCCTCGGCGAAATGTCCGATCGCAAGGCAGAGGTCACGATTGAAACTCTCTTTGCGAATGCAGAGCGTTTCGCCCGTTCCCGACGCACTGAGCCCGGAATAGAGACAGGCCGACTCGGCAGCGCTCTCTTCCGGCTGGGCTTTTGCCGCTTCCAGGACGGCGAGCAGAAAACAGACCGAAAGCAGGGCGTTCGCCGATCTCCTCCTAACGCCGAACTGACACTTTCGCACTATCATCTGATCTCGGCGGGTTCCAACTTCCATCGCGACGTGAATTCTAGATAGCATCAATTATGGCGCGAAGCTTCCCACATTTCTGGAATGGCGCATGAAAAAGCCGCCGGGCCATTGGCCGCGACGGCTCGGAAGAGCTTGAAAGCTGGATCAGGCTGACGGCTGCTTCGTCTTCCTGAGATAGGGCAGAACCGTATCGAAGGAGCCAAAACGCGTGATTGCGTCTTCGTTGGAAACGGCAGCGGTGATGATGACATCTTCGCCTTGATTCCAGTTTGCAGGCGTCGCCACCTGGTGCTTGGCCGTCAGTTGAATGGAGTCGATGGCGCGCAGGATCTCGTTGAAATTGCGGCCCGTCGTCATCGGATAGGTCAGGATCAGCTTGATCTTCTTATCGGGACCGATGATGAAGACCGAGCGCACGGTCGCGTTGTCGGCTGGTGTGCGACCTTCAGAGGTCTCACCGGCGCCGGCCGGCAGCATGTCGTAGAGCTTGGCGACCTTCAGGTCCTTATCTCCGATCAGGGGATAATCGACATCGAAGCCAGTAGCGGTCTTGATGTCACCTTTCCACTTGGCATGGCTTTCGACCGGATCGACGGAGATGCCGATAATCTTGACGCCGCGCTTCTCAAACTCGCCGGCAAGACCGGCCATGGCGCCGAGTTCGGTCGTGCAGACAGGCGTAAAATTCTTCGGATGCGAAAACAGCACGGCCCAACCGTTGCCGATCCAGTCATGGAAGCTGATCGGTCCCTGCGTCGTGTCGGCGGTAAAGTCAGGGGCAATATCGTTGATACGTAAGCTCATGGTCGGCCCTCCAAGCCTGGTGTTCAATTTTTTCATCTCAAATCGAGGCATGGGATCATCCGCCAGAAACGGACGCGAAATTGCGATTACCAGCTCGCATCGGTCGATGGTAAAATTCCCAGCCCACGATTTTAACTAAGTCATATACCATGATAACCGAAGGCATGCTCTTTCGATTTCCGGCCTGCTGCGGCATTATTTTTGCGGTGGCTAAGCAAGGAAGAGGCCCGGTCTTGCACGTAGCATCGCCGCCGGGCTCGGGGCCAGCCAGGGCGCAGCGATAGACATCAGTTTTCCTGCGCGCCTGAAACTGCGGCAATTTGACTAATCTTTAGGCACTCCTATTTTTGCACAGTTTTCAGGCGAACATCTTGCCAAAATTGCTGCAGCGCGTCATAAATATCGGCATGACGCATCGCGATCTGACAATTCTGGTAATCGACGAAAATGCCATACGCGCCTCCATCATCGAGGAAGGGCTGCGCGAGGCAGGGCACGCGCGCGTCACCGTGGTCCATGAGGTCAATGGCATCGCCCGAATCATCGAAACTCTGATGCCCGACGTGATCATCATCGATATCGAGAACCCCAACCGCGACATGATGGAACACCTGTTCCAGCTGACGCGCACCGTCAGCCGCCCGATCGCCATGTTCGTCGATCGCTCCGATACCGCCTCCATCGAGGCCGCCGTCGATGCCGGCGTGTCAGCCTATATCGTTGACGGACTGAAGAAGGAGCGCGTCAAACCGATCCTCGACATGGCCGTCAGCCGCTTCAATGCCTTCAGCCGGTTACGGCGGGAACTTGCCGACGCCCGCTCGGCGCTTGAGGAACGCAAGCTCATCGAGCGTGCAAAGGGCATTCTCATGAAGATGCGTGGCCTATCCGAGGAAGAGGCCTTCGCGCTGCTGCGTCAGACGGCAATGAACGAAAAGAAGAAGATGTCGGAAATCGCTCAGAGCGTCGTCACCGCAGCGGGACTTTTGATGTGATGGCCGATTTGGCGAATATCCGGAGGAAACCGGAGTGAACATGATGACGATGACCGCCAAATCGGGCGGCGGGCTGCCCTCGCCGGCGCGCGCGAATAACGAAGGACCGAAGGTACTCAGGGCCGGTTTCATTCCGCTCGTCGATGCGTCGGTGCTGATTGCGGCAGCAGAATTCGGCTTTGCCCAGAGGGAAGGCTTGACGCTCGACCTCGTCAAGGACGTCTCCTGGGCGAATATGCGCGATCGCCTGGCATTCCGCCAATTCGATATCGCCCACATGCTGTCGCCGATGCCTGTCGCCTCCATGCTCGGTCTCGGTTCCAATCCCTCGCCGACGATCACGCCGTTCTCGCTGGGTCGCGGCGGGAACGCGATCACGCTGTCGATGCGGCTCTTCGACCGGATGCGGGATGACGCCGGGCTGCCGGAAACGGGAAGCGCGCTCGACAATGCCCGCGCCCTCGCAAAATCAGTAGCGGCGATGAAAGCACGCAGCGAGCCGCTCCCGACCTTCGGGGTAACCTATCCCTTCTCTTCCCACAATTACGAATTCCGTTACTGGCTGGCGGCTGGCGGCATCGATCCAGACAAGGACGTCAAGCTCGTCGTCGTACCGCCGCCGATGACGTCGGATGCGCTGGCGGCTGGCGCGATCGATGGATTCTGCGTCGGCGCCCCGTGGAACATGGTTGCCTCGGAGCGGGGTCTCGGCCGTATCGTCGCCGCCAAACAAGATATCTGGCCTTCGGCTCCGGAAAAGGTGATCGGCATGCGGCCGGACTGGGCGGAAAGCCATCCGGAAACCGTTTCCCGGCTGATCGTGGCGCTCGATGCTGCGGCCCGCTGGTGCGACCGGCCGGACAATCACGACACGCTGGCGGCCGCGCTTGCCGACTCCCGCTATATCGCCGCACCGGTCGACATCATCCGCCGTGTGCTCGCCGGCGAATTCAGCCTAGACGCAAAGAGCAACCGGCGCGTCATTCCCGATTATTTCCAGTTCCATTCTGGCTTCGCCAATTATCCGAGACCGAGCCACGCCTTGTGGATCTACAGCCAGATGATCCGCTGGGGGCAGGCAGAAGCCAGCCTCAACAAGGCGCGGGCAGCGACCTCTGCCTATCGTCCGGATCTCTACCGTGCAGCTCTCGGCGACAATAACGCGCCCCTCGACGCCGATATCCGCGTCGAGGGTAGCGAAGAGGGAGATCGCTTCATGGATGGCAGGGTCTTCGATCCCGCAGAGCTGCCGGATTATATCGCAGGCTTCGCAGTCAGGAGAGCCCTGCCGTTTGCTCCCGGCGGCGACGAAATCTGATGCCGCGCCGGCTTTACAAAACGCCAACAAGTTCGGCATCCGCCCTACCGCGACGCACAAAACATTTGCACACCTGCCGGAGGCCTGAAAAACAGGCAGCGTGCGAATCGCCTGAAAATTGTTTCCGTTCAGTACCTTGCCGATTATATCTGGAGTTGGCACGGCGCTTGCTTCCTAGATATCGCACGGATCAACGGCGATCTGCGCAGAATGGGCACACGCAGGCGCTCATAAAAGACACGGGAGTTGGTTGCGACGCGAAATAGTCGCAGTGGATCAAATGTTCAGCAAGCCGATATTCGGAGTGCTCTGAGATAGACAGGCCAAAAGGCCAATGATTAGGCGCCCAACGGCGGGCGCCACCAGCAAAGCCGCTGATCAGGATATTTCGCGCGCCTCGTGCAAGCGCATCCTGGTCAGCGGCTTTTTGTTTTTAACCCTCAGCAATGGATCGGCACGACCTTGTCGTGCCACGGAGAAGCTATGTCTGCCATCGAGAAAGCGCCGCCCATGTCCGCCAGCGAACCAGCCAAAGCACTGTGGATTTCCACGGTGGCCTTCACCCTCTGTTTTGCCGTCTGGACGATCTTCGCGATCATCGGCATTCGCATCAAACAGGACCTCGGCTTGAACGAGGCCGAATTCGGATTGCTCGTCGGCACCCCCGTCCTGACGGGATCGGTGGTGCGCATTGTCCTCGGCATCTGGACCGGGCGTTACGGCGGTCGGCTCGTCTATACGCTGACAATGCTTGCCGCTGCATTGGCGACTTTCCTGCTTTCCTACGCCCAAACTTATACGCAGATGCTGATCGCCGGCCTCGGTGTCGGCCTTGCCGGCGGCTCCTTCGCAGTCGGTGTCGCCTATGTCTCGCCCTTCTTCCCCGCGGACAAGCAAGGCACGGCGCTCGGGATCTTCGGCGCCGGCAATGTTGGTGCGGCAGTGACCAAATTCGCAGCACCCTTCGTGCTGATCGCGTGGGGATGGCAGGCAGTTGCGCAGATCTGGGCTGTCGGCCTCGCACTGATGGCAATCGTCTTCTGGTTCACCACGACCGATGATCCGGCTTTCCGTCTTCGTCGCGAACGCGGCGTCGCCTCCAAGAGCCTTGCCGCGGAATTCGCGCCGCTGCAGAACGTCCAGGTCTGGCGCTTCTCGCTCTACTATTTCTTCGCCTTCGGCGGCTTCGTCGCCCTGTCCCTGTGGCTGCCGCGCTATCTGGTCGGCGTCTATGACTTCAACCTGGAAACGGCCGGCATGATCGCAGCCGCCTATTCGATCCCAGGCAGCATCTTCCGCGCGTTCGGCGGCGTGCTGTCGGACAAGAAAGGCGCGCGCAGCGTCATGTATGCGATGTTTGCGGTTTCGGCCGTGGCCACGCTCGTCCTGTCACTGCCGGCCTCGGCCATCACACCAGCCATCTTTATCGTCGTCATCTTCGTGCTCGGCTTCTTCATGAGCCTCGGCAAGGCCGCCGTCTACAAGCACATTCCGGCCTATTACCCCGAAAACGTCGGCGCCGTAGGTGGCATCGTCGGGATGATGGGTGGGCTCGGGGGCTTCATTCTCCCGATCGCCTTTGGCCTTCTCAAGGACATGACCGGCCTTTGGTCCAGCTGTTTCCTGCTGCTCTTCGCGATCGTCGCGATCTCGCTCATCTGGATGCATCTGTCCGTCAAGCAATTGTCGCGCCAGGGGCACTCTGCGCCCGTGGCTGCAACCTGATCCAAGGACTGTAAATATGACCGAAAAACTCGTTATCATCGGCAATGGCATGGCGCCCGGGCGCATGCTGGAGCACCTCTTCGAGCAGGCGCCTGGACGCTATGAAGTTACGATCTTCAACGCCGAACCACGCGTCAATTACGACCGTATCATGCTGTCGCCGGTTCTCTCCGGAGAAAAGGACTACGAGCAGATCATCATCCACGGCGACGGCTGGTATATCAAGCATGGCATCACGCTCTATAAGGGCCACAGGATCGTCAACATCGATCGCGCCGCCAAGACGGTCACCTCCGACCACGGCGTCACCGAAAGCTACGACAAGCTGGTGATTGCCACGGGTTCGGTGCCCTTCATCATCCCGGTGCCCGGCAAGGATCTGCCCGGCGTCATCACCTATCGCGACCTCGACGACGTGCAGGCCATGCTGCTTGCCGCCCAGTCCCGTGAAAAGGCCGTCGTCATCGGCGGCGGCCTGCTCGGGCTTGAAGCGGCAGCCGGCCTTGCCCAGCGCGGCATGGATGTCACCGTACTACATGTCATGCCGACGCTGATGGAGCGCCAGCTTGACCCCGCCGCCGGCTATCTCTTGCAGAAGGCAGTCGAGGAGCGCGGTATCAAGGTCATCTGCAAGGCCAATACCAAGGCAATCATCGGCAATGGCAGGGTAGAGGGCATCGAGCTCGACGACGGTCGCATCATTCCGGCGACTCTTGTCGTCATGGCGGTCGGCATTCGCCCGAATGTCGGCCTGGCGAAGGACGCCGGCCTGGCGGTCAATCGCGGCATCGTCGTCGATGCCGGCATGCAGACTTCGGACGGCAATATTCTTGCGCTCGGCGAATGCGCCGAGGTGGGCGGCATGGTCTATGGCCTCGTTGCCCCGCTTTATGAAATGGCCCGCATCGCGGCCGCGCATCTCTCCGGCGATCGCTCGCCCGCCTTCGTTCACGCCGACACGCCGACCAAGCTGAAGGTCACCGGCATCGAGCTTTATTCTCTCGGTGACTTCGCTGATGGTGACGATCGCGAAGAGATCGTGCTGCGCGATGCCAGCGCCGGCATCTACAAGCGCCTGGTGCTGAAGGACAACAAGATCATCGGCACCGTGCTCTACGGCGAAACCGCCGACGGCGCCTGGTTCAACGACCTGAAGAAGAAGGCGACCGATATTTCGGAGATGCGTGAGACGCTGATCTTCGGTCAGGCCTATCAGGGAGGGTCACCGCTGGACCCTATGGCGGCCGTTGCAGCCTTGCCGGATGACGCGGAAATCTGTGGCTGCAACGGCGTATGCAAGGGCAAGATCACCTCGACGATCACCTCCAAGGGGCTGACGTCGCTCGACGACGTCCGCGCCCATACGAAGGCATCCGCCTCCTGCGGTTCCTGCACCGGCCTCGTCGAACAGCTGATGGCGCTGACGCTCGGAGACAGCTACAATCCGGCTGCCGTCCAGCCGATGTGCACCTGCACCGAACTTGGGCATGACGATGTCCGGCGGCTGATCAAGGCAAAGGGGCTGAAGAGCATCCCCGCCGTCATGCAGGAGCTCGAGTGGAAGACCTCCTGCGGCTGTGCCAAATGTCGCCCCGCACTCAACTATTACCTCGTCTGCGATTGGCCCGACGAATATGCGGACGACTACCAGTCGCGCTTCATCAACGAGCGCGTCCACGCCAATATCCAGAAGGACGGCACCTATTCGGTCGTTCCGCGTATGTGGGGCGGCGTCACCTCATCGACAGAGCTTCGCGCTATCGCCGATGTCGTCGACAAGTTTGCCATCCCGATGGTGAAGGTGACGGGCGGCCAGCGCATCGATCTGCTGGGCGTGGAAAAGGAAGACCTGCCTGCCGTCTGGGCCGATCTTGGCAAGGCCGGCTTCGTCTCCGGCCAGGCCTATGCCAAAGGTCTGCGCACGGTGAAGACCTGTGTTGGTTCGGACTGGTGCCGCTTCGGCACGCAGGATTCCACGGGTCTCGGCATCCGCATCGAGAAATTCATGTGGGGATCGTGGACACCGGCCAAGCTGAAGATGGCGGTTTCCGGCTGCCCGCGTAACTGCGCGGAAGCGACCTGCAAGGATATCGGCGTGATCTGCGTGGATTCCGGCTTCGAAATCCACTTCGCCGGCGCGGCCGGTCTCGACATCAAGGGTACCGAGGTGCTCGGGCTTGTGAAGACCGAGGACGAGGCACTGGAGCATATCGTTGCCCTGACGCAGATGTACCGCGAGCAGGCGCGCTATCTCGAGCGCATCTACAAGTGGGCGAAGCGCATCGGCCTGGAGGAAATCCGCCGGCAGATTCTGGGCGATGCCGAGAAGCGCAAAGCCTATTACGACCGCTTCGTCTTCTCCCAGAAATTCGCCCAGGTCGACCCCTGGTCGGAGCGCGTTTCGGGCAAGGACAAGCACGAGTTCAAGCCGATGGCGACGATCGGCTATCAGCAGGCAGCCGAGTAAGGAGATGGACATGAACTGGCCCAATGAAAACTGGCATCCAATCGGTGACATCTCCGACATCCCCTTACGCGGCGCCCGCTGCGTAAAGACGCCGCAAGGCAAGATCGCCGTCTTCCGCACGGCGGAAAACGAGGTTTTCGCCATCGAGGATCACTGCCCCCACAAGGGTGGTCCGCTCTCGCAGGGCATCGTGCATGCCAAGGCCGTTACCTGCCCGCTGCACAACTGGGTGATCTCTCTCGAAACCGGCAAAGCGCTCGGTGCCGACAAGGGTGAGGTGCGAACCATACCCGTTCGCAACGAGGACGGCGCCCTCTTCATCGCTCTGGAAAGCCTGATGATGGCGGCGGAATAGATGGCGGCTGAAACCAAGACCACCTGCCCCTATTGCGGCGTCGGCTGCGGCGTTATCGCCACGGTCGACGAGGCGGGCGCCGTCAGCGTCAAGGGCGATCCCGAGCATCCGTCGAATTTCGGCCGGCTCTGCTCGAAGGGTTCGGCGCTTGCCGAAACCATCGATCTCGACGGCCGGCTTCTTTACCCCGAAATCGAAGGCGAGCGGAGCGGCTGGGATGAGGCGCTCGATCTGGTCGCGCGGCGATTTTCCGAAACGATCGCCGAACACGGGCCGGATTCGGTTGCCTTCTACGTCTCCGGCCAATTGCTCACCGAAGACTATTACATCGCCAACAAGCTGATGAAGGGCTTCATCGGCTCCGGCAATATTGATACCAATTCCAGGCTCTGCATGTCCTCGTCCGTTGCAGGGCATCGCCGCGCCTTTGGCGCCGATACAGTGCCCGGCACCTATGAGGATATCGAACTCGCCGATCTGGTCGTTCTGACCGGCTCCAACCTTGCCTGGTGTCACCCCGTCATTTACCAGCGGCTCGCCGCCGCTAAGACGGCGCGGCCAAACATGCGGATCGTCGTTATCGATCCGCGCCGGACGATGACATGCGACATCGCGGACCTGCATCTGGCAATCCGCCCGGACAGCGACGTTGCGCTGTTCATGGGACTGCTTGCGCATCTTGCGACGAGCCCGGCAGTCGACCAGAACTATATCGCCGCCCATACGGAAGGCTTCGGCGACGCTTTCGCGACCGCAGCCGCCCTTGATATCAACGATCTCCTGGAACGGACCGGCCTGCCGGCGATGCAGATCAGGGAGTTCTTCCGCCTGTTTGAGACGACCGAGAAAGTGGTCACCTGTTACAGCCAGGGCGTCAACCAATCCTCCTCCGGCACCGACAAGGTCAATGCCATCCTCAACTGTCACCTCGCGACCGGCCGCGTCGGTCGGCCCGGCATGGGACCGTTCTCGCTGACCGGTCAGCCGAACGCCATGGGCGGGCGAGAGGTCGGCGGCCTCGCCAATATGCTTGCCGCCCATATGGCGATCGAAAGTGCGGATGACCGGGACCGCGTTCAGCGCTTCTGGAGCTCGCCGGTCATCGCCGCAAAACCCGGACTGAAGGCGGTCGACATGTTCCGTGCGGTGGCCGACGGGCGCATCAAGGCGCTCTGGGTCATGGCCACCAATCCGGTTGTCTCGATGCCGGACGCCGACAACGTCGAAAGCGCGATCGCCGCCTGTCCTTTCGTGGTCGTGTCGGACATCCTGAAGGATACGGACACGACCCGTCACGCCCATGTACTTTTGCCCTCGCTCGGCTGGGGCGAGAAGAACGGTACCGTCACCAATTCCGAACGGCGCATTTCTAGGCAGCGGCCGTTTCTCCACGTCCCGGGCGACGCCAGGGCTGACTGGTGGCAGCTTGCGGAGGTCGCACGCCGCATGGGATTTGGCGCCGCTTTCGATTTTGACGCGCCGGCCGCAATCTTTGCGGAACATGCGGCACTTTCCGCCTTCGAAAACAACGGCAGCCGCGATTTCGACATTGGTGCGCGCGCCGGCATCAGCGGCCGCGCCTATGACGAACTGTCGCCCTTTCAATGGCCGCAGCCGGCAGGAACGGCAGCCGGCGTCACCCGCTTCTTCGCCGAGGGCGGTTTCTTCCATGCCGATGGCAAGGCGCGTTTCATTGCAGTGAAACCGCCCGCGACGGATCGCACCAGTACCGATTTCCCCTTCACGCTGAACACCGGCCGCATCCGCGACCAGTGGCACACGATGACGCGAACCGGGAAGAGCGCTCGGCTGTCCGCCCATATCGCCGAACCCTTTGCCGAAATCCATCCGCGCGATGCGATCGAAGCCGGTATATCAAGCGCCGGACTCGTGGAAATCGAGAGCCCTCACGGCAAGGCGATCGTGCGGGCGCTGGTGACCGACCGCCAGGCGCGCGGCGGCATCTTCGCACCAATGCACTGGAACGACCAGTTCGCTGCAAAAGCGCGCATCGATGCCGTGGTCGCGCCGATCACCGATCCTCTTTCTGGCCAACCGGCGTCGAAGAACGTTGCCGTCGCCGTTCGGCCCTTACGCGCCGCGCATTATGGTTTTGCGGTCTCGGCGACAAAACCGGCCACACCCGACGCGGCCTATTGGGCGGTGGCGAAAGCTGCCGGCGGCTGGCGACTGGAGCTTGCCTTCACGGAGGCCGTCGAAGACTGGATCGCCTGGTGCCGGAGGTTGTTCGCCATTCCGCCCGAGATCGAACCGCTGGGGTACGCCGATCGGCAGTCCGGCGATCTCAGACTTGCCTTCTTCGATGGCGAGGTCCTGCTTGCCGCTCTGTTTCTCGCACGAGAGCCGGTTGCGGTTGCACGCAATTGGGCGATCTCGCAGCTCACCGCGGCGCATGGCGACCTCAGGAAACGTTTTGCGCTGGTCGCAGGCCGTCCGGGGGCCGGCAGAGCGGATCCCGGTGCAACCGTCTGCTCCTGCTTCAGTGTCGGGGTCAACCAGATCGCTGCTGCAGTGCGGGGCGGATGCCACAGCGTTGAAGCAGTCGGCAAAGAAACGAGCGCCGGAACCAATTGCGGCTCCTGCCGCAGCGAAATCGGAAGGATTATCGATCGCTGTCTCGCCGCAGCGGCGGAATGAACAGCAACTGAGGATACGGTCGGCTGGATGTCAAGCCGGCTTCGCACCGACGAACATTTTGTGGCCGGCCGAGATGCGAACGGCGATCTCATTGTAGGAAGAGATGCTCGGATGCGGTGTTTCCATCTTATGGTGATGGGTCGCCGTAACCACCATGACATCGGCGCCCGCCGCCTCGCCGGCCTTAATGCCGGCTGCGACATCCTCAAATACCAGACAATCCTGCGTGCTGACACCAAGGCGTTCGGCGCCGAGAATATAACATTGCGGATCGGGCTTGCCGACCGCCACATCCTCCGCCGTCACCATGAATTTCGGCAACGGCAGGCCGGCCGCTTCGAGCCGGCGGCGGGCGAGGCGCAATGGCGAAGAGGTGACGATCGCCCAGCGCTCCGGCGGTAACGAACTGAGGAAGGCGGCCGCGCCTGGAATGGCAACGACATCGCCGACATCAGCAATTTCGGCCTCGGTCACCAGCCGTGCTTCGTATTCGGGATCGACGCCTGGCAGGTTCAGCCGGGTAATCGTGTCAATGCCGCGCGATCCATGCATCTTCGGCAAGAAGGTTGCGACATCGAGTCCATGGCGTCTTGCCCAGTCGCTCCAAACCCGCTCGGCGGCGAGAATCGAATTGAGGATGGTGCCGTCCATGTCGAACAGGAAGGCGGCATAGGGCTTCTCGAAGCCATGGGGCATCGGCGGGTGCAAGGGCGGATCTCGTTAAGGAGGAGTGTCGGATGGTTGTCGCTGTCGACGATGAAACGGCAAATTGCTGCGTTTTGCAACCCTCGGAAACACCTTGACGCGAGATCTGTTTTAGAAGGCCGTCGTACCCGAGGTGGCAATCAAATCGCAGGGAGACGCGCAAGCCTATCCGGTCTGGCACAGTTGTTTGGAGCGGTCTGGGAGTTCCTACGCCGTGAGCGGGTCAGCGCGGAGATCGGCCATTTCTGCGGGGTCGATGCGCATCGGGACTGCGGTCCATAGCGGGCGGCCGACAACAATCGCTGAGATACCCGCCTTCTCGCCACCCACGGCCGCCAATGCGACCGCTTCAGCCTGCCGTCAGGGCGAGTGCAAGCGCAATCTGCAGCCCAAGATCTGCGGCCTCGCGTGGAGCAACGAACATAGGGGCCTTGCCATGCCACCAAGGCAGGCGGCGTGGCCGATCCAGCGGCTTCGCCCGTTAAGGTTTAAGCGTGACCATGCAAGGCTCGCGTGCAGGTTTCTCAAAAATATCGGAACAATGATTCCTCCAGGTGGTTACCCAGAGGTCATCCATGATGAAAATCAAAGGAGGATATCCTCATGACCAAATCTCTTATTGCCGCTTCGTTGCTTGCGATCGGCATGGCGTCGTCAGCCTTTGCCCAGTCGAACCCTGATCCTATCGGACCGACCAATGGCGGATCGACCGATCCGAGTTCGCCTAACTATTCTTCCGACTACACCAACAGCGACAATGGTATTCGTCCTGTCCAAGTCGCACCGGTTGATCCGACCACGACACAAAGCATCCGCCAGCCGCAGGCGATGGAATGCGCCGGCATGCCGCAGCAGGGTACCGGTATCGACACGCGCGGCGGTCAGAGCGGCGCCTCGATCAGCGAAGCCTGCCGCGAATACGACAACTGACCAGGTTATCGCCCGCTTTGAAACACCACGCTCAGAGAGGCCGGCATATGCCGGCCTTTTTCATGTCACGGCGGAAAAAAGCTCCCCGCATGAAACTTTTGACCCGACCGTTGCGTACATCCGTACTCGGCCGAAAACTAACGCGAGCACGGAATTGGTTTCATTGGCAAACAACGCGGAAAAACCTGTCATCCTGTGGTTTCGAAAGGATTTGCGCCTGGACGATAATCAGGCTCTCAACGCCGCCCACGTCTCCGCGCGGCCAATCATCGCTCTTTACATCAACGAGCCAAGGGCAGCAGGTACAGGTCCGCTCGGCGCAGCCCAAGCCTGGTGGCTTCATCATTCGCTGGATGCGCTCGGCAAATCGCTGCGTTCGCGGCAGGGACGGCTGGTGCTTGTAAGCGGTGAGGCGCTCGATGTGCTTCGGGCGGTTATCAGGGAAAGCGGCGCCGATGCTGTCTTCTGGAACCGCCGCTACGACCCATCTGGTCTTTCGATCGACATCCGCATCGAGCACGAACTGGAAAAGCAGGCGATCGAGACGAGAAGCTTCGGCGGCCAGCTGCTGCATGAACCATCCAGGCTGATGACCGGGAAGGGTGCGCCGTACCGCGTCTACGCGCCATTCTGGCGGGCACTCGAGCGAGCGGGCGAACCTGGGCCGCCACTCGACGCACCTGCGTCGCTGCGGCTGGCATCGCGGCTTCCGACCTCGGAAAGGCTGGAGAGCTGGAAGCTACTGCCTAGGAAGCCGAACTGGGCCAAGGAATTCGCCGACGTATGGACGCCGGGCGAGCAGGGCGCACAGGTGAGACTCGGCACCTTCATCGAAGACGCGCTCAATGGCTATAAGGAAAACCGCGACTATCCTGCGAAGCCGGCGACATCGATGCTGTCGCCGCATTTGGCGTTCGGCGAGATCTCCCCTGCCCGCATCTGGGATGCGACGCGTGGTTTGTCGAAAACGCCGACGGCCGATATCGTGCATTTCCGCAAGGAGATAGCCTGGCGCGAATTCTCCTATCACCTGCTTTTGCACTTTCCCAAACTGGCATCTGAGAACTGGAATGGTCGTTTTGACGGGTTCGAATGGCACAACAGCGGCGAGGACTTCGAGGCATGGCGTCGCGGCAAGACCGGCTATCCGATCGTCGACGCCGGCATGCGCCAGCTCTGGCGCCACGGCTGGATGCACAATCGCGTGCGCATGATTGTCGCTTCCTTCCTTGTCAAGGACTTGATGATCGACTGGCGTTCCGGCGAAGCTTGGTTTCGCGATACGCTGGTCGATGCCGACCCCGCCAACAATGCCGCGGGCTGGCAATGGGTGGCGGGTTCGGGAGCCGATGCCTCGCCTTTCTTTCGCATCTTCAACCCGGTGCTGCAGGGCGAAACCTTCGATCCCGAAGGGGACTATGTCAGAACCTATGTGCCGGAGCTTCGAGCGCTCGAGGCGAAATACATCCACCGGCCCTTCGAGGCGCCGAAGCGTGTGCTCGAGGAAGCCGGCATTGTTCTTGGCGAGACCTATCCGAAACCGATCGTCGATCACGCCGGTGCCCGAAACCGAGCACTGGCCGCCTACAAGGCTATATCGAACGGGGGATAAACGCGCACATCCGTCCGCAGCTAGCCGATCTACGAAACGCCGCCTCCGGCTTCCGAATGTCAGGCGCGCCGTTGATCATTCCGCAGGGTGCGGCATCACCGGATGGTGATCATCCAGCGGCGGCCGCTGCCGCCAGCCCGTCAGGTGGTTCATCAATGGAAAATAAGCGCCATAGGGGAGCAGACGCGCCAGCTTCAGCATTGTGGCAAAGCGCCGGGGGAAAGCGATCTCGAAAGCCTGCGATTTCAGCCCGGCGGCAATCTGGCAGGCAGCTTTCTCGGAGGAGATCAGCGCCGCCCGCATCGGAAGGGCGCTCTTCCCCATCGTCGGCGTGTCAACGAAGCCCGGGCTGATGAGCTGAATGCGAATGCCCATCTTGTCGAGATCGAATTTCAGGCTTTCGGCCATGTTGATCAACGCCGCCTTGGTTGCGCCATAGGCAGCCCCCGTCGGCAGGCCGCCATAACCGGTGACGGAAGAGACGATGGCGATCTGTCCCTGCCCTTTCGCCTTCATATGGCGGATCGCCGGCAACAGACAGTTCACGACGCCGGAAAGATTGACGGCAAAGCTTTTTTCGAAAGCGGCGCGGTCCAGGTCCTCCGCGTAGACCGGCAGGTTGACACCGGCATTGAGGATTGCCATGGCGAGCGTGCCATGCTCATATTCGATGGAGGCAAGGACATGTTCCATGTCCTCGGCATCGCTGACATCACCGTCGAGGACTATAATGCTGCCGGAAAGGCCCCTGGCTTCGGCCTGCAGCTCGACCAGCTTTTCGTGGCTTCTGGCGGTGACGGCGACCTTGTATCCTTCGCCGGCAAGTTTCAGCGCAAGCGCCCGGCCAATACCCGAGCTCGCGCCCGAGATCCAGACGATTCCATGTTCGGGACGGGCGATGAAATCACGCATGACATGCTCCTCCGGCTCTGCCTGACCAACACGAAAAAAGGTCCGGAAGTTTTTGCGCCTCCCGGATTTATGGCTCTATCACACCATTGTGGCTGCTTTCAGCCGATGAGGTCGCCGATCATCTGACGGAAGGATCCGGTCAGTCGGACAGGTCCATCTGAAACGGCGAAAGCTATGCAAGGCCTGTCCTTTTCAGCAACAGGCCGGTGATCGACAGTCTCGTCGGCAATCGAGATGTCGCCGGGGCCGAAATGGCCGCGCTCATCGTTGAAAGCCCCATCGAGAACCAGGATCAGCTCCATGCGTTTATGAGTGTGCGCCGGCAAGGCGCGACCAGGGCGGATCCACATCAGACGGACCTCGCAGCCCTCCCTGTCGAGTGAATATTCCTTAAGGCCGGGCAGCCGCCTGCGCCAGGGAACATCCTGGAGCTCGAAGCCGACAAGATCCCACAACGCCCGGGGAAACAGCGCAGTTTCGGATCTCCCGATCGTCTGCGGCCTAAGATCGGGAGAGCTGGAGGAGAAGATTGCCGCAAGCCGCTGCTCGCGGTGGGCGATGGCGGCTTCCGGCGTGTTTTCCAGCGCCTCTCCGGCCAGTAGCTCGAGCGCGTTCACCAGGCTGCGATTGCCCGGCTTCATTTCGAGATGCGAGCATACGAGCACCCGCGCCGGCTCGGGCAAAGAGCCGGCGACATAGTGCGCCATCAATGCATCGATTGTGTCGATCTGCTCGTGAACCATGTCGGTTTCGGCCAAGCCCGCTACCGTGCTGCGTTGTCGCTTTGTCGTCATCCGTACGGGTAAAGTCAATCTTCGGATCACCACGGCACGGTAGGATCGCACTCTCGGGCCATTTCCAGCGAGGAGAGGGAAATTTTATCGTGACCGTAAGGGCCGTGGAATAGCATTTCTTGCCAACACAGCCTTGTGAAGGGAAAAGACCGTTCCTAAAGTAAGAGTTCGAAAGAGGCAGATTCCATGACCTTCCATCCCTCCGTCCTCGAAGCCATCGGCAATACGCCCCTGATCAAACTCAAGGGCGCCTCCGCGGCAACCGGCTGCGCCATTCTCGGCAAGGCGGAGTTCCTGAACCCCGGCCAGTCGGTCAAGGACCGTGCCGCCCTCTACATTATCCGCGACGCGGAGCGAAAGGGGCTGCTTCGACCTGGCGGCGTCATTGTCGAAGGCACGGCCGGCAATACCGGCATCGGGCTGACGCTGGTCGCCAAGGCGCTCGGCTACCGCACCGTCATCGTCATCCCGGAAACGCAGAGCCAGGAAAAGAAGGACGCGCTGAAACTGCTGGGCGCCGAGCTCGTCGAGGTGCCGGCCGTTCCCTACAAGAACCCGAACAACTACGTGAAAGTATCCGGCCGACTTGCCGAACAAATGGCGAAGAGCGAACCGAACGGAGCGATCTGGGCGAACCAGTTTGACAACGTCGCCAACCGACAGGCTCATATCGAAACGACCGCGCCGGAAATCTGGAACGATACCGGAGGCAAGATCGACGGCTTTATCTGCTCAGTGGGCTCCGGGGGCACGCTGGCGGGTGTCGCCGCAGGACTCAAGACTTTCAAGCCGGACGTCAAGATCGGGATTGCCGATCCCGACGGCGCCGCCCTCTATGAGTTCTATCAAAACGGCACGCTGAAATCCGAGGGATCATCCATTACTGAAGGTATCGGCCAGGGCCGCATCACCGCCAATCTCGAGGGTTTTACCCCCGATTACGCCTATCGAATTTCCGATGCCGAAGCTCTTCCCTATCTTTTCGACCTCGTCGAAAACGAGGGGCTGTGCCTCGGCGGCTCGACAGCGATCAACATTGCCGGTGCGGTCAATCTCGCCCGGGATCTCGGACCCGGTCACACGGTGGTGACAATCCTCTGCGACTACGGCAACCGTTATCAGTCGAAGCTCTTCAATCCGGATTTCCTCAAGTCGAAGGGACTGCCCGTTCCGGCCTGGATGACTGCTTCGTCCGAGATACACGTTCCCTACGAGCCCGTGTGAGACCTCATGCCCGTCAATGCCCTCTATCGCGACGACTTCTATCTCTCGACGTGCGAGGCGGTCGTGACCGCCGTTCACGACGACGGGGGCATCGAGCTCAACCAGACCTGCTTTTATGCTACATCGGGCGGCCAGCCAGGCGACACTGGCCAACTTGAACGTGCCGACGGCACCAAGATCGCACTCGGCCAGACGAAACACGGCGCCGGCAAAGACGTCATCATCCATGTGCCGCTCGAAAACGAGCCGCGGCCGGAGGTTGGCGAGACGCTGGTGCTGCATGTCGATTGGCCGCGCCGCTACCGGCTGATGCGCATGCACACGGCCTGCCACCTGCTGTCGGTCATCTGCTCCTATCCGATCACCGGCGCCGCCGTCGGCGAGGAGGAAAGCCGCGTCGACTTCGACATGAGCGAGACAATCGACAAGGACGAGGTAACGGCCAAACTGATGGAGCTGGTCGGCCAGAACCATCCAGTCTATTTGCAATGGATCACCGACGACGAGCTGGCGGCCAATCCCGACATCGTCAAATCGAAGAACGTGCGCCCGCCGATGGGGCTCGGCCGGGTCAGTCTCGTCTGCATCGGCGAGAACTCCTCGATTGACAGCCAGCCCTGTGGCGGCACACATGTCTCGGAGACGCAGGAAGTCGGCCAGATCCATATCGCCAAGATTGAAAAGAAGGGCAAGGAGAACCGACGCTTCCGCATCCGCTTCGGCACGCCCGGCGAAGAAGCCTGACAAGGGAGACCATAATGACTGAGAGCAAGAGCCGTTTCGTCGTCTCGGCCGAATGGCTGCAGGCCGAGCTCGGCAAGCCGGATCTGCGCGTGCTGGACGCCTCCTTCTATCTGCCGGCGCAGAAGCGCGACGCCGATGCCGAATATTCGGCGGGCCATATTCCCGGTGCCGTCCGCTTCGATCAGGAAAAGATCGCCGACCACTCGACGGCACTGCCACACACAATCCCCTCGCCTGACTTTTTCGCCGCCGAAGTCGGCCGGCTGGGCATCAGCGAGAGTGATCGCATCGTCGTCTATGACGGTATCGGCCTGTTTGCCTCGCCGCGCGTCTGGTGGCTGTTCCGGGTGATGGGGGCAAAGAATGTTTTCGTGCTCGACGGCGGTCTAGACGGTTGGAAAGCCGAGGGCCGTCCACTCGAAACCACCACACCCAATCCTGCTCCGGCGACCTTCACTCCGAACTTCGACGAGAGCCGCGTCGTGACGCTCGAGACCATGCGCGACATCGTCTCGAGCGGCGCGATGCAGATCGCCGATGCCCGCAGCGCCGGCCGCTTCGCCGCTACCGAACCGGAGCCGCGTGCCGGCATGCGCTCAGGCCATATGCCCGGCGCCCGAAGCCTGCCGTCCGGCGTCTTCGCAAACCAGGGTCGGTTCAAATCGCTGCCTGAACTCAGGCAGACGATCGAAGAGGCAGGCATTGATCTCTCCAAGCCGGTCGTCACCTCCTGCGGCTCGGGAATCACGGCCGCGATTATCACGCTGGCTTTGGAATCCCTCGGCCATCAAGACAACAAGCTTTATGACGGTTCATGGAGCGAATGGGGCAGCCGTGACGATACGCCTGTTGTCACCGGTCCGCCGACGCCGGCCAAAGCTTGACTGCCATGGGAAAGACGCCCGCTTCGCTTAAAGCCCATATCACCCGTCTCGAAATGACGGCGCCGCCGAAGGCGAGCATGCCGGTGCCCGTCAATATCCAGACGGCCATCATGCGAGCGCCAGGCATACCACTACCCTTCTACCGCTATCTTTACCGGCAGGTAGGCGCGCGCTGGCAGTGGGTCGACCGGCTGCGCATGAGCGACGCGCAGCTGGCGGAAACGCTGAACGACAAGCGCAACAATATCAGCGTCCTCTACGTCAACGGCGCACCGGCCGGCTTCTACGAATATTTCTGTGAAGACGAGGATACGATCGAACTCAGCCATTTCGGCCTGATCGAACATGCGCTCGGGCTCGGCATCGGCAAATGGTTTCTGCTGCAGGCCCTCTATGCCATCTGGGCGCTCGATCCGAAGCGCGTCACCACGACCACCAATAATCTCGACCATCCGCGCGCACTGCAGCTCTATCAGATGTACGGCTTCTCCCCTGTCTCGACCGGCACCGGCATCGTGCGGCCGCTGAGTGATAAGGAGCTTCTGGAGATTGCGCGGAAAAGCTGACGTTGCTGCCGAAGGTGGGCTTCATGCTGACAGCAGCTGTCAGCAGCGGTGTAGATAATCCGGAAGCCGCCGGTTTCTGAACCTGCCGCCATCTCACCGGAAGCCTCGCTATGACGGTATCAGTTGGGCTTCAATCCATATCCGATCGGAGCAGGTCCCGAGATGAAGCCACACCACCGCATTTTCTTCATCCAGTTTGCAGTCGCCCTTTCCGTGGGTGCTTTTCTTTCGCGCCTGCCTGATCTTCAGCGCAAATTCGGCCTCACCGAGGGCGAGCTCGGGCTTTTGCTCGCTGTCATGTCATTGGGAGTTCTCTGCGGGCTGACATTTTCGGTGAGGATCATCGAGAGGCTCGGTGCGCGCACCACAGCTTTCGTCACGGTGTTCGGCGCATCCCTGTTTTTCTCGGTGATTTCCTGGATGCCTTCAGCTCTCCCGGCCATTCCATTCTTCTTCATCGCCGGTCTATTCACCGGCGCATTCGAGATCAATGCCAATATCGAAACCGACCGCCACGAGGCGCTGCTTGGATATCGCATCATGAGCCGCGCGCACGGCATGTGGAGCCTCGGCTTCTGCATGACTGCTCTTGTCGCCGCCGGCATGCGGCAGGCCGACATCTCCATCGAGCTGCACATCTTCCTCATCCTCCTGATCGTGCTGATTTCGGGCTCGATCGTGTTCTCGAAAATCGAAACCGCACCCCCACGGCTGGACGCGCACTCCGGAGAAATCCCCCTCATCGCTTTTCCGACAATGGGGCTGTTGCCGCTTTGCCTGATAGGCGCAGCACCGCTCCTGGCTGAAGGCGCGAGCGTGGATTGGTCGGCGATCTATATGCGTGACGTCTTTGCGGCCGAACCTTTCATCGGCGGGCTCAGCGTGACGATATTCTCCCTCTGCATCGCGATCGGACGGCTTGCAATGGATCCAGTCATCGACCGCTTCAATCCGCACCTGGTCGCGATAGTCCTTCTCACAATCGTCGTCTTAGGGCTTCTGATGGTCGCGACGGCGGCACACCCACTCATAGCGCTCATAGGCTTCGGCTTGACCGGTATCGGCTGCTCGTCGGTCTATCCGCTTGCCATCTCCGCTGCGGCGCGCCGCACGGACCGACCGGCTCCTGTCAACGTCGCAGCGCTTGGGCAGACAACCTTCCTCGTGTTTTTCGCCGGCCCACCCCTGCTTGGCTTCATTGCCGAATATTTCGGTATCCGCTTTTCCTATTGGGCGGTGGTCCCCGTCGTCGTCACCGCTCTTTGGATCACAAAGGCGCTTGCCGCTGCTCCCATGCCAGCCACAGGAGAGCCGCAACCTGTTCAGTCCCAAGGCTGACGTGGCTAGGCTTCAGCGTGGAAATCGGTCGCGCAAGCGGAAGCAGCTAACGCTGCGTAAGGCTGCTTGGGCGGCGTGGATCATTGCGGCGCTCGAAATCGAGCGTGCGGTCCAACTGCTCCTTCAGTTCCGCCAGTTCCCGGCGCAAAGCCCTGAGTTCATCCAATATCTGAGCATTTTGCTGCGCCAGCAGCGCCAAGTCGACCTGGGCCAAGGCAAGTCTCCTTTATGATCCCGCTTCGCAAGAAACGGGTGGCTTATAGATGGATGCGGGTGCATTTCATGGCAAATACAAAGGAGATTTGTCATGACCGCCATCCGTTTTGTCGCCATGCCGACCAGTGACGCCGAGCATCTCTGGAACGGCGGACGTGACGCTTATGACAGGCTGCCCGAGACGATGGTTTCAGATGGTGACGGCAACCCTTGTCGCCATTGTTTGAAGAATATCGACGAGGGCGAGGAGTTGCTCGTCTTTGCCTATCGGCCTTTCCAAGAATTGCAGCCCTATGCCGAAACTGGACCGATCTTCCTGCATAAACAGCCCTGCCGACGTTACACCGCCGAGGAGGTCCAGCCGCCGATGCTGACGATGAGCCCCGATTTCATCGTCCGCGGCTACAGTGCCAATGATCGCATCATCTATGGCACAGGTGCGGTGACCGATTTCGACCGGATCCCGGCCTATGCCGAGACACTGCTGGCACGAGGCGACATCGCCTATGTGCATGTACGTTCAGCACGCAACAATTGCTTCCAGTGCCGGATCGAAAAGGCAAAAGCGCCGATCCTTGAGGAAACCGGCGCCCTTGCCTGAACTTGGGTGAGGTATTTTACGCTACATTCAATACGCTCTCCGGGGCGAAGGCCTCATAGCCGAGCGCTTCCGCGACGGGCTTGTTGGTGATGCGGCCCTTGTGCACGTTGAGACCATTTCTCAGGTGCTTATCTTCGGCAATGGCGCGAAGGCCGCGGTCGGCAAGTGCAAGCCCGTGGACCAGCGTGGCATTGTTCAGCGCATGCGCCGAAGTGACCGGCACTGCGCCGGGCATATTAGCGACGCAATAATGCACGACCCCCTCGACCTCATAGGTAGGATCCGAATGGGTGGTCGCATGCGAGGTTTCGAAGCAGCCGCCCTGGTCGATGGCGACGTCAACGATCACGGCGCCCCTCTTCATGCCGGACAACATCTCGCGGGTGACGAGCTTCGGAGCGGCAGCACCCGGGATCAACACGGCGCCGATGATGAGATCGGCCGAAAAGACCTCCTCTTCCAGCGCCTGAATGCTGGAATAACGGGTGTGGACACGGCCTGCGAAGATGTCGTCAAGTTGACGCAAGCGCGGCAGGGACTTGTCGAGAATGCTGACGTCGGCGCCCAGTCCGGCGGCCATTCTGGCGGCATGCAGGCCGACCACGCCGCCGCCGATGACTGCCACCTTGGCCGGCAGTACGCCGGGCACGCCGCCGAGCAGCACGCCGAGGCCGCCATTGGCCTTCTGCAGGGCAGTCGCTCCAGCCTGAATCGACAGGCGGCCGGCAACCTCGGACATCGGCGCCAGCAGCGGCAGACCACCGCGCTCGTCGGTCACCGTCTCATAAGCGATTGCGGTGACGCCGGAGGCGAGAAGACCCTTGGTCTGGTCGGGATCGGGCGCCAGATGCAGATAGGTGTAGAGCAGCTGACCATCGCGAAGCTGCGCCCATTCGGAGGGCTGCGGCTCCTTCACTTTCACGATCATGTCGCACTTTTCGAAGATATCCTTGGCGGAGCCGGCAATCTTCGCGCCAGCCGCGGCATAGGCGGCATCATCGGCACCGATGCCGGTGCCCGCCTTGGTCTCGACCCAGACCTCGTGGCCGTGGGCCACATATTCACGCACCGAAGCAGGCGTCAGGCCGACGCGATATTCATGATTCTTGATTTCCTTCGGGCAACCGACACGCATTTCGCGTTCCTCTCACTTTGTCTCCGCGATCGCGGATCTCCTCTGCGACTGAATCCAACCATCAAGGTTGCGAAATGTCCTTGCAAAGACGGTTTGCGCAGACGCGATTTTTCGGTGATTATTGCACCCTCACGCACTGTTTTCGAAGGTTCTTCGAATGGCCGATCTCGATACTATCGATCTTGCGATTCTGAAGGTTTTGCAGGCCAACGCCCGCATCACCAATGCCGACCTCGCTGAAAGGATCGGGCTTTCCCCTTCGGCCTGTTCCCGGCGGCTCGATATTCTTGAAAGAAGCGGCGTTATCGACGGTTACCATGCTCGGCTTTCGCACAAGGCGCTCGACTTTAAGATGATCGCAATCGTGCATATTTCCCTTTCGGGCCAGTTCGCCAAGACGCTGGCGGAGTTCGAGTCGGCTGTGAAGCTCTGCCCGAATGTGCTCGTCTGTTACCTGATGTCGGGCGAATATGACTACATCCTCAGGGTCGCCGCCCGTGACCTCGAAGACTACGAGCGTATCCATCGCGATTGGCTGTCGGCCCTTCCCCATGTGGTCAAGATCAATTCGAGCTTCGCGCTCAGAGAAATCATCGACAGGCCGAATGTGGGGCTTTGAGGCCTTGCTTATTTTCCGAATGCCTGACCAGACTTTCGCTGCGCGCGGGCGTCTCCCGCTTATTGGCATGTGATGAAATCGAAGACCCACGGCTATATTTTCGCCCTATTGGCGCTCACCATCTTTTCGCTGCAGGACGCCATCTCCAAACACCTGGCATCGACCTATCCGCCGATCTTCGTGACGATGATCCGCTACTGGGCCTTCGGGCTTTTCACAGTCATTCTCGCTTCGAAGATGCGCGGCGGTCTCAAGGCGACCGCCCGCACCAAACGCCCCGCCCTGCAGGTGGCGCGCGGCGTGCTGCTTGCAGTCCAGGTGGTTCTGGCCATCACCTGTTTTGCTGTGATCGGCCTTGCCCGTTCACAGGCGATCTTTTCCGCGACGCCGATCCTGATCGCACTGCTGGCAATGCCGATCCTCGGCGAGCGGGTCGGTTGGCGGCGGTGGGCGGCAATAGGCGCCGGGCTTTTCGGGGTGCTGCTGATCCTGAAGCCGGAAGGTGATTTCTTCGATGTGAAGTTGCTTCTCGCTATCCTTTCCTGCTTCAATTTCGCCTTCTACGTCATCGCTACGCGACTCGTGAGCCGAGACGATCCTTCGATGACCAGCTTCTTCTATACCGGCGTCGTCGGCGCCGTCGCGATGACGCTTATCGGGCCGTTCTACTGGAGTTGGATGTCGTCAGGCGACTGGGGCTGGATGGCGCTCGTCTGTATGACCAGCATTTCCAGCCACTATTTCCTGATCCGCGCCTACGACAGTCTCGATGCCGCCGCTGTCCAGCCGCTGACCTATCTGTCCCTCGTCTACGCTTCGATCATCGGGGTGACTATCTATGGCGAAACGCTCAGTCTCAACACGATCGTCGGCTCGGCGATCGTCGTCGCCGCCGGCATCTTTACGGTGTGGCGCGAGCATGTCGTGGGACGCAGGGCTTCCAAAGCCTGCGGCACCACGTTGGACTTAGGCGACGCCGGTTAGTCGCTCCTGCGACGTGGGTTCTGCTGCACGCATCTCGCCGACACGGATTAAAGCCAATTGACGCTTTCACTGCAATTTTAGCCACGCCACTAAAACCATTTCAATTTTCCACCGCTATGCTCCCTCACCGTATCCAAGGGAGAACATATGAGCCGCAACCTGAAAATCACGGCGCGAAAGACCGACCGCAAGAACTGCCGCGTCTTCGGCAGCGTCAAGTATTTGAACAGTGAGGTGGATGTCCGCATTCTCAATCTGTCCGCGACCGGCGCCGCCTTGGAGACGAAGGAGCCTTTGCAGGCGGCTTCCGGCAGCAAGGTGCGTATCGAAGCCGAAAACCTCGGGCTGCTTGAAGGTATCATCCGCTGGAAACACAATGGCCGCATCGGCATCCAATTCGATGTGAACTCGAATGCGCGAGCGCAGATCTCCTCCTATTTCCGCTTTTTCCATAAGGAAATACGGCCGGTCCTGGCGGTACGGCAATTGGCCACCTCCAGACCCAGCGGCGAACGCTTGCCGCAGCGGGCGGCCTTGCCGGCGAAACCCTAAGGCGGCCCCCGTCTTTCGGAGCAGTCGCGGCAGCGCGCTTCCACAGCGAACCTCGATCGCCACAGGCGGCTGCGCCTTAGCGGGCGCGACGGCGCCTGGAGTAAAGGGGATAGCGCCCTGACCCGCGACTCCCGCGACGGATCTCAGGCGAGCGAGTTGCATCCACCTCGCCTTCCGAGGCCATGTCCGCTTTGTGCCGGGCCGTTTAGCCATCCTGTCATTTTCGCAGTGTACTCCTCGCCAAATCGTCCTAA
Organism: Rhizobium bangladeshense; assembly: GCF_017357245.1. Taxonomy (NCBI): domain Bacteria; kingdom Pseudomonadati; phylum Pseudomonadota; class Alphaproteobacteria; order Hyphomicrobiales; family Rhizobiaceae; genus Rhizobium; species Rhizobium bangladeshense. The sequence continues at coordinate 1,851,464 of NZ_CP071612.1, read as the reverse complement.
TGCTGGGGGGCCGGACGATGCACGATCTTTCAAGGAGAGCTTTTCCATGTCTTCCATTTTCGATGTCGGCCTGATGAGCCGTCGTTCACTGCTTGGCGGCCTTGCCGCGACCTCCGCCCTTGTGCTGCTGCATCCTTTCAGCGCGCGTGCCAGCGCCAATCAGGCGCATCTTCGGCTGATGGAAACGACTGATATTCACGTCAATGTCTTCCCTTACGACTATTACGCCGACAAGCCGAACGACACGATGGGACTTTCGCGTACCGGGACGATCATCGACAACATCCGTGCGGAAGCCGCCAACTCGCTGCTGATCGACAACGGTGATGTGCTGCAGGGCAATCCAATGGGTGACTATATGGCCTACCAACACGGCATGAAGGACGGCGACGTCCATCCCGTGATCAAGGCGATGAACACGCTTGGCTATACGGTGGGCACGCTCGGGAATCACGAATTCAACTACGGCCTCGACTTCATGTTCAAAGTCCTGGCAGGCGCCAATTTCCCCTTCGTCTGTGCCAATCTCACCAAAGGCCAGCTTGCTTCGGACCCGAAGAAGGACGACCTTTTCTTCAAGCCTTACGTCATTGTGGAAAAGCAGATCAAGGACGGCGCCGGCAAGGAAAGCCCCGTCAAGATCGGCTTTATTGGTTTCGTACCGCCGCAGATTATGCTCTGGGACATCAAGAATCTCGAAGGCAAGGCACAGACGCGTGATATCGTCGAGGCCGCCAGGGCCTGGGTCCCCGCGATGAAAGAAGCCGGCGCCGATATCGTCATCGCCCTCTCGCATTCCGGCATCGATGGCAGCGCGCCCGCCGAAAAAATGGAAAACGCCTCGCTGCACCTGGCCGCCGTCGAAGGGATCGACGCGATCTTCACCGGTCACCAACATCTCGTCTTCCCCGGCCCGAAGAGCTGGGACGGCATAGCCAACGCCGACCCGGTCAAAGGCACGCTGCATGGCAAGCCCGCCGTGATGGCAGGCTTCTGGGGCTCGCATCTCGGCCTTATCGACCTGCTCTTGGAAAAGGACGGCAACAGCTGGAAAATCGTCGATTTCACCTCGGAAGCACGGCCGATCTATCATCGCGACGACAAGAAGAAAGTGATCGCCGATTACGCCGACAAGAAAGAGGTGGTAGAGGCCGCCAAGGCCGAACATGAGGCGACGCTCGCCTATGTCCGCACGCCCGTCGGCAAGACCTCCGCGCCGCTCTATTCCTATTTCGCTCTCGTCGCCGACGATCCTTCCGTGCAGGTCGTCAGCCAGGCCCAGACCTGGTATATCAAGCAGATGCTCGCCGATACCCAATTCAAGGATCTGCCGGTGCTTTCGGCCGCGGCTCCCTTCAAGGCCGGCGGACGCGGCGGCGCCGAATATTACACCGACGTTCCGGCCGGCGATATCGCCATCAAGAATGTCGCCGACCTCTACCTCTACCCGAACACGGTCCAGGCTGTCGCCATCACCGGTGCGCAGATGAAGAACTGGCTCGAAATGTCTGCCGGCATGTTCAATCACATCGAAGCCGGATCGAAGGACGCGCCGCTGCTCAACACCGATTTTCCTTCCTACAATTTCGACGTAATCGACGGGGTGACCTATCAAATCGATCTGGCACAGCCGCCGAAATATGATTCGTCGGGAAAGACGATCAATCCGGACTCGAACCGCATCCAGAACCTCGCCTTTGATGGCAAGCCGATCGATCCAGCTCAGAAGTTCGTCGTCGTCACCAACAATTACCGCGCCGGCGGTGGCGGCAACTTCCCGGAAATTGCTGCGGACAAGGTAATCTTCCAGGCGCCTGATACTAACCGCGACGTCATCGTCCGCTACGTCCACGAGCAGGGCACGATCAATCCGTCGGCCGATGCGAACTGGACCTTCAAGCCGCTGGCGGGCACGACCGTCACCTTCGACAGCGGCCCGAAGGCAAAGCAGTTCCTCGCCGCGGTCAAGAGCGTCAAGATCGAGGAGGCCGGCGATGGCGCCGAGGGCTTCTCGAAATTCAGGCTCGTTCTCTAAGCAGACAGATCCGAGCGAAGGCGTGGGCTCCGCGCCTTCGTCATTCGGCCGCGAGCGGCGGAACTGTGTCGCGTAGTTCCGCCATTTCGGCATGAAAATCGGCCTGGTTCGGGCAGTGGGATAGTCGTGTGCGGAACGCGTCGATCATCCAGGTGGCGGCCGGTCCGGGCGGGTTGGCGAGCTGGCGCATCGAATAGATGGCGTACTCGCCCTGTTCATAGGCATCGAGATCGAGATGGACGAGCGCGCCGCTACGCAGATCGTCATGCATTATGGGAGCCGGAAGACCGCCCCAGCCAAGACCGGCTTTGATAAGCTGGTGCTTCGTCGCAATATCGCTGACGCGCCACGTCTTGTAGGACAGGACGTTGAAATCCCGTCCCTTCGTGCGGCCTGAGGCGTCTGTGACGACGAGCTGCACTTCTTCGCGCACGTCGCCGAGTGTCAATGGCCGTCCGATTTGGGCAAGCGGGTGGTCGGGCGCGGCAACGGGCAGCATGAAGGAATGGCCGATCCGCTCGGTGATTATCGAATCGTCCTGCTTGAGGACCGCACCGCCGATGCCGATCGTCGCCTTGCCGCTCAGCACGAGATCCATAACCATTCCAAGCTCGCCGACATTGAGGTTCAGGGAAACGGTCGGGAACATCTCACGGAATTCGTGCAGCACGTCCACCACGGCCTGCGAGGGCACCATGACGCTGATGGCAACGGAAACCTCCGCCTCGAGCCCTTCCCTCAGGCTCTTGACCCGCGCGCGCATGACCTGCAGGTCGCCCAGGATGCGCCGCGCATCCTCGAGCATCGCCTTCCCCGCCTCGGTCAGCTTCGGCTGGCGCGCGCCGGAACGCTCGAAAAGCGGCACTTCGAGCTGCGCCTCCAGATTGGCAATCGTATAGCTGATAACCGACTGAGCCCTGTTCAATGCCCGCGAAGCGGCCGAAAAGCTGCCCGTTTCGGCAACCGTCAAAAACACCTGCAATTGATCCAGGGTCGGGTTCGGGAGCATCTTCCATCCATTCCATCGATAGTTTCGATCGACATTATCTCCGTTTTTTCGATAGCAGGCCAGACTTATTTTCCTGTTCGACACCGCGGCTCTCCCTCCCAGCAACAGCCGTTCAGTTTAATTCGAAAGGAAATGATCCATGTCGTCCATTCTTCTTCTGACATCCAGCCCGCGTGCCGAATCGCTCTCGACGTCGATCGCCGTCGATCTTGCCGAGAAGCTGAAGAGCCAGAAGCCGGGCAGCGTCGTCGTCCGGCGCGATCTTGCCGCCAATCCGCTGCCGCACATCGATGACCTCTTCACCGGCGCGATCCGCAAGCCGGCGGAAGCCCGTACCGCCGAAGAAAACGCAGCCATCAAAACCTCGGACGAACTCGTCGCCGAACTCTTCGCCGCCGACACGATCGTCATCAGCACCGGCCTGATCAACTTCAACATCTACTCGTCGCTGAAGACCTGGATCGACAACGTCGCCCGCGCCGGCGTGACGTTCAAGTACACGGAAAGCGGCCCGGTCGGCCTCGTAACCGGCAAGAAGCTGTATGTCGTGCTCGCATCCGGTGGCGTCTATTCGCAAGGGCCGGCTGCCCCCCTGAACCATGCCGTTCCGTACCTGAAGTCGGTTCTTGGCTTCCTCGGCATTACCGATATCGAAACCATCTATGTCGAGGGTCTCGCCTTCGGTCCGGAAGCCGCCGAAAAGGCCATCGACGCCGCCAAGTCGCGCGTCCAGGAAATCGCGCTGGCCGCCTGATCGGCTGTCAACCACTTCTTTCGAACGGCCGGCATCCGCCGGCCGTTTGTCATTTGTCGATATCGGCAACAAAATTCCGAATCGTCTCCAGGATTTCGGCTGACAGGTCTTCGTCGGAAGAAATCCTGGCGAGGCCGACGCCGCCAGCCATCATCGCAAAAGCCATGATCGCCTTGCGCCGCCTTTCCCTTTCGTCCACTCCGGCGGCTATGCTCGCCAGAGCTTCGAAGTTGCGTCTCAGCCGCTCCGTCGCGATCCCCCGCGCCTTCTCTCCGCTGCGCGATATGTCGGAGGTCAGTGCGGCAAAGGGGCAGCCCGTGGCGGGATTGTCGCGATGATAGGCGCTGACATAACGTTCGCCGATGTCAGCGGCCGTCATCTTCGCCGGGTCCACTCCTTCTGCCTCCAGCCCGCGTCCCCATGAATCGAAAGCGAATTCTATCGCCTCGGCGACGAGATCCTCGCGCGAGGCGAAATGCTTGTAGAAGCCGCCGACGGTCAGTCCGGCCTCCTTCATCAGATCGGCGACGCCGACGCCTTCGAGCCCTTCCTCGCGCAGCCGCTTCGACGCGATCTCGACAATCCTCTCGTGCGTCTTCTGTTTCTCCAGCTGCGAACGCCCCATCGGAATTTTCCTACCGCTTGACTTATTGGGATTACGCTCATAATCCTCATGGATAACGATCATAATCCAGATCGTTGTCAGTTCCAAGAGGAGCATGAATCATGCGTTTACGAAACAAGGTTGCCCTGATCACTGGCGGCAACAGCGGTATCGGTCTTGCGACCGCCAGAGTATTCATCGACGAAGGCGCCAGGGTGGTGATCACCGGCCGCAACCCGGAAACGCTCGCCGCCGCAGAAAGGGCGCTTGGGCCGGGCGTGTTTGCGCTGAAGCTCGATGTCACCGATGCGGCCGCCACCGAAAGGGCTTTTGCCGAAGCCGCCGCAAAGGTCGGCAAGTTCGACGTCGTCTTCGCCAACGCCGGCATCGGCGGCGCAACACCGCTTGGTGACACGTCGGCGGAGCAGTTCAACGGGATCATCAGCACCAACCTGACCGCGGTTTTCTTCACGGTCCAAGCGGCCCTGCCACATCTTGTCGACGGTGGCTCGGTCATCCTCAACGGTTCGGTCCATGCCGTGCTCGGCGCTCCCGGCTGGTCGGCCTATGCGGCCTCCAAGGCGGCGGTGCGCGCCATGACCCGCAACATGGCTTCGGAACTCGCGCCGCGCGGCATCCGTGTCAACCAGGTGACGCCAGGCGGCACGAAGACGCCGATCTGGTCGCCGATGGCGTCGACCCAAGATGCGATGTCGGCGCTCGAAGCCCGCCTCGGCGGCATGAGCCCACTCGGCCGCATGAGCGAAGCCGAAGAAATCGCCAAGGCAGCGCTTTATCTAGCCTCCGATGATTCCGCCAACGTCACCGGCATCGAGATCACCGTCGATGGCGGCATGACGAGCGCGCCGTCAGGCGCCAAGATCTTCCGCGCCGCCTGAGCCAGCCGGGGCTAAGCGGGTTTCATAATGCCGGAGCGGCCGACGACGCAGTTGCGGCCGCTCTTTTTTGCCGCGTAAAGCCTGCCGTCAGCCGCCGCGAGCACCGTCGTGAAACTGAGGCCGTCCTCGTCGGCCGTCGCAACACCGATGCTGACCGTCACCGGCTTCTCGTCCGGCGTCTTGACGCTGGTCTCGATCGTCCAGCGCAGGCGCTCGCCAAGCCTCAGCCCTTCTTCATGACTTGTGCCGGGGCAGACGGCCACGAATTCCTCTCCGCCGAAGCGGAAGATACGGTCGCTGGATCGCAGCGTCGTGCCGAGCCGGGCGGCGATCGCCCTTAACACTTCGTCGCCCTGCAGATGGCCATAACCGTCATTGACATCCTTGAAGTGATCGGCGTCGATAATAAGGATGGTGGCGAACAGCCCCTGCCTCAATGCCTCACGCAACATCAGCGGCGCTTCCAGCTCCATGCGCGTGCGATCGTAGACACCGGTGAGCATGTCACGGCCCGTGCGCTCCAGAAGGTCGTTATAGCGCTCGCGGAACGTCAGATCGCCGAAGACATCACTGATGGAGCGCGCCGAGGCGTCCGCGCCGACGCGCCGGATATGATATTCGTAGATGGCGAACAGTCCTGCATACAGGCAGACGGCGAGCATCTTCGCCTTCCAGCCACCCCAGAATACGGCGATCGGCACGTCCAGGAAGTAATGCAGCGCCGCGAAAAAGCCGACCTGGTCGAAGGTCAGCATTAAGAAACCCGAGATCATGAAACGCAGGACAGTGCGCCGGCGGAAGAAATCACCGAGTTTCTCGTAAAGCAGGATAATGCCGAGCGAATCGACATAGAGCAGCGCCGTGCCCCAGACCATCAGCCAACCTATCTCCTTGAGGAAATCGACATCAGGTGTATGGCCGGGCGATATCTGCAACGGCTGATGTAGCTGCAGAATCCAGGCGATGCCGACGGTGAGCAGGTTGCCGAGGAACAGGCCATAGATCGGCTGGCGCACCGTCGCTGCATCCTCCTGCAGATAGAGCATCAGGATCATCATCAGCTTGCCGGAGAAGAAGACGGAAGAGCCAGGCGACACGTCGCCGAACGGCAGTGAGACGTAGAAGACCGCCGCCAGATAGGTTTCCATGAAATGCATGACGCCGAGTGCCGTCAGAAAAACTCCCAGGCCGAGCCGATGGCGGAAATGCAGAAGCGTCACCATCAGCACGAAATAGGCGATGGCTTCGACGACGAAGAGCGCGAGGTTGATTGTCTCCATCACGGCACCGCGGCGTCCGTAAGACGCCTTCGCGGCCGGGCGGGCGCTGCGATCACCACAGCGGATCCTTTGATCGATCGTCTGAAAAACTGAAGCACGAAGGCAGCCCTGCAAATCCTGCAGGCGACAGCTTTGGCCGCAATCCTTTAAGATTGCGTGTGCAAGATCAGTGGAGCGGGATCATAGGTTTGAATGCAAGGCGATTCCCGCCGACGTCGGAGGTCGCTCTGACTGGCTTTCAGTTTCAGACCTGACGGGTCTTCTCGCCGTCACCGAAGAGCGACGGCCCATGCTGATCGATGATCTGCTGGGCCTTGCGCACGGTGCACTCAATCGCATCGTCGGAGGATGAGAAGAGATCTGCGCGGATGAAATTGCGCACAAGCACCTCGTCGCCCACCTTCTTTTCGATGCGGCCGGCCAGGCGATATTGGCTGCCTTCCTTACGCGGCTCCGCATAGATCGTGCAATCGCCGTAGAGCTGCGGCTCGCCAGAAGGCCCCGCCGCCTGCGAAGCCGGTTTGGACCCGCCGGAGAACATTGAAAAGAGATTTGAAATGAATGAAGCCATGACGCGTCTCTAGCACGGAGGCCTTGCGATCGCCAAGTCAAATGATCAGGTTGGCAAGGATCTCGTTTTCCGTGATATCCTCGTAACCCATGCCGGAAGCTTCGAAATTTGCAATCAACCGGGCAAAATTCTCAGGCGCCTTGGTTTCGATGCCAATAAGGATCGAGCCGAAGTTGCGCGCCGATTTTTTTAAATATTCGAAGCGGGCGATATCGTCGTCGGGGCCGAGCAGATTGAGGAAATCCCTGAGCGCCCCGGGGCGCTGGGCAAGCCGCAGAATGAAGTATTTCTTCAGCCCTGCGTAACGCATGGCTCTTTCCTTTACGTCAGGCAAGCGCTCGAAATCGAAATTGCCGCCGGAGACGACGGCGACAATGGTCTTGCCGCGGATCGCCTGGCGGTCCATCGCGGCGATCGCCGTCAGCGACAGGGCACCGGCCGGCTCCAGCACGACGCCCTCGACATTCAACATTTCCTGAATAGTGACGCAGATGGCGTTTTCCGGCATCAGGTGCACCTGCTCGGCCGGAAAATCGCGAAGGGCTGCAAAATTCAGATCGCCGATACGGGCCACAGCTGCGCCATCGACGAAATTGTCGACCTTGGCAAGCGTCGTCACCCTGCCGGCCTCAATGCTGCGTCTCAGACTCGGCGCGCCGGCCGGCTCGGCGAAGACGAAAGCCGAGTTCGATACGGTGCCGTCTAGATAACCTGTGATGCCGGCGGCCAGCCCGCCGCCGCCGACCGGCAGAACGACCATGTCGGGCACCGTTCCCTCCGGCAGCTGCTGCATGATCTCGGCGGCAACGGTCGCCTGTCCCTCGATGATATCGGCATGGTCGAAAGGCGGCACCATGACGCCGCCGACCGCCTCGACATGCTCGCGCGCCGCCTGATAGCACTGGTCGAAAAAGTCGCCGAACAGCCGGATGGTGATGAATCCGGCGCCGAACATGCGGGTCTTGTCGATTTTCTGCTGCGGCGTCGTCACCGGCATGAAGACGACGCCCGGCACGCCGAAATGCCGGCAGACATAGGCAAAGCCCTGGGCGTGGTTGCCCGCCGAGGCGCAGACGAAGGTCTTGCCGGCCGCCCCCTGCCCGATTGCCTTTCGAAAGAAATTGAAGGCGCCGCGGATCTTGTAGGAGCGCACCGGCGACAGATCCTCGCGCTTCAGCCAGATGTCGGCGCCGTAGCGGGCCGAGAGATGGTCATTGAGCTGCAGCGGCGTTGCCGGAAAGAGGCTACGCATTGCCTCTTCGGCGCTTTCGACTTCAAGTCTCGTCACGGGCATTGTCCATTCTCATGATTGGTCACCGCCGCTATGGCACAGGCCGGCGGCCAAAGGAAAGGCCGCTCCGGTCATTTCCGGTTCACTGACGGCCGCTCAGCCCTGATGCCACCTCCGCCGTTGGGAAGCCTTTCTTAAGCCAATCGTAAAATCGGCGGCAGATGAACTGATTTTAACTGTCAATAAAATGGCCTGCCACTTATATGGATCGATGATGATCTTAAAACTCGCAAGACCGCTCGCCTGGCTGCTGCTCGCCTTGATCCTCTTTGTCACGGTTTCGCCGATCGGACTCAGACCGGATACGGTCACGACGGTCGACACGGACCGCGGCGGCGCCTATGTTCTGCTTGGCCTCGCCTTCGCGCTCGCCTATCCGAAGCAGTGGAAACTGGTGGCCGTGCTGCTGATCATCGGGGCGGTCGCCATCGAATACCTGCAGTACCTCACTCCGACTCGTCATCCGCGGCTGCATGACGCCGGCTTCAAAGCATTGGGCGCCGCCCTCGGACTGCTCGCCGGCTGGGTGATCAACAAGTGGCGCGAGAGCAAAGCTCCAAACAGCCTGCCGCTGGCAGAACGCTGATTATTGCGGATCAGAAACCCGGCAAATCCATCGCCCAGAAAAACAACGGTATCGCAGCCGCACCGGTTGCAAGAACAAGTGCGACGCTAGTCTTGAGGATCCGGACGCGCCGAACCCTGGTCCCGCTCCAATCGTAAACCATCGTCTTACTCCCACAAGACAACACTTACACTACCGCCGCGGCGCAATCCTTGCACCGAAAACGTCATTGTCAAGCAGTAACGCGCTTTTTGCGCGCAATATACATCAAAACGGGATCATGGTGCGGGCGACGGGGATCGAACCCGTATAGCCTAAGGCCGAGGGATTTTAAGTCCCTTGCGTCTACCAGTTTCGCCACGCCCGCTTGCGGCGTTTTCAATATCTTGCGTCATGGGCGATGGGAAGAGCCGCGGGGCGTAAAAATGATTCCGCTCTGCCGGCAGCGCCACGGGATGAACGAGCAGGCATTTCGGCGAGAAAACGACTTTCGGCAACGCTCGCCTTCATCTGCGAGTGAAATCCTGGCCGGCGGATTTCTACCAGCGCCCACGGCCGAAGGCAGCCTTGCGCGCGAGATTTCAGTGTTTGACGCCCGTAGACGAAAATTCGCCTGCGGTTCCAATTCGGCGAAAGTGACGCATCGGCCCTTTCTGAAGGCGTGATATCGTCCGACAACAGCTTACACTTTCCGGCATCGTGCTCGAGTGTTTGCAAAGCGGCCTAAGGGCGCTACCTATTGACCAGCCTCACATCACGGAACATCCCATGAGCCATGACACCGTCGTCACCGCCGCCATGCTCGCCATCGGCGACGAACTTCTTTCCGGCCGCACCAAGGACAAAAATATCGGCCACCTCGCCGATCTGCTCACCCTGTCCGGCATCGACCTCAAGGAAGTGCGCATCGTCGCTGACGACGAGGAGGCGATCGTCGAGGCGCTGAATGCGCTTCGCGCCCGTTATGATTACGTCTTCACCTCGGGCGGTATCGGGCCGACGCATGACGACATCACCGCCGATGCGATCTCAAAGGCTTTCGACCTGCCCTGCGAATACGACGAAGCGGCGATGATGCTGCTTGCCGATATGTACCGACGCCGCGAGATGGAGTTCACCGAGGCGCGCCAGCGCATGGCACGCATGCCGCGGGGAGCCGTCCACATCCCCAATCCGGTGTCGACGGCGCCTGGCTTCATCATCGGCAATGTCTATGTCATGGCCGGCGTGCCGCAGGTCTTCCAGGCGATGATCGACAACGTGCTCCCGACACTTCGGACAGGCACGCCGGTTCTCTCGCTCGCAATCGCCTGCCCTTATGGCGAAGGTGATATCGGCACGCCTCTTGCCGCGATCCAGAAAGCGCATCCGGACACCAGCATCGGTTCCTACCCGCGTTATATCGGCCAGAAATTCTCGACCGAGATTGTCGTGCGCGGCCGCGCGCAGGCGACGATCGATGCTGCCGGCGCCGAGGTGCATGCGATGATCGACGCCATCCGCCGAAAGAAGGACATTACGGAAAACCATTCCGCCGAGGCTTAAGGGGCCGATCTTGATCCCCGTCAAGGAACGGGAGAACGGTCCGGTGCATTCCCTTCCCTCGCGCACGCCATTTCAGCGCAAGGAGAATTGATATGTCTTACAAAACCATTCTCGCCATTCTCGATACAGCAGACAATAGCGCCGCCGTTGCCGATTTCGCCTTTGCCATTGCCGCAGAATGCGGTGCTCACGTGATCGGCCTGCATGCCGAAATCATATCGGCCGTGCCGCTGGTGGCGCCGATGGAAATTCCCGATCCGGTCGCCGTGCAGGCGCTGCAGGATATGGCGCACGGCGAAACCGTCGCCATCGAGCGCATTTTTCAGGCGAAAGCGCAGGCGACCGGCGCCTCCTCGGAATGGCGCAGCTTTGCCACCTCCACCGGCTATGGCTCCGCACCGCTGATCGAAAGCGCCCGCAGCGCCGATCTTTTGATCGCATCGCAGGCCGACCCGGCCAAACCGTCCGACAGCCATGTCGACGTCGACAACTTCCTCTTCGAAACCGGGCGGCCGGTGCTGATGATCCCTTATGTCATCCGCCAGCCGAAGCCGATCAAGCGCGTGCTGATCGCTTGGAACGGCTCGAAGGAGGCGGCGCGCGCGACCTTCGATGCGCTGCCGATCCTGAAGGCGGCCGAGGAGGTGGAGATCTTTTCGGTCGACCCGGCCGAGACGGCCTTGCAGTCGCCGCTCACATCAGGCGCCGAGATCGCCGCCACACTTGCCCGCCATGGTGTGGAGACGACTCTTGCGACCGGCCACAGCGTGGACAGGAACGCCTCGCATGTCATCGAAAACCGGCTTTCGGACAGCAGCATCGATCTTCTTGTAATGGGTGCTTACACCCATTCCTGGCTCTGGCAGACGATCTTCGGTGGCACGACGAAGAGCCTGCTGCAATCGATGACGGCACTGACCCTATTGTCGCGGTGAGCGGCTGCTCTTGCGTTTTACCGGCAAATTCCGCTAATTGCAGCGACCGATGCAGGCTTCGAGCGCCGGCCACGCTCGCGCAGCAGCAACTCGCGATCTCGCGCAGTTCCGGCTGCGCGATTTGCATTTTGCCGCTCCAAGCCGTCCGGTCGCCGGTAAACGGCGTGTCGTCTCTATCAATGCCGTGGAGCAGCCCGATGTCCCTTCCCGATAAAGCATTTCCCGTTTCCTGGGATCAGTTCCACCGCGATGCGCGCGCCCTTGCCTGGCGGCTTGCCGGCCTCGATCAGACCTTCAAGGCGATCGTCTGCATCACCCGCGGCGGCCTGGTGCCGGCCGCGATCATCTCCCGTGAACTGAACATCCGGCTGATCGAGACCGTGTGCATCGCCTCCTATCATGACTATGTGAACCAAGGCGACATGGTGCTGCTCAAGGGAATTGCGCCAGAGCTTGCCGAAAACGGCGGCGAAGGTGTGCTGGTCGTCGACGATCTGACGGATACCGGCAAGACCGCCGCTCAGGTGCGCACGATGCTGCCGAAGGCGCATTTTGCCTGCGTCTACGCGAAACCAAAGGGCGTGCCGACCGTTGACACCTTCATCACCGAGGTGAGCCAGGATACCTGGATCTACTTCCCTTGGGACATGGGCTTCACCTACCAGGAACCGATCGCCAAGGGCGCGCGCTGATCGCCGCTACCGGAGTGCGCCGCTCTTCTGCGCACTTTGAGCGCGCTCGTTTCCTCAGCGAATCGGCATGCGCATTTGCGCCCGAAATGCCATCACAAGATTTGCCGCAGGATAGTTTTTTGCCGCTGCGGCATTTTCCTTAGCCGGGAGCGCTCGCAAGTCATTGTATTTTCAGCGTTCCCCGGCTTTCCCCAATCTCCACAGGCACATCCACAAGATGTTGTGGTTACCATTCAATTAAAAACCAGCCCTTGACGGAATCAACGGTTTCCAACTTTACTGTTCCTGATGTTGCGGCGGCGACAGGACCGGAGGTCGAGAGCCCGGTTCCCTTTGAAAAACAAGACGCAGAATCAGGCTGTGGTGCCGGAACCGGCCCAGGCCCGAGGGGATTTCTGCGCGGTTTTCTGCCTCCAAAAAAAGTGACATCGGGGCTGGCGATAATAAGCTGTTAATACTATATTTAGTGTTTGCAGCCACCATCACCACAAGATACAGGAAGGACATCTCCGGATGACACCCCTGTCACGATACGGAAACGAGACTGGCTGCACGAGGACAATGTGCCGCCGGATAGGAAATTTGCGCCCTGGGGACGGGCGCCAACGCGAGGTCAAGACTATGCGCATCGAACGTCGTTTCACGAAGGCCGGCCAAGGCGCCTATGCGGATATCGAATTCCGCAAGGCGACGAGCGAGATCAAGAACCCTGATGGGTCGATTGTTTTTCGCCTGGAGAATATCGATGTTCCCGCGCAGTTCTCGCAGGTCGCGACCGACGTTCTGGCACAGAAATATTTCCGCAAGGCCGGAGTTCCCACCCGTCTGAAGAAGGTCGAGGAAAACGACGTTCCCTCCTTCCTGTGGCGTTCCATTCCCGACGAGGCCGCGCTGAAGACCCTTCCCAAGGAGGAGCAGACCGGTTCTGAAGTCGATGCGCGCCAGGTCTTCGACCGTCTCGCCGGCACCTGGACCTATTGGGGCTGGAAGGGCGGCTATTTCTCTTCGGAAGAAGATGCGGCCGCCTTCAAGGACGAGCTTGCCTATATGCTCGCCACCCAGCGCGTCGCCCCGAACTCGCCGCAGTGGTTCAACACCGGCCTGCACTGGGCCTATGGCATCGACGGCCCCGGCCAGGGCCATTTCTACGTCGATCCCTTCACCGGGAAACTGACCAAGTCGAAGTCGGCCTACGAACATCCGCAGCCGCATGCCTGCTTCATCCAGTCGGTCGAGGACGATCTCGTCAACGAAGGCGGCATCATGGACCTCTGGGTGCGTGAAGCCCGTCTCTTCAAATACGGCTCCGGCACCGGCTCCAACTTCTCCATGCTGCGCGGCGAAGGCGAGAAGCTTTCCGGCGGCGGCCGCTCCTCCGGCCTGATGAGCTTCCTGAAGATCGGCGACCGCGCCGCCGGCGCAATCAAGTCGGGCGGCACGACGCGCCGCGCCGCCAAGATGGTGGTCGTCGACATCGATCATCCCGATATCGAGGAATACATCAACTGGAAGGTCAAGGAAGAGCAGAAGGTTGCAGCTCTCGTCACCGGCTCCAAGATCGTCGCCAAGCATCTGAAGGCGATCATGAAGGCCTGCTTCAATTGCGAAGGCGACAACGGTGATTGCTTCGATCCGGCCAAGAACCCTGCCCTGAAGCGCGAGATCCGCGCCGCCAAGAAGGACCAGGTTCCGGAGAACTATGTCCAGCGCGTCATCCAGTTCGCCCGCCAGGGCTACAAGGATCTCCAATTCAAGACCTACGACACGGATTGGGATTCGGAAGCCTACCTCACGGTATCGGGCCAGAATTCCAACAACTCCGTCTCGATCAAGGACGACTTCCTGCGCGCCGTCGAGAATGACGGAGAATGGAATCTGACCGCCCGCAAGGACGGCAAGGTCATGAAGACGCTGAAGGCGCGCGACCTCTGGGAAACGATCTCCTATGCCGCCTGGGCTTCGGCCGATCCGGGCATCCACTTCAACACGACGATGAACGACTGGCACACTTCGCCGGCCGGCGGCCCAATCCGCGGCTCGAACCCGTGCTCGGAATATATGTTCCTCGATGACACTGCCTGCAACCTCGCCTCGCTGAACCTGCTGCAGTTCAAGGACAAGGCCACCAAGCGCATCAATATCGGCGACTACGAACATGCGGTTCGCCTGTGGACCGTCGTGCTCGAAATCTCGGTCATGATGGCGCAGTTCCCGTCGAAGCGCATTGCCGAGCTCTCCTACGAATACCGCACGCTCGGCCTCGGCTACGCCAATATTGGCGGTCTCCTGATGTCGTCGGGCATTCCCTACGACTCCGCGGAAGCCCGCGCCATCGCCGGTTCGCTGACGGCGATCATGACCGGCATCTGCTATGCGACCTCGGCTGAAATGGCTGGCGAGCTCGGCCCGTTCCCGAACTTCGCGCCGAACGGCGAGAGCATGCTGCGGGTCATCCGCAACCATCGCCGCGCCGCCTATGGCGAAACCTCCGGCTATGAGGCGCTGTCGATCGATCCGGTCGCGCTGATCCATTCGGAAAACCCGGACCAGGATCTCGCCGCCCATGCCAAATCGGCCTGGGACAAGGCTCTCGAGCTCGGCGAAAGGCATGGCTACCGCAATGCGCAGGTCTCTGTCATCGCGCCCACAGGCACGATCGGCCTTGTCATGGATTGCGACACGACAGGCATCGAGCCCGACTTCGCCCTGGTCAAGTTCAAGAAGCTCGCCGGCGGCGGCTATTTCAAGATCATCAACCGCGCCGTGCCGGAAGCGCTGCGCACGCTCGGCTATTCCGAAAGCCAGATCGCCGAGATCGAAGCCTACGCTGTCGGTCACGGCAACCTGAACCAGGCGCCGGCAATCAATCCGTCGACGCTGAAGGCCAAGGGCTTCACCGATGAGAAGGTAGAGGCCGTCAACGCCGCTCTGAAGAGCGCCTTCGACATCAAGTTCGTCTTCAACCAGTGGACGCTCGGCGCCGACTTCCTGAAGGGCGTGCTGAAGGTTTCGGACGAACAGCTCGCCGATATGAGCTTCAGCCTGCTCGACCATATCGGCTTCTCGAAGAAGGACATCGAAGCCGCCAATATCCATGTCTGCGGTGCGATGACGCTGGAAGGCGCCCCCTTCCTGAAGGCCGAGCATCTGCCGGTCTTCGATTGCGCCAATCCCTGCGGCAAGATCGGCAAGCGCTACCTCTCGGTGGAAAGCCATATCCGCATGATGGCGGCTGCCCAGCCCTTCATCTCCGGCGCGATCTCCAAGACGATCAACATGCCGAACGAGGCGACCGTTGAGGATTGCAAGAACGCCTACATGCTGTCCTGGAAGCTCGGCCTGAAGGCCAACGCACTCTACCGTGATGGCTCGAAGCTGTCGCAGCCGCTCAATGCATCGCTGATCGAGGACGAAAACGACGAGGATGCGCTGGAGGAGCTGTTGCAGGCGCCGATCGCCGCCCAGGCCGTTACCGTCACCGAAAAGATCATCGAACGGGTGATCGAGCGTGTTTCGCGCGAACGGGAGAAGCTGCCGAACCGCCGCCAGGGCTATACCCAGAAGGCCACCGTCGGCGGGCACAAGGTCTATCTCAGAACCGGCGAATTCGGCGACGGCCGCCTCGGCGAGATCTTCATCGACATGCACAAGGAAGGTGCCGCCTTCCGTGCGATGATGAACAATTTCGCCATCGCCATCTCGCTCGGCCTGCAATATGGCGTGCCGCTCGAGGAATATGTCGAGGCCTTCACCTTCACCAAGTTCGAGCCGGCCGGCATGGTCATAGGCAATGACGCGATCAAGAACGCCACGTCGATCCTCGACTACGTCTTCCGCGAGCTGGCCGTCTCCTATCTCGGCCGCCACGACCTCGCGCATGTCGATACATCAGACTTCTCGAACACCGCGCTCGGCAAGGGCATCCAGGAAGGCAAGACCAACCTGCTCTCCACCGGCTGGACCCGCGGCTACAAGCCGACCTTGGTACCCGGCACCGGCGGCGAACGCCAGGTCGGCGAACCCAAGGGAGCTGCCACCGCAGCCCCTGCCCGCGCCGCTTCCACCGGTACGGTAACCGCCTTTGCCGGCAGCGCCGCCCGCAAGCTGGAGCCGACGGCCGCCGTCTCCGCCTCCGAAATCGTCGCCTTCAAGCGCGATTATGAGGAGCGCGCCAAGGAATTGGCGGAGGAGATCGCCGAAGAGGTGCTCGAGGAAATCGCTAGCGACGCGACCGCCCTCTTCTCCGACAAGGCCGCAGCGGACGCTGCAACGGCCAAGACGGAAGCCAAGAAGATGGAAGCCGAACGCCGCCAGCGCTCGATCATGCAGGGTTACACCGGCAACATGTGCTCGGAGTGCCAGAACTTCACGATGGTGCGGAACGGCACCTGCGAGAAGTGCGACACGTGTGGTGCGACGAGCGGGTGCAGCTGAGCAGGCTTGCGGTCCTTCAGTGTGCGGTGCGGCGCCACTAGGTTTGTCACTGCGCCACTGAAATGTCATTAAATCAGCGATCTAGAACGCTGAATGAGAATTTTCCCGGCGGTTTCGGCGGCCGGGAGAAGCCAGAAAAGGATCTCGCCCTCCCCACCGTTCCTGACGGATACTGATCGACATGTGCCGCGTCACATTGGTCACATTAGGACGGGCTAATCAACATATCTTTCTCCAGGCGCCCCGGTGCCTGGAAATGGCAAGCGGAACAAAACAAGATCGACTGGGTCATCTTTTCCTTCAAAAGGCTCGAAGATGGAAGCGGACACAGTACCTCCTGAACAAGAGAGTTCCTCCGACTGGCGGTGCAATCAGTCCACCTGCCCGGACTTCGTCGTCAGCTTCAGGGGCTACGCGCAAGGGGTTCACGATGTGCTTCTCGGTCCCCAATCAATTGCCTGGTGTTCGCCGCATCGATCAGTTTGGAGATGACCGGGTGACTGGGCTAATTCCCGACTCACCGTCCGCAGACATTCGAGTTCATCTAATAGCAATCGCCTCCTGGCGATCGAGCGGGTAGGTTGATGTTACACAGCCCCTGAGAGTCAGCCTATTGCGATTGGGTCCTCAACATCCTGGCTTTGGAAGTGATCGATCAGAAAGCGGCCAGCTGGACCAGGGGGCGTATCAGTTCGATAGACCGCCTGAAGCCTGTAGGGGCCACCCTTGCAGTCCGGAAGATCGAGCTGCACGAGCCTCCCGGCCTCGATGTCGTCGCGCACCATCGGTTCGGGCATATTGCCCCAACCGATGCCTTCCTTGAGCAGCATGTGCTTGGCGCCCAGGTCGGCGAGCCGCCAAGTATGATTGCCAACTACTGCAAACTCGTGCCCCTGTGTGAGAGGTGATCTGTCCGTCAGCACAAGCTGGATGTGTCCGCGCGCCGCCCCAGGTGGATGCGAGCCCCCGGCCAGCGGATGCTCTGGCGACGCGACAGGTATGAGCTTCACGAATCCTACGCCGATGCGCTCGAGACCAACTATTTCGACATCGAGCGGCCCGCTAACACCGATCGCCGCGGTGCGGTTTAAAACAAGTTGGGTCACTGCGCCCAAGGCTTCGACATACAGTCGCAGCGACACGCTGGGAAACTCCCTTCGAAACGCCTTCAGCGCATCCATTACGCGCGCAGCCGGCAGCATGACGTCGAGTGCCAGGTGAACCTCCGGCTCCACGCCCCGGAGCATGCTCTTTACCTTGGCGCGGAGATTGTCGATGCCATGCGCAACGCTCTTAGCCTCAGCAAGGACCGTTCTGCCCTCCAAAGTCAGTTGAGGTTTCTTTGTCGACAATCGATCAAAGAGCGTAACCCCCAATTGCGCTTCCAGATTGGCGATCGTGTAGCTGATCACCGATGTTGCTCGGTTCAATTTGCGGGATGCGGCCGCGAAACTCCCCGTTTCGACAACAGTAATGAAGACTTTTAGCTGATCTAGCGTCGGCTGGCCTGGGTCTGACATTTCGAATTCCTCGATCGTTCCAGCCGAAATTATCTGAGTTTTCCGAAACGTCTAGGGGCCTTACCTTCAGCTCATCGAATTCAACCGCCGGAGCGGACAATGTCTTACTTGTCGAACGCTGACATTGAGCAGGTCATCCTGCCCTCGACCCGAGACCTCGGCGGCTTTTCCGTTCGCCGGGCACTGCCGGCGGCAATGCGTCAAATGGTCGGGCCGTTCATATTCCTTGACAGCTTCGGTCCGGTACGCTTCGGCGCTGGCGACGGTATCGATACCCGCCCTCACCCGCATATCGGTCTGTCGACCCTCACCTATCTTCTCGAAGGTGAACTTCTGCATCGTGACAGCGAGAGCTACGTGCAGTCGATCAGCCCTGGCGAGGTCAATCTGATGGTCGCCGGCTCCGGCATTGTCCACTCCGAGCGCACGCCGGAGCACATCCGCAAGTACGGTGGCGAGCTCACGGGTCTGCAGAGCTGGATCGCCCTTCCGAAACAGGTCGAGGACACAGCACCCCTCTTTCAGCACCTTGGCGCCGGCGAACTGCCGACGGTCAACGGCGAGGGCATCAACATGAAGCTTCTCGCGGGCACCCTGCACGGCCGGCGCTCACCTGCCACGACCTTTTCAGATCTCTTTTCAGCAGAGATTCAACTCGAGGCTGGGGCTCGCTACAGGATTGACGGCGAGCACACTGAGCGCGCGATCTTCGTCGTCAACGGCGCCATCGAGATCGTTGGCCAGGACGGCACCTACGGCCCGGATCGCCTCATCGTGTTCAAGCCCGACGCCGAGATCGTGGTGAAGGCAACAGAGCCAACCCGGTTTCTTGCGTTCGGAGGAGAGCCTCTTCCGGAGAAGCGGTTCATCCGCTGGAATTTCGTGGCCACGGATCAAGACCGCATTCGCCATGCGGGCAAGCTGTGGCGCCAACGGCAATTTCCCGGCGTACCGGGCGACGACGAGTTCATTCCCCTCCCCGACAACTTCAACTGAAACCCCATCAGATCAAGGAGAACTACAATGACTACTTATGCAATCATCGGCTCAGGGGCGATCGGCTCCGCACTTGCCGAACGTTTCCATGCTGCGGGCATCGAAGCTGTTATCGCCAACACGCGCGGTCCTGCTTCGCTTCAGTCGGTTACCGAAGAGTTCGGAAGCACGGTGAAGGCGGTGGAACTCGATCAGGCTCTGCAGTCCGACGTCCTCATCCTGGCTGTGCCCTATGACGCCGTTCCCGATGTCGCCAAGAGGAAGGAAGCCTGGGATGGCCGCACCGTCGTCGACGCCACGAATGCGATTGACTTCCCTGCTTTCAAACCGCGTGATCTCGGCGGCCGGCTCTCTTCGGAAATCGTTGCAGACCTCTTTCCGGGTGCACGGCTTGTCAAAGCCTTTAACACCCTGCCAGCAGCCGTGTTGGCCGCTAACCCTCAAGCAGAGGGTGGCAAGAGGGTTTTATTTCTTTCAGGCAATAACCCTGATGCAAACCAGATCGTCTAGCACCTTGCTGCTTTGCTTGGTTTCGCTCCGACCGACCTTGGAACCCTGGCTGCGTCTGGCCCAGTCCAGCAGTTCGGTCGCCCCCTCGTCGCCCTCAATCTTTTGAAGGCTTGATCGGCACAGATAGTAGTCTGCATATTGATCACGCTTTTTTCAGTTCTGGCGCATGAAGGGACGAAGGAGAGCTGGCAAACTTTCAGCTTGCACCACGTCGCGATGGCGCCACGACTCCTGGCAATTGGAGTAAGAGTTCAGTCGATAGCCGCCCCCTTGGCGGCTATCGTCATGCGCTAAAGAAATTTTAAGGACCAAAAAATGATCGAACGTCTCGCGCGCATCCTCAACGAAAATTCCCGGCACGATGGTGTCACAGAGACTGAGGTGCCTCGGCTTCACATCCTGCGTTCGGTGACGCCGACGGAGGCTATACCGATCCTTCACAAGCCGGCGGTCTGTTTCGTCGCGCAGGGCCGAAAGCAGACAACGCTTGCCGATCATTCCTACCTGTACGAGCCGTCAAAGTTTCTGATCGTCAGCGTCGATCTGCCGATCTCAGGGCAGATACTGGATGCATCGCCTGACAAGCCTTACCTTTGTCTGAGGCTCGATCTGGAGCCGGCCGCAATCGCTGACGTCATCAGTGCCGCGGTGCCTGGCGGCCTGCGCAACGAAGAGCCACAGCGTGGGATCGCAGTCAGCGACGTACCCACGCAACTGCTTGACGCGGTCGTCAGGTTTGCCGAGTTGCTGGAAAGCGGACGTGAGAGCGATCGTGCCGTCCTCGCTCCCCTTGCAGAGCGCGAAATTCTGTACAGGCTTCTGTTGGGTGAACAAGGGGATCGGCTTCGGCAGATCGCCATGGCGGAAAGCAAACTCAGCCAGATCAACAAAGCTATTTCTATCATCAAGAAAAACTTCGACAAGGCTCTAAAGATCGAAGAGATAGCGGCTCAAGTGAATATGAGCGTATCGTCGTTCCACCAGCACTTCAAAACAGTCACCGCGATGAGCCCTCTCCAATATCAGAAGCAAATCCGGCTTCAGGAGGCGCGCTGGCTCATGATCGCCCAGGCATTGGATGCGGCGACCGCTGGATTCAATGTGGGATACGAAAGCCCCTCGCAATTCTCGCGCGAATATGCGCGAATGTTCGGCTTGCCGCCTAAGAAGGACATAGAGAAGATGAAGTCGATGCCAGCGACAACCTGGCAGTAGGCTCAGATTGCTTCAGGAGCCGGCGGTTTGCCTTGCGATCTCACCTTCGTAGGAATGGGCAATACCGCCGGACCTCCTTGATACCTCAACCGTCGCGCTTTGAGCCATCCTCATGGCATGGACAGCTTGGAAACGCTGATCCGCCAAGGAAGAGGAGTTCAACGATGACAAAGCTTACGAATATTGCGTTCATTCGGGCTCAAGCTGGTAAGGGCGATCTGCTCGGCGCTTGGCTGAACAAGCTCGCCACGCCCAGCCGAAACGAACCCGGCTGCATTAACTATGACGTTCACCGCTCGATCGACGATCCGGACATGTGGTTCGTTTATGAGAACTGGCGCAGCAAGGCTGATCTCGATGCACATTTCGAGATGCCGCACATGAAGGAATTCGTTGCGGCCATTCCTTCGCTTGTCGATGGGCCGCTTGATTTGCGCCACCTCACGATGACGACGGAGCCTGCTCATGCAGCGCCTTGAACGACAGGCATTACTGGCATCCTCAATCATCGGAGGTGCCATTATTCTTTTGGCAGTCGGACCGGCCCTTTCCACAGCCTTACGAAATGAAACGGAGAACACCATGACCCAGCAGCCCCACCCTTACGTCGGTATGTGGGTAACCGAGGACGGCTACATCCGCCACGAATTGCTTCCAAACGGCCGATACGACGAGGCTCGCGGAAAACGGAAGAGTGCCTATCAGGGGAGTTACGTCGTGACCGGCAACCATATCGACTATGTCGACGACACCGGCTTCACGGCAGCTGGCGACTTTGTGGATGACGTTCTCTATCATGCCGGAATGGTGCTTCGACGGAACGTTGAGTTCAGCCAAATGGCTTGAACGGCGGCGCCTTTGCGCCGCCTTTTCTTATTCCTCCAGCTCAGCGGGGAAAAGTTGGCGCAGGCGAGCTGCATCCTCCGCCGGGCTCGCGTGGAAGGTGGCCTCGTACTCGGCCTGGAACGTTCTGGCGTTTGCGAAGCCGGTAGATGCAGCAGCCGCTAGAAGGGGAGCACCAAGCGAAAGGAGGCGTCTTGCTTCCTGTAGTCGAAGATGTTTCTGGTAACCTGCGGGCTCATGGCCCGTCAGCGCGACAAAATTCGTCTTGAGGCTCCGCTCGGTCATCTGCAAACGCTCGGAAACGGTACTCAACGCCTCTGCCTCGCGCCAGTGAACGCGAAGATAGTGCGCCGCCCAGGCTGTTCTGGCTGTCGCGGTATCGGGCACGGCCAACTGCCCGAGAGCTGGCGAGCTATTGGTCGCCATGTGATAGAGGATTTCCAACTCTGCCAGCGGCCCGAGCACCTTCATCTCCTCTGGATTATCGAGAAGCCTCAGAAGCCGGTGAATTGTATTTTCCAGCCTTTGAGAGGGTCGGAAGGTGGTCAGGCCGCTTGCGGCGTGATTTCGGCGTGCTTTGCGCGGAGTGAGGGAATGGAAGCCACGCAGAAGGTCAAGATCCAGTTCGATCCGGACGCCCAGGAAAGGAGCATTCCTGCTAGCCTCTATCACCTGTCCTGTAACCGGAAGCGGCGACGCGACGGCGAGAGCCGCGCCCGCGCCATAGATCAGGCGATAGCAACCACTTTCGACCAGCTTACGGCCCTGCGCCACGAAGCAAATGCTCGGCTCGTAGACCGTGTATATCGGGCCGGTCGGTTGGGACGACCGGAGAAGAAATACACGCTCCATAGACGTCGAAAAGCTGCCGTCTACGCCCGTGCTCGCTTCTATTGACTCGGCGATCTCTTTGAGGATTGTCATTTTCAAACGCCCTGCCGTTCCAACGGCTCATGGAGCCATCGTTGATGTGCACGGATGGCCAAATTCCCGAGGATTTTGCCTCCCGGCCATGATCGGGCGGTATATCGCCAGTCCTGCATCCTTGCCTGATTCTACGCAAGTTTCAGGCGTCACCGCTTCGCCAGATATTCGATTTTATTGAACATAACAGATCATTTTATTCGGCTATTCCGAAATGATCGGACGCGGCATCTTGGCTCCATCGAAATCTACCACCCGACGGAGCAAAGCACATGACCAAGGTTCTCGTCCTCTACTACTCCTCCTATGGCCACATCGAAACGATGGCAGGGTCGATCGCGGAAGGCGCTCGAAGCGCCGGCGCTGAGGTTACGATCAAGCGCGTCCCGGAAACCGTACCGCTCGAGCTCGCCGATAAGGCCCACTTCAAGCTTAACCAGGAAGCGCCGATTGCGACAGCGGCGGAACTGGCGGATTACGACGCGATCATCGTCGGTACCGGCACCCGCTTCGGGCGGATGTCGTCGCAGATGGCCGCCTTCCTCGACCAGGCCGGTGGCCTGTGGGCCCGCGGAGCTCTCAACGGCAAGGTGGGCGCAGCGTTCGCGTCGACCGGCACCCAGCATGGCGGCCAGGAAACAACCCTGTTTTCGATCATCACCAACCTCATGCACTTCGGCATTATCATCGTCGGCCTGCCCTATAGCCATCAGGGCCAGATGAGCGTGGATGAAATCGTCGGCGGCGCTCCCTATGGTGCAACGACGGTGGCAGGAGGAGACGGATCGCGCCAGCCTACGGAGATCGACCTCGCCGGCCCCTTTCACCAAGGCGAAATTGTTGCCCGCACCGCCGCAGCGCTTGCCGCGGCCCGCGGTTAATCCCGTCCAAACCCTTCTACAACAACTAACATCCAACCAGACCAGCCGATTGCGATCGGCCGGCAAGGAGGAGTCATGCCCCCGCTATTCTCAAACAAGGTCGTCGCAGTCACGGGCGCAGGTTCCGGGATTGGTCGGGCGATTTCTCTCGGGCTCGTCCGTGAGGGAGCAACAGTCCATCTCGCCGATCGAGATGCGGAAGGTCTCGCGGAGACCGCGGACCTCATTCGCTCTGAAGAAGGGCGAGCGTTTACAATTCAGCTCGACGTCTCGAGCGAGCTTCAGATCGAGGATTGGATCGAGCAGATCGGCTCTATGTCCGGCCGCCTTGACGCGGCTTTCAACAATGCCGGCATAACAGGGCCTGCGAAGCGGATCGAAGACTATCCGCTTGAAGATTTCCAGCGGGTGATAGCCGTCAACCTCCAGAGCGTGTTTCTCGGGATGAAGTACCAGATCCCACTTATCAAGCGCAGTGGTGGCGGTTCGATCGTGAACACCGCCTCCGTCGCCGCTTTGACTGGACCTGGAGGCATGAGCGCCTACGCCGCCTCCAAACACGGCGTCCAAGGCCTCACCCGCGTCGTGGCGATGGAAAATGCAGCCCATCGCATCCGGGTCAACGCGATCGCCCCCGGCTGGACGGAAACACCGATGGTCGTGGCGAACAGTGAGCAGAACCCCGGTTTTGCGGCGCTTGTACAAACTGCCATTCCCGCCAAACGCGGCGGCAAGCCGGAAGAAATCGCGGCAGCCGCAATATGGCTCGCGTCCGACGCCGCCTCCTATGTCACCGGACACATGCTGACCGTCGACGGCGGCATGACGATCGGTGGATTCGAACTCTGACGCCAAAACCTCGAAAGGATCATCTCATGTCAGATCAGAACGAAGCATATAAAGCAGTCGTCCGCCGCAACACACTCGAAGTGCAGTCCGGCGGCAATTTCGAGCTGTTCGACGAACTGTTCGCCGACGACTTCCTGGACCACACGCCGCAACCAGGCGGGACGCCGGATAAAGAAGGCGCGCGCCGCCTTTATCATGCCCTGCGCGAGGCCTTTCCGGACTTCCGTGCCGATATTCACTGGCAGGCGGTCGACGGCGATATCGTCACGACCTTCAAGACCTATCATGGCACCCACCAGGGCGTGGTTCTCGGGATCGAGCCTACGGGCCGCAAGATCAAGTTCGAAACCGTCGATGCCATGCGCATCCGCAACGGTCAGATCGTGGAACACTGGGGTGTCGCCAACCTCTACTATCTTCTGCAGCAACTCGACGCCCTGCCTCCTTCGGCGCCGAAAATCCCTGAAGTCCAAGGACAACCGTCATGACCAACAGTAATATCCTCGATGGCAAAGTCGTCATCGTAACAGGGGCATCGAGCGGCATTGGCCGTGCGATCGCCATCCGGGCCGCCGAACATGGTGCCAAGGCCATCATCGCCTCTGATGTCGTAGAAGCGCCGCGAGAAGGCGGTGAGCCAACCGTTTCGGAGATTCGTAAGCTCGGAGTGCAAGCTATTTTCGTAAAAGCTGATGTCAGTCGCAAGGCCGATAATGATGCGCTGGTCGCTACGACCGAACAGTTCGGTGGCGTCGACGTGATGGTCGCCAACGCTGGCATCACCTTGAAGACCGACGGCCCAGAGGTTCCTGAAGAGGACTATCGCCGTCTCATGTCGGTCAATCTGGACGGATCGCTGTTTGGGGCGCAGGCCGCGGCAAGGCAGATGAAGGCTTTCGACAAACTGGGTAGCATCGTCCTGATGGCGAGCATGGGTGGCATCTCTGGTGCCGGCATCACCGTCGCCTATTCGACCAGCAAGGGCGGTGTGGTGGTGATGGCGAAATCGCTCGCCGACGCGCTCGGCCCTGCCGGCATCCGTGTGAATGCGGTCGCGCCCGGCACGATCGACACGGAGCTCCTTCGCACGAGCCCTGGTATTGCCCAGGCGTCTGAGGGGTTCCGGCAGCGAACGCCTCTGCGTCGTCTTGGCAAGCCTTCGGAAGTCGGTGATGCCGTGGCATTTCTGGGTTCGGATCTCTCCAGTATCCGGAACAGCGCTCCTTGTAGACGGAGGCCTTCTCTCCGTGATCTAAATTCCACGGACCTCCAGTCGGACCCGCGTCTCACAGGCGCGGGTTTTTCTTTGTCCTGACCATTCGAATTTATAGACGATAATCAGCGAAATTATCCAGCTTTTTCGTTTGATCGCATAATGGCAATTTCTCCTCACGACGCAGCCACGGTGGCTACGCCCCAACCTTAGGAGAAACGTCCATGTCTTATTCCGATGCAATCGCTCAGCGCGCTGAAACTCTTTCCCAGTCGGCCCTCGTCAACGGCATCATGCCCCTCGCCGGCCGCGTTCTTCTCGCCGCAATCTTCCTCCTGTCCGCCATCAGCAAGATTTCGGACCCGGCTGGAACGATCGGCTACATCAATATGGTCGGCCTGCCCTTCCCGCCTTTGGCCTACGGCGCAGCAGTCGTGACCGAGATCGCCGGCAGCATCGCCCTCATCCTCGGCTTCCAGACCCGAATCGTTGCCCTGATCCTCGCTCTGTTCAGCGTTGCCACAGCGCTCACGTTCCATAGCGACCTGAGCGACCTGAACCAGTTCATCCACTTCTTCAAGAACATCGCAATGGCCGGTGGCCTGCTGCAGGTCGTCGCGTTCGGTGCGGGGCGGTACAGCCTCGACGCCCGTCGCTGACATTCAGCACGCTAAACCAAGCGAGCCCGGACCTAGGTCCGGGCTCGCTTGGTTTGTGTCCTGCTTGGCGCTTACGACCGGAAGAGGCTACGCTGCGACTTTCGTGACGCCACGCTGCCAGACAGCGCGCTCGTGAGAGAATGCCTTGAAGCCGTAGATCGAGTGATAGGACCCGATACCGCTTCCATTGACGCCGCCGAATGGAAGACTGCCATCAAAATAATGCCCGGCCCACGAGTTCACTGAAACCCCGCCGGAGGTGGTGTTCTGGATGAAGTTCTCGACAAAGGCTTCATCCGTGGAGAATACGAGCGATCCGAGCGGTTTGCCGTGACGCTGGATCGTCGCCAGGGCGTCGTCGACCGTGCTGTACGGCAACACGACCGTGACAGGGCCGAAGATTTCGTCCTGCATGATCTCCGCATCCGCGGGGACCTCGGTGAGGATCGTCGGCTCCATGGTCAGTTCGTTCGGGCTTGAAGAGCCACCGAAGGCGATCGTCGCGCCGCGCTCGACGGCATCGTCGACATAGCCCTTGACGCGTTCGAAGTTCCGGTCATCGATAAACCTGCCCGTCTTGGCGCTGTCGAACTTACCGTCGGTATAGGTCAGGTCCTTGATGACTGAAGACATCTTGTCGATGAGGTCCTTCTTCCTGGATTCTGGAACCAGAACGTAGTCAATCGACAGGCACGTCTGGCCGTTGTTCATAACGCGGCTGGTGACGATGCCGGAAGCCGCCTCGTCCAGATCGGCGGTCTCGTCGATGATGGCGGGGTTCTTCCCGCCGAGTTCAAGCGTGACCGAGGTGAGGTTCTTGGCCGCGGCCGCCATGATGATCTTGCCAACTTTCGGGCTGCCCGTGAAGAAGACATGGTCGAAGGGCTTTTCCAGCAATGCGTTTGCGACATCAGAGCTTCCTTCGAACACCGCGACTTCGGATTCGTCGAACACGTCCTGCACGATCTTGGCGAGAACGGCACTCGTGGCCGGCGCCATGCTGGCGGGCTTGATCACCGCGCTATTGCCGGCTGCCAGTGCGCTGATCAGCGGTTCCACGCACAGGTGGAGCGGGAAATTCCAGGGGCCGAGGATCAGCACCGTGCCACGAGCCTCGTAATGCACAAAGGCCTTCACCGAAGGATCCTGGATATTCGGCCGGACCGGTGCAGGTGCCATCCATTCGTCCAGATGCTCGATCGCCTCGTTAGCGGTGTCGATGGAATTCTGGACGTCGAAAGGCATTTCGACTTTCGGGCGTCCCATATCCTTGTAGACCGCTTCGGCTACCTCTTCTCCGGCCGCCAACAGTCTATCCCGAAGGCGCATGATGCGCGCCCTGCGCTCTGCGGCGGTGCTTGTCTTCATTTTCCAGACGTTCGCCTGGTGAAGGGCGAATACACGATCGATATCTACGTTTGCCATGGATGATTCCTTGGTTCTGATTCTCCGATGAAAGCGGCCGGCAGGGCAGCCAGCCGCGTTGTGGGTCAGGCGGCGGCTTCCTGATGGTCGGTCGAAGCCGAAAGCTTTTCCCACTGGTCCATTTCGGCGCTGCGTGCGGCGATCTCGTCGCGGGCAAACTGAACGGCGTCCGAGCCGACCAGGAAGTGCATCGGCGGCTTCGCCGCGGATGCCATCGCGACAATCGCGGGGCCGAACTTTTGAGGGTCACCGAGCTGCTGGTGGCTGTGATCCTTGTAGGCGGCCTCGACTGCGCCACGCACTTCGTCGTAGTCGGAGATCCGGTTACCTGCGAATCGCACCGAGCTCGGATCGAGGAAGTCGGTTCTGAAGTAACCCGGCGACACGACCGTGACGTTGATGCCGAACGAGGCGACATCCTTCGTCAGGTTGACGCTGAACCCTTCGACGGCGAACTTCGACGTGCCGTAGAGCGTGCAGAGGTCGAATGCGACCTTACCGCCAATCGAGCTCAGATTGATGATATGCCCGGACTTCTGCCGGCGCATGACCGGCAGCACCGCGCGGGTGACGCGCATCAGGCCGAAGACGTTCGTCTGGAACTGCGTTTCGATGTCTTCCTCGGAGGCCTCCTCGAAGATACCAAGGTGACCGTAGCCTGCATTGTTGACCAGGACGTCAATGCGTCCGAAGCGCTCAACTGCGGTCGCGACGGCTTCTTTCGGAGCCTCCCGATCCGTAACGTCGAGTGCGAGAGCCAGCAGGCGGTCGCTTCCGCCGAGCGCCTTTTTGACGCTGTCAGCGCTGCGCGCAGTGGCTACGACATTGTCGCCGGCGGCTAAGGCTGAGCGCGCGACTTCAACACCGAGACCGCGACCAGCGCCTGTGATAAACCAAGTCTTCGTCATCGTTTTCTCCTTTTGATTGCTCTGGCGGTCTGAGAGGTCACCGCCACGAGGAGAATTTGGCCGATGTGATCGTTGGTGCGGTAGACTGCTCCTCCGCGGGCCTTGCACGATTCTACGAATGAGCAGTTGGCGTTACGACCTGGTTGGAAAGCGTTTGGAATGACTTGGATCAAGGTCTCACTACAGAGACACCAAGTACAACGTCAGCGGATAAAAAGCCGCCGAACTGAAACCCGTGGTCCAACTACGCAAACTGAGTGTGTGGGGAGATCTAAGATGTCAACGGACTGGAGCCAGACGATGCTGTCGATCATCTCGGCTGGGTCGATGACGCACCACGCCTCGTCCAATGCGCGAAGCGCCGGCCGAGCTGAACGGGTAGAAGTTCTGGTTCGGCGGGACGAGTTCTGAGTAATCCCTGCGAAATGACGCGGCGTTCATCGTTTTCTGTCGTCAAAGGTGACAATTGACGGCCGAGGCATACCCTCTGGTGGACGTGTCAACGACCGGACACAGTCGGTTAGCAGGGCCAGGTTCCGATTCGGCCGCACGAGGCGCTACAGCTATTGAGTGCCAAGCCGTCCGAACTGACCCGGTCGTCGTTTGGCCGGTGTCGGCTGGGCCAGCTTATAACGGGCGGGTGGACTGGAGTCCTCACCGGGAATGAAGGCAAGAACGAGAAGCGCGCCATAGAAGAAAAAGGTAATTCCCTGGGTCGCAAGCGTCGGCAACGGAATTGCAAAAAACCTCGGTAAGAAGACGGGCGCGAGCAGCAGCCAGAGCAGATATTGCGGCCAACCGATGTCGCGAAGCCTACTCGATACCATGTAGAGCAGGCCTACAATGGTAATCGCTGTCATCGCGATCCCGGCAACCATGTATAGCGTTTCGAAGAAGGAACGGCGGGAGACGAGCTTGGCAGTCTCGGCATCGCTCGCTCCGACGCGCAACCTCATCTGCGTTGCCCCTTTGGCGGCCATAGCACTTAGATTTTGCATATCCTCTGCCGTTGGCTTGCGGCCGGACGCTGCAATCTGCTTCACCAACTCTTCCTGCCCTTTGAACATCAGCGGCATGTTTTTGCCGCTGACCTCGCCTCCGACGGCGGTCACTGTGCCGCCTGTCGAGCGTGGCGCCATTAACTCACGCGATGCCTGATCATGTTCGGCCATAATCAGGCGCTCGATCGGGTCCTTCGCAATATCGAAGCAGAACATGAGCAGAAGCAGCACGGCGTAGGTGATGCGCGTAAGCCGAAATTGGCCAAAGATGGTCATGAAGTCCAGCACTAGTTCGTCTTGTGATGGGCGGACGATGCTCGCTGCAATTCAAGATTTCGCTAACGCAACATGGATGATTTTACGAATATAGAGGATCATTGATCGTGTTTCCTATGGGCATTCGCTGCCTGAACTCACACCCAATCGGATTTATTCGTCAAGCGTGCGGCTCGCGCGGCGGTTCGGCGTTGCAGTAGCGCAGGCGCGCTATTGCCGGTTGGCCGGGCTGCGGCCGTAAAGCAAAAGCATGGCGATGATGACGACGCCGTAGATGATCTGCCGCCCTGCCTCCGGCATCTGCATGACGGAGAGAATCGATTGCAGCAGCGTAATCAGGATCACGCCGGCAACGGTGCCGAGATAGGAGCCCTTGCCGCCGAGAATGGAGGTTCCGCCGAGGACGACGGCGGCGATCGAGGGCAGGAGATAAGCATCGCCCATGGACTGCGCCGCTTTCGAGGCATAGCCAGCAAGCAGGGCACCGCCGAAGGCGCTCAGCGCCCCTGAGGCAATGAAGGCGATCATGACGATCCGGCGGGTATTGATACCGGAAAGATAGGCGGCACTCTCCCGGTTGCCGATACCATAGACGGACCGGCCGAATGTCGTGCGGTTAAGCACGAAGACCGTTGCGGCGCCGACGACCGCCCAGATGAGAACGGCATTGGGTAGCCCGGGGAGAAGGAAGCCGGTTGCCAGATAGCGCATCGCAAATGTTGCCGAATCCTGCGGCGAGAAGCCGCCAGTATAGACAACCATCAGTCCTTGCGCGACGGCGTTGGTCGCCAGCGTGATGATCATCGAGGGGATGCGCAAATAGGCGACGCCGATCCCGTTGGCGAGCCCGATCGCCATGCCGCAGGCAATGCCGAAGGGAATGGCCAGAGCCTCGCCGAGTGGGCCGTAAGCGGCAGCCGCGCACGCCATCATTCCGCCGACGGCGACAGACCACGGTACGGAAAGATCGATCTGGCCGAGCAGCACGACGATCATCATGCCAGTGGCGATGACGCCAAGAAAGGATGCGACCTTCAACTGCTGCAGGAGATATTCCGGCGACAGGAAACTCGCCGAATAGAAACTGCCGATGATGAGCAGCAGGAAAATGCAGGCGAAGGCGGTAGCGATGGCCGGGTCCAGCCGACGAATTAACTTGGAAAGCCGGGTCACTGAGTATTCTCGCATTAGGTTGTTCATCCGAACCATTCCAGGCGATTGCGCACACGGAACAATGCGAACGCGCCAAGGCTCACCGCGACGAGCAGCACCACACCCTGGAACAGCGGCTGCCACAGCGGATCGAAATCGAAGACGAAGAGCAGGTCGCCGATGGTCCGGAAGGCGAGGGCTCCGAAGATTGCGCCGCTCGCGCTGCCTTTGCCGCCGAACAGGGATACGCCTCCGAGCACCACCGAAGCGATTGAAAACAGCGTATAGGCATTGCCGCTCGCGAAGGCTGCCTCGCCGGTGAAGGTAAAGAAGGTGAGGAAGAGCCCGCCAATCGACGCAAGAAGACCGGCGAGCGCATAGGCGGTAAATTTCGCGCGGCGGATGGGCAGGCCGGACATATAAGCCGCGATCTCCGATGAACCGGAGGCATAGGCCGCCCGCCCGATCAGGGAGCGGCTGAACGGTACCCATATGACGAGAACGACGGCGATGAGAGCGACAAGGCTGGCCGGCAAGAGGTCGAAGACCTTGCCGGTCATGACGTCTGCCAATTCCTCGTTGACCGATCCGCCGGGAAAGGGTCGCAGCAGGAGGGCTATGCCGAAGAACACAGCGCCGGTGGCGATCGTGGCAACGATCGGCTGCAACCGTCCATAGATGACGATCAGGCCGTTCAGCGCGCCGCAGGCAAGACCGGTTGCCAGGACGGCCATCACGCCAAGAGCAGTTTCAAGCGGCGAGCCGAGCACGAGCCAGGAGGCCAGCGCATTGGTCAGGATGAAGATCATGCCGACCGAGAGGTCGATGCCGGCGGTGATCACCACCAGCGTCTGAGCCATCGCGACGAAGGCAAGCAGCACGCCCTTGTTCGCCGCGGTCTGGACGACATTGGCCGTCAGTCCGGCGGGATGATTGGAGACGTAGATTGCAAACATGACGAGGAATATGCCGGCCGCCATCAGCGTACCGCGCCGTTCGCCCAACCGGTAACGCCACTCCTTCATGCCGCGCTCCCCACATTCTCGCTGCCGACATTCAGTGCGCTCGCCACCAGCGCATGCTCGGTGATGCCGTCGCCCTTCAATTCGCGTCTGATGCTGCCATTGTAGAAGACGAGAACGCGATCGCAGCAGCCGATCAGCTCGTCGTAATCCGTCGAATAAAAGAGAATGGCTGCTCCCGCTTCGGCCAAGCGCCGCAGCAACTGATAGATCTCCTGCTTGGTGCCGACATCGATGCCACGTGTCGGATCGTTGAGCAGAATGATCCGCGGCTTGCGCATCAGCCACTTGGCGATGACGACCTTCTGTTGGTTGCCGCCGGAGAGCGCTCCTACCGGAATGTCGAGACCTGCCGTCTTGATCGCCAGTAGCTGTACCATCTCCTCGATCAGCCGTTCTTCCTTTTCCTGATCTATCACCCACGCTCTGGACACCCGGTCCAGTACCGCAAAGGATAGATTTTCCCGGACCGTCATCGGCAGCATCAAGCCTTCCGTCTTCCGGTCCTCGGGGATGAGCGCCATGCCGATCTGTCCGGATTTTGCCGCTGCCGGGCTTGCGAGCGTAACCGCCTTGCCGTCGACAAGGACGGAACCTGTGGTCCCGCGCAGGACGCCGAAGAGCGCAAGCAGCAGCTCGCGCTGCCCTTGACCATCCAGGCCTCCAAGGCCCACGACTTCACCGCGACCGACGGTAAGCGAAATGTCGCGCAGCGTATCCGCCCAGCCGAGCTTGCGGCATTCGAGGACCGGACGGACTTCATCCTTCGCAACCCGCTCCGGTTTCGGCGGAAAGGCGCGGCTGTACTCCCGACCGATCATCATTTCGACGATCTCGCCATCGCTGCGCGTACCTGCCGGGAAACTCGCCACATTCCGGCCGTTGCGCAAGACCGTGCATTGATCCGCCAATTCGGAGATCTCCTGCATGCGATGAGAAATATAAAGGAGTGCCAACCCTTCGGACCTCAGCCGCCGCAAAACGGAGAAGACCTTGGCGACATCGGCTGCCGTCAGTGCCGACGTTCCTTCGTCAAGAATGAGAATGCGCGGTTTCCAGGCGAGCGCCTTGGCGATCTCCACCAGTTGTCGGCGCGAGAGCGGCAGGTCCTTGACCAGTTCGCGCGGATGAATGTCGCTGGCGCCTGCCCGCGCGAGCATCTCCTCGGCGATGACGCGTTGCGCCTTTCGATCAATCAGGCCGAAACGGCGCGGCGGAGCGGCGATAGAGATGTTGTCGGCAACGCTGAGGTCCGGGATCAGCGAGAGTTCCTGAAATACGCAGGTGACGCCGGCGGCGGAAGCCTCGGCCGGGGAGCGGAAGGTCACCGGATGCCCGTCGAGCAGCATGCGGCCTTCATCCGGCGCGACGACGCCGGCCATGATCTTGATCAGCGTGGATTTGCCCGCGCCGTTCTCGCCGAGAATGGCGTGGATTTTCCCGGCTTCCACGGTGAGTTGGGCGTTTTCCAACGCATGCACGCCGCCGTAACGCTTCGATACACCGCTCATCTCAAAGAGCGGGGTTGCCGCCGGTCTTTCTGGTGCCGTCATGAATGTCCTCGGGGCAGGTGTTTCTCGCGCGCCGCGGGCAGAGCCGCGGCACGCCGCTCAAGCGATCCGGTGGACCCCGGCCTATTGGTTTTCCTTCGACTGCCCCATGATCTCCTGTGCGGTGAAATTGATGCCGCAGGTCGGAAAAGCGTTGCCGACGAAGAAATTGTCCGACTGATCCGGATAGAAGTCCTGGCCCTCCTTGAAGTTCGGGTCTTCGACGATTGCCAGCGGCAGCTTGATGGACTGCGGCACGACCTGTCCTTCAAGTGCTGCGATCGCCGTCTTGATGGCAACCGCCACCTGGGCAGGCCCGGTGCCGGCCGAGGAGCATTTCAGGCCTTCACCAGCATATTTGGCGCAGAACTTGCGGAAGCCGTTTTCCGTTTCGCCACCGAAAGGCACGAACGGATGTTTGGCATCGATCATCGCCTGGACGACGCCGGTATCGCCGCCCTGCGCGGTGATGCCGTCGAACTTCTTGTGCACGGCTATCGCGTCGGCGGTGGCCTTCTGTGCCGTCGGGTCGTCCCACTTGCCGAGCACTTCGACGACATCCCACTTCTTGCCGGTGGCATCCAGGGTTTCGTGAATGCCGTTGTGGCGGTCGGTATCGACTGACGTTCCGGCGACCCCGCGCACCTCGAGAACTTTGCCGCCGTCAGGCAGGTGCTTTGCCAGCCAGTTAGCCCACAACACGCCAAGGCCCTTCTGGTCGACGTTGACGTTGATTGCGTCTTGCGTATCCAGAATATTGTCGAAGGCGACCAGGACGACGCCGGCCTGCTTGGCGCGCTTGATGACCGGTCCGAATGCAGTCGGATTCTGGGCATTGACGACGATGGCGTCGTAACCGGAATCGATGAAGTTGTTGATCGCCGAAATCTGCGCCGGCACGTCCTCACCGGTGGAAACGACCTTGAACTCCTTGAGTTTGGCGGCGACATCCGGCTGAGCGGCATAGGCTTTCGCCGTCTGGATCATCTGAATGCGCCAGGTGTTGGCGATATACCCATTGGCGAGCGCGATGCGATAAGGCCCGTCTTTTTTCGGAAATTTGAAGAACTTGGTATCCGCCGTCCACGGCACGAAGCAGTCAGCCTCGGCCGCAGGCCCGCTGACAATTTCCGGTTGGGCAAGAGCCGTGGAGTGGGAAAGCGTAAATGCAGCCGCGGCAAGAAGGCCGCCGACCAATATCTTGTACATTGAATCCTCCCATTTGTTGCCATGTTCGGATCGGCATCGAATGGGTGTCGGAATCATCGACTGTCCGCTGCAGTTGTTCTGCAGTCGGTTGCCGGTCCGGCAATGCATGTCGATACGCTATCCAAATGACGCCCGATGGGCTCCTCCCGAGGGCGTCACGCAGCCGATGGTAGCGCTGCCAATCATGATTGTAAAGAAGCACACAATGACCTGATTAACGCGGATTCTCAGGCTCATCCGGAGCAGATAGGGTCGCTGGGGCTTGTCCTGAAGCTGCTCTTTTGCCGCAGCGAATTGACTTCGCACGATGTCGCTGGAGCTTGTCGTAGAGAGCCGCCCCGTAGTGAACCACATCATCGGCACAAACGGCCTTCGGAATGGGACTGGACGCGCCCGATGTTCGGCTGGTGAACCATTGGCAGCAGCCCGCCTCCGTAGAGGACTATCTGCAGGAGTTCGGTGGCGCGGGCCGCGATGGCATGCAGTATCATTGACGTTCACCGATGGCGGACGTGGTCCACGCAATAGACGCATGCGCATTGTATCTATTTTTGAGACAATGCGGTCCATTGTTAGCGCCTACTGCGATCATTCGATCCCGATTAGGTTTCTGCTCACACCAGTTGGCCATCAACATGGAAACTGTGGACGAAACGTCAAACATCGGAGAACTGCCATGCTAACCCGTAGAGGCCTCATCAAGAGCGCAGCGGCGCTCGTCGCAGCGGGAACCGTTTCGGGCGGGTTCACCCCGGCCCTCGCGAAGGCACCTTTGCAATCTTTCCAGGCTCCCGGCTTTTACAGAATGAAGCTTGGGAGCTTCGAACTGACGGCGCTTTCGGACGGAACTATTCCGCTGCCTCTTCCGGAGCTTTACACAAACACCGACGCCGAAGATGCGCGGAGAGCGCTGGCCGCGGCGTTCATGGGCACGTCGACAGATACGTCGGTCAACGCCTTCCTCGTCAACACCGGGGAGAGGCTGGTTCTGATCGACGCCGGCACGGGCGCCTATCTCGATGGTGCGCTCGGCGACCTCGTCGCCAATCTCGAGGCGGCCGGCTACAAAGCGGACCAGATTGACGACATCATCCTGACCCATATCCACACCGACCATTCCGGCGGGCTGACGATCAAAGGCAAGCCGGTGTTCGCCAACGCGACCGTTCACGTCAACAAACGGGAGCATGCTTTCTGGATGGAGACGCCCGTGGAGAGCCGACCGGCCAATGTGCCGCTGAGCTATTTCGTCGAGGCGCATGAGAGTCTGGGGCCCTATGCCGACGCCGGCAGGGTTCGGACCTTCGCCGATAATGCCAGCATCCTGCCGGGCATCGGCTCGATCCTGCGGGCCGGGCACACGCCGGGGCACAGCTCGATCGTTGTGGAAAGCGCCGGCGCGAAGATCGTTTTCTGGGGCGACGTTACCCATGGAAACGTGCTTCAGTTCGACGAGCCGGACGTGGCGATCCAGTTCGATACGGATCAGTCCGAGGCCATTTGTGCCAGGGAGGCGGCCTTCGCGGATGCGGCCAACGGCAAATACCTGGTGGCCGGCGCTCACATTGCCTTCCCGGGCATCGGCCATGTTCGCCGCGATGCGACGAATTACGAATGGGTTCCCGTCAACTATGCCTCTTGAAAACGACCCATAGCGGCGCAACGGAGCGGAGCCCGTTGGGCCGGTTTCATGTCTGGCCGGCACCGATCGCCATCGTCCCGGCTTCAATGGGCCGCGGACAACCAACTGATTGCAACCACCGGGAACATGAAGCCCTCCCCACCATGCCGCTGCCGCAGAGCCGATCAGTGCGAAGCGGCCAGATTCTCGTCGCGGATCTCAGTGAGGTTCAGTCTCGGCACCAGAAAGTCGAGGAACGCCCTGATC
Source organism: Rhizobium bangladeshense (assembly GCF_017357245.1). Taxonomy (NCBI): domain Bacteria; kingdom Pseudomonadati; phylum Pseudomonadota; class Alphaproteobacteria; order Hyphomicrobiales; family Rhizobiaceae; genus Rhizobium; species Rhizobium bangladeshense. The sequence continues at coordinate 1,814,809 of NZ_CP071612.1, read as the reverse complement.
TTTGGCGGCTGGATACGTCCGCCGGCTCTCATCGCGTAAAGCGTGGGGGCCGGCCCGGACCATTCGGGAAGCACGCGGACGAGACGTCCTGCGGCAACGTCCGACCCGACACGGAGATCACTGGTCATCTGCAGACCTTCACCGGCCAGCAGAAAGCCGTGCAACCCTTCGGGATCGCTGGCCACCGCAACGGGGCGTACTGGAAACTCGTTGCGCCGCCCCTCGCGCGTCAGCGGCCAGGCGTGGACCGGCTTGTCGAAATAGAACTGTGTCAGCAGGCAAGCATGATTGACGAGCTCTGCCGGGCTCGAAGGGCTCCCGTGCGTTTCAAGATAAGCGGGAGCCGCATATATGCCCATTGGCAGGTCGCCAAGCCGGCGAGCACTGAGCGAGGAATCGGGCAACGGCCCCTCCGACAGACGCAGCGCGATATCAATCTCCTTGGCAACGACATCCAGCACCTCATGGGCCAGAAGCAACTGCGGATAGACATCCGGGTAGAACCTTCTGAATTCGCTGAGCACCGGCGCCAGAATGCGCGTCGACAACCAGTGTGGAGATGTGATCCTGAGCCAGCCCTTGGGATTTTGCTGCAGTTCGGCCACAGCGCTTTCTGCATCTTCGATATCTTTGACCAAGCCCTCGCAACGCTGGAAGTAGATCGCGCCAGCCTCGGTGAGCTTCAGGCTGCGTGTTGTCCGGTGGAGAAGCTGGGCCCCTAACCGCGCCTCCAGTTCCTGAACCTTGCGGCTGATCCGCGTCTTCGGCGTTCGCAGCGCCCGCGCAGCACCGGTGAAGCTGCCCTCCTGCACGACCTTTACGAACGCCACCGTATCGCTGAAGTCACGCAGCATGGACCACCCCCATTCGCTCTCGAATTCGGGACAATGAAGACCGATTTCGCCGGATAATCAAGCCGATTCAATTCCTCTATGTCTCGATTGTCCCGATTTAATGGATTGGACGGGACCAGTCCCGCGAGGCGCTGGCTCCATCTCAGCCTGTAATCATTCGGCGCGCCGAGCCCCGGTGCGCGAATTGCGGCTTACCATCCGTCGAAGACATCTGGGTGCAGTTCCGACTCATTGCTGTCGTTGTCGACGCATGCAACGAATGGCGCGATTGAGCCCGAAAACGACTTTCCAACCACGGTTCACAACGACCGCTCTGCGCCATCAATCCAGCCGTTCAGCCTGTTGCAAAATTTCAGGAAAGCTGCCGGTGGCCTTATGCAGACCGAATATCCAGCTTGGGATGGAGAGCGAACAAGCTACGTCTCCGCGGCGTCGAACTGCTCGCGGGAACGTTCGATCGCCTGCCAGTTTTCTCGGATCCACGACGTGAAGCCTTCGAGCGCCGGCAACATCGTCTTTCCGACGGGTGTGAGCACGTACTCCACCCGCGGCGGCACCTCCGGGTAGTAGTGCCGCTTCACCAGCCCATCGCGTTCAAGGTTTCGCAGAGTGAGTGTCAGCATGCGCTGGGAGATCCTGGGGATGCCGTTTTTAATCGCCGAGAACCGCAATGATGTCTCAGGAGAAATCGCCAGAATCGACATCACGAGGATCGTCCATTTGTCGCCCATCCGGGCAAGGACGCTATTAGGCGCACACGGCGTCAGTACCGGACCTCTTAGACCTTCCCGATAAGGCCTGCCGTGGATCGTTTTGCTCAACAGTCACCTCCCTGTGACCGGCACACAAAGTTGTGCCGTCTTGTTCGAAAGATATAGCAGTGCCATCTTCCGCCAATCAATAGTTACGAAAAGGAACTTTAGGATGAGCGGAGCAAGATCGGCGCTGGTGCTGGGAGCGACGGGGCAACAAGGCGGAGCAATTCGCAAGGGCTCTGAATACGAAGGGCTGGGTAGTCAAGGCACTTGTGCGGGATCCCCAAGGCGACAAGGCGAAGGCGCTCACGGCCCAGGGCATTGAGCTGCGTCGTGGCGATCTTGCGGATCCGAGATCCATTCAAACAGCCATGTCCGACGTCGACGCGGTTTTCAGCATCCAACCCAGTTCCGGCCAGGGCTCAGTCTACGGCGTATCCGACGAACAAGAGGTTCTCTGGGGCAAGACGGTCGCCGATCTCGCCAAAGCGTCGGGCGTCGGCCATCTCGTTTATTCCTCCGTGGGCGCTGCGGGAAAGGGCATCACGGGCATGGGCCACTTTGACAGCAAGACCGAGATCGAAGAGTACATCCGTAGCCTCGACATTCGTTACACAATCGTGCGCCCCAGCTCTTTCATGGAAATGCTGATGCTACCGGGCATGGGTCTCGATCGGGGCGAATTCAACTTCCTCATGCGGCCGGATCAGGCCATGCAGGTCATCGCAGTGGACGATATCGGCAAAGTCGTTGCTGCCATACTGGACGTTCCTGCCGCCTATGCCGGGCGAACCCTGGAGATCGCCGGCGACGAAATCACGGGCCTGGACCTGCAGGATGTGCTGAGCCGTGTGGCAGAACGACCGGTCACTTATCACCGCTTCCCCGACCGCCTTCTTGCGGAGAACCGCTTCCTTGGGCGTCTGGCTGAACTGGTTGATGATGGCCGCTGTGCAGGATCGGCCGACATGAAGGTGCTCCGTCAGGAGTTCGGGGATCTCATGACACTGGACACATGGCTTGAGGGACCCGGAAGGCCGCTCCTCCAAAATGCGCTTCAGGCCGCCGCGGTGGCGGCAGTGGCGCTTCGCTGACCTCTCGTGCGGGCGGATACATCGCCGTTCATCGATCCGGCTTGACACAGGGAAGCGATATTCTCACACAAAAGCAACGTTGTCGCGACGCCGATCTGGCGTGTTGAAACGCCTTCAGATACCGCTTTCCATCACGTGGATCCTGTAGCGGACGATCTTCTTTCGGCTCCATTCGGGCAGTGCTCCTAGTCCGGCCAATGTCCCCTCGGCGCCAAGCTGCCTAATGGAATTCCTGCCCTTCACCTTCAGCGTGTCGATATGCGTCCCTGCGCAGCGATCCGGAATTCGCCGAAGGCTGGGCGTGGAAGCGCGCGGAGATCGCCAGCCTGAAGACAGTGGCCGCTCGTCTTGAATCCTGGCTCGCATGGAACGACGGCGAACTGCCGTTGAAAGGAGAATGGAAGGCGCTGGCCAACGATATCGGCGTATCGCCGGAAGCGCTCTATCGAGAGCTGTCGAAGCGGCGCAGCTCTTTTGTGCAGGATCGCACTTGACCTTCCCATGGTTGGAAACCCCATATCGGGTCAGTTAGACGATTTGGAGACCACCATGTACGAATTCGAAATCCAGAACATGACCTGCGGCCATTGCGCGAGCACGGTGGAGAAGGCGATCAAGACGGCGGACCCGGAAGCTTCCGCCAGCATCGATCTTGCGGCCAGGACTGCGAAGGTTGAGACCAAGGATCCAGCCGCTATCAATACGGCCATTGAGAAAGCGGGTTATCCATCCAGTTTCAGACAGATCTGATTTCGCAGCGGACACCTGGCTGACAGGCGTTCTGCCCCGAAGTCGCAACGATCACCTGGGTGACTCATAGGTCTGCGGCGACCGTCGATATGCTTCCTCACAGCGCGGCGAACAAAACCACGGCCCCTCTGGGGCGGCCCGCCTATAGGACGAATACGGTGCATGCATCTTGCACACCGGGTCGATCCAGGCCGGGTCAGCCGACGGAGCAAGCTCTATCTCATAGAGAGGGATTTCTCCGGCCACGGATCTGAGCGCCACCAGTCCGAGGTCTCGCACCAAGATACCTCTGGCGACAGCCGCCTCGGCAACGGATTGAGTGGCAAGCAATTGACCGGGCGACGCGAGCGCGGCTATTCGTGCGGCGATGTTGACGGTCGATCCAAAGAGATCGCCTGCTCTGCAGGTGACCGGCCCGTGGTTCAGCCCCGCCCGGGTGAGCGGTAGCCGTGGTTCTCTACGGCAGGCCTGCAACAGCGACCCGAGTACCTGGATCGCTGTATCGGGCTCAGGAAACGACAGCATTGCCTCGTCGCCGATCCATTTTATCGGGGGTTCATAGCCGCTGAGGGCGTCACGAACCATGCTCTCGAATACCTCAAGCACGTCAATCGCGGCCGCGTCGCCATACACGTCCGCGATGGCGCTGAATCCTGCAATATCTATGAACGCAACGGTGGCCGGCGCTCGAGCCGGGTCCTGCCGCTGCTTCACATCACTTTCCATCGCCACTCCTACTGGTGCTTGCATCATGGGCAACGATCGATCGTCCCTAGATTGCAGAAGAGCCTAGCATATTTTTGGGCAACTAGACAGCGATCGCCACCTCCCGACCTTGACCTTCCCATGATGGGAAGGATTACCTATATGTGCAGTTCAACAAGGGACAATCCCATGACTGCCATATCCAAGATCGAAAAATCGACAGCGTTGCCAATTCTGACCGAGTTCGGAATTGAGGGCATGTCGTGCGCGTCGTGCGTGGCCAGAGTGGAACGGGCGATCAAGGCCGTTCAAGGCGTCGACGCGGCGTCAGTGAACCTCGCGACTGAACGTGCGACGGTGACATTCAAGGACACGGTGAACGCGGCCGCTGTCCTGCAAGCCATCGAAAGCGCAGGTTACGAAGCCCGAATCGAGACCCTGGAGATGCTTGTCGAAGGCATGACCTGCGCCTCCTGTGTCTCCCGGGTCGAGCGCGCTATGAAAGCCGTTCCTGGCGTGGTCGACGTCAATCTGGCGACCGAGAAGGCGACCGTCCGCTACGCGGCGGGTGCGGCGTCCGTGCGCGCATTGGAGGACGCGGTCCGCACGGCTGGATATGAGCCGAAATCCGAAGGCCAGACGCATAAGCCCGCGGCCGCAGACCGCCGCAATATCGAGATGCGCTCGCTCGCAGTCCGACTTGGTGTATCCGCCATTCTCACTCTGCCGCTGTTCGCGATCGAGATGGGCTCGCACTTCATACCGGGCGTCCACGAGTTCGTCATGGACACCTTCGGGATGCGGGAGAGCCTCTACCTGCAATTCGCGCTCGCGACCATCGTCCTGTTCGGGCCCGGTCTGGCGTTCTTCCGGAAGGGCGTTCCCAGCCTCCTCCGACTGGCTCCCGACATGAACTCGCTGGTGGTGCTCGGGACCTCCGCGGCCTGGGCATATTCCGCCGTAGCGACATTCATCCCGGTCGCCCTGCCTGTAGGAACTGTGAACGTCTATTACGAGGCGGCGGCCGTCATCGTGACCCTCATACTGCTCGGCCGCTACCTCGAAGCCCGCGCGAAGGGAAAGACGAGCCAGGCGATCAGGCGGCTGCTCGGCCTGCAGGCCAAGACCGCCTTCGTGGAGCGGTCCGGGAACTTCGTGGAAGTCGAGATCGACGAGGTCGTGGTCGGGGACGTGATCCGCATCCGACCCGGAGAGAAGGTTCCGGTGGACGGTGCGGTGGTCTCTGGTGATTCCTACGTCGACGAGGCCATGATCACCGGCGAGCCCGTCCCTGTCTCGAAATCCGTTGGAAGCGAGGTGGTCGGCGGCACGATCAACAAGACGGGCTCGTTCACGTTTCGCGCGACGAAGGTCGGGGCCGATACCGTGCTCGCGCAGATCGTCCGGATGGTCGAGGCCGCGCAAGGATCCAAGCTGCCGATCCAGGCCCTGGTGGACAGGGTGACAGGCTGGTTCGTTCCCGCCGTCATCGTCGCCGCGCTGCTGACTTTCAGCGCCTGGATGGTCCTCGGCCCCTCCCCGGCGCTGAGCTTCGCACTGGTGAACGCCGTCGCCGTCCTGATCATCGCCTGCCCGTGCGCGATGGGCCTTGCGACGCCGACGTCGATCATGGTCGGTACGGGCCGTGCGGCCGAGCTGGGAATTCTGTTCCGCAAGGGCGAAGCGCTGCAGAGCCTCCGCGAGGCCCGCGTCGTCGCCCTGGACAAGACCGGAACGCTGACGAAGGGCAGGCCGGAGCTAACCGACTTCAGGGTCGCCGAAGGCTTCCTGCGCGAGGAGGTCCTCGCCTGGGTTGCAAGCCTCGAGGCGCTGTCGGAGCATCCGATCGCCGAAGCCATCGTGAAGGCTGCCGAGGCAGAGGGACTGGCGCTCGGCGGCGTGGAAGGATTCGAGGCGTCTCCGGGATATGGTGTGAACGGATCCGTAGCCGGCCGGTCGCTGCTCGTCGGCGCGGATCGGGCGCTGGTTCGCGAGGGCGTATCCGTGGAAGGATTCGCCCCGCTCGCCGAAGAACTCTCGAGCAAGGGTAGATCTCCGCTCTATGTCGCCGTGGACGGCAGGCTTGCGGCGATCGTCGCCGTGTCGGACCCCGTCAAGGAGACGACGCCCGAGGCGATCAGGTCCCTGCATGCCCTTGGCCTTGAAGTGGCGATGATCACGGGAGACAACCGTCGCACCGCGGAGGCTGTCGCCGCCCAGCTTGGCATCGACCGGGTGATCGCGGAGGTGCGGCCGGACGGCAAGGTTGAGGCCGTCAAGCGGCTGCGCGAAGGCGGCAAGGTCGCCTTTGTCGGCGACGGCATCAACGACGCCCCGGCCCTGACGGAAGCGGACGTAGGACTTGCCGTCGGCACAGGCACCGACATCGCCATTGAGAGCGCCGACGTCGTGCTGATGTCCGGAGACCTCACTAGCGTCGTCAGGGCCGTCGAGCTGAGCCACGCGACTATCCGGAACATCAAGCAAAATCTGTTCTGGGCGTTCGTGTACAACGCCAGCCTGGTGCCAGTTGCGGCCGGCATTCTCTACCCGGTCAACGGCACCCTGCTTTCGCCAATCTTCGCCGCCGGCGCTATGGCCATATCGAGCGTATTCGTCCTCGGTAATGCCCTCCGCCTTCGCCGAATCCAACTTTGAGGCACAGCGTCGTCACCGACGGCGCACCTTCCGTATTCACAGGAGCGCAAAATGAACATCGGAGAAGCAGCAAAGGTCAGCGGCGTGTCGGCCAAGATGATCCGGTACTACGAGCAGATAAAGCTGATCACGCCCGCGCATCGCACGGAGTCCAGCTACCGAACCTACGGCGAGAACGATATCCACACCCTGCGGTTCATACGCAGAGCCCGGGACCTGGGCTTCTCCATCGAACAGATGAAGACGCTGCTGGCCCTCTGGCGGGATAGGTCGAGAGCGAGCGCCGACGTGAAGAGCATCGCCCGCGAGCACATCGAGGAACTCGAGCGCAAGGCGGCGGCGATCCACGCAATGACGGCCACGCTCAAGCATCTCGTCAAGCACTGCCACGGCGACGAGCGGCCCGACTGCCCGATCATCGACGAGTTCGCCAATATGGGCAATGAAGCGCCATCGCCCGCGATCAACACCCGCTTCGGGCTCACAGGGCTGAAGACGGAACACGGCGGGCGGTAGCTGCCTCAATCCAGCCCTCTCATTAAGATCTGGATCATCCTCGCTCCACACGACCCTGGAACTTTTTGCGAGCAATTTCCGATGCCAGTGCCGCCCTCATTCCATCCTGAATTTGGCATGGCAGGTCGTACAGGTCTGGAGCATGAGGTGGAAGGCGTGTTCCGCGGGCATCGCCGAGAGCTCCTGCTCACCGCGGACCTGGGTACCGAGCGGGCCGCCACCCATGGCTTCTCCAGGTTTCATACGCATGCTGGCAGGCATCGGTCCGGGATTTTTCTCCGCGGCGGCGTCCAATGCGACAGCGTAGTCGCGCAGGTCGTTCGCAATGCGATCGAACCGATCCCGCTCATCGAGGATGTTCGGACGGGCCTTCGATTGCGGGCTGGCGGCCTCGGATGTGAAGTGTCCGGAGAGGACACTCCCTGCTTTGTCACGGATGGTGCCGGCGGCCCACCTGAACTCGGCAGCGCTGTAGCTCGAGGGATCCTTAAACATGCCCGAGATCGTCTTCGCAGCCGCCGCCATAGCCTTCATGTCCGCCTGCCGAAGCGCGACGACGTCCTCGGCGGCAAGCGTCGCCACCGCTGTCAAGACCGCGCCCATCAAGGCAACCAGTCCACACTTGATCACGTAATCGGTCTGTCTCATAAATGCTGCGTTCCGAAATCCGTCGCCATGCCACCTGCGACGGATATCCGTGTTCAACTGGGCAAGACGAAGGCGGACGCCCTCACGCCGCCATCTTGCTGCAGCTCTCGGCACAACGGCGGCAGGCCTCGACGCAGCTCTGCATGTCGCCGATCCGCTCGCAGTCCTCGGCGCATTGGGCGCAGATTTCGGCGCATTCCCGGCAGACATGCTTGTGGTGATCCGAGCCGATCAGCATGAAATGCGCAGAGGTCCGGCAGATCTCCGCGCAGGCCATCATCAGCTTGAAGTGCGGGGGTTTCGTGTGGTCTCCGCCGAGTTCCAGGCAATGGCCCATGGCCATCGACAGGCATTCGCTGTAGCAGGCCAGGCAATTGTCGATGCAGGCCTTCATCTCGGTCGATATGTGATGCATGACGGAATCTCCTACTTTGCTTCCTTGTCCACCCATTTGGACATCTCTTCGATCTCCTTCTTCTGGGCATCGATGATCTTCTGGGCCATCTGCCTGGCACCTTCGTTGTCGCCGTATTTGAGTTCAACTTCCGACATGCTGATCGCACCCATGTGGTGGGCGATCATGCCGCAGACGAAGGAGACGTCGGCGTCCTTCTTCATCATTCCTTGCATCATGTTCATGTGCATGTCCTTCATGCCGTCCATCGACGCCTTCTGGTAGTCGGTCATTTCGCCCATAGGCATGCCTCCCGTCGACATGTCGTTCTTCGACATGTCCGTCTTCATGCCTTCGGTCTTGCATTTCTCAGGATAGGCCATCGCCGACTGGGCAGAAGCGGCAGGCGGTAGGATTGCGAACGAGACAGTGGCGACAGCCGCGGAAAAAGCGAGAGTGGCGAGGGTGTTCATGATCGTGCTCCGATATATGATTGAGGATGGATTGGGCTCAGGCGGGAAAATCTCGGGGAGGAGGATCGATTGGCCGGATCAACAGCAGCGGCCGGTAGCTCTCCGGCACACTGTCATGGCGCATGGATTCGGTCCGAGGAGCCGCAATGGCATCGCGTTCCGGGAGTATCTGGCAGCAGTGCATTGCGGAACAGCACGCCGTCCGGTGTCCGCAAGAATTCCCGAGGTGGTGATGCTCCGCGGCGACCGCACAGTGCCGACCTTGGAGAGGCGCCAAGGGCGTGGCGATGCCGAAAGGATTCGCCGCAATCATCAGGGCGACGACCAGCACCTGCGCGTAGCGGAATATGCTCCCAAGTCTCATTTGGCTGGTTTTCCGTTCCGCCATACAACCATATGTGAGCAGAAATGTTCCAAGCAGCGGTGATCCGGGCGGCTCGTGTTTCGGCCACCTGCCGATCAGAAACCATTAACCGCTGCCGGCTAGTCTGCGTCTCTCGTGCGGGGGGAATCGATGAAAGGCGGCTATTCGCTGGCCCAGATAGGACTTCACTGGCTGGTCGCCCTCCTGGTGCCGGTCCAGTATCTGACGGGCGGCAGCATCGAGAGAACCCACCACGCTGTCCACATGGGCATGACACCCTCGTACTGGGACGTCGTCCAGCACCACCTCCACAACTACGCAGGAATTGCGATCGGCCTGCTGATGGGTCTGCGGCTGGTTCTTCGTGTCGTGCAGCCACCTCAGACCAACCAACCCAGCACCTGGGCAGGGCGGGCGGCAACGATGCTGCACTACGCCTTCTACGCCGCGATCATCGGGCAGGCCTGCACGGGATTCCTCGCGAGCTACTTCTGGTTCCGGATCGCCCCTTATCACGTTGTCGGATCGAAGATCATATTGGCTATGGTCGCGCTGCACTTCGCCGCTGCCGCCTGGCACACGCTCGTCGCCCGCGACGAGACGGTGGATCGGATCGTCTTTCCGCGCCGGAAGCGGTCAGCCCAGGAACTGTAGCGTGGCCAGCGTCAGCACGACGTAGCGGCCCGTCTTGGCGACGAACACGAGGATAGTGAACGGAAGCAGCGGCTCCCTGAGCACTCCGGCGACAACCGTGAGAGCATCTCCAAATATCGGCATCCAGGAAAGGAGCAGCGTCCATTTCCCATACTTTCGGTACCAGCGGGACGAACGTTCGAGCGCCTCCTCGCCGACTGGAAACCAGCGACGGTCCCGGAACCTTTCGATGCCGCGGCCCAAGAACCAGTTGACGACGCTTCCAAGCGTGTTGCCGACGCTGGCGATGGCGAGCAGAGCCGGAACGGAGAACTTTCCTGTGAGAAGAAGACCCACCAGCACCGGCTCCGACTGCATCGGCAGGATCGTCGCCGCACCGAGCGCGGCTGCAAAAAGGCCGAAGTAGGATGCGAGATTGATCATTGAGAAAGAACAGCCCGTTGACCTTACTTCCGTTGGAAGGCCTACTTACGCACCATCGTGATGTTCGCGCCAGCATAAAGGCCTCGAACGTCCACGAGACCATTGAGCAGGCTGCTCGTGATCATGGGGCTGGTGATCATCGTATTACTGGCGGTACTCGCAGTCGAACGCCAACGCGGCGACGCATGGCTCCTGTTCAACGGGTGAATCCTTACAAGCGCCACTTTTCAGTATGTTGACAAAGCGAAGGCAGGACCGCTCCGGGAGTCAACACGAAACGAAGCTCTAACCGACGACATCGGCCTCGCGATAGAATGACGCTCAACCCCATGCCGAAACACCGCCTCATCCTTCTGCGCCACGCCAAATCCGCCTGGCCCGACGGTGTGCCCGACCGTGAACGGCCATTGGCGGATCGCGGGCGCAAGGCAGCACCCGTCATCGGCACCTATATGGCGCGCGAAAAGCTGATCCCCGATCTTGCCCTCGTCTCGCCGGCCCGCCGGGCGCAGGAAACCTGGAACCTCATCCGCCGGGCCTTTTCGAAAAAGGTCTCGGAACACGAGACGGCTGATATCTACGAGGTGTCGGCCGAGCGGATCCTCGATGTGATCCGCGCCGTCGAACCTGATATCCGCACGCTGCTCATCGTTGGCCACAATCCCGGCATGGCGAATGCGGCCTCGCTTATCGTGGCGGACGGCGATGCCGATGCCGTGGGACGCATGCGGGAAAAGTTCCCGACGGCGGGACTTGCTGCCATCGATCTCGATCTCGACGGATGGGACGAGATTGCGCCGGGCACCGGTTATCTCGAGCGGTTCGTAACCCCGCGATCCTTGGGATAATAGGCCACCTTCCGGTTGACTTTGGCGGACATGGCACACGGTCGGGTAGCCCGGCACCTCCGGCCATTGTTAAAAGGGCAGAATGTCGAACAGGCGCTTGCTCGCCCTCGCCCCCCAAGACGGCTTCACGGCCCCGGCGGACAACGGCGGTCCGGACGAGGGGGCCAGGGGTGCTGGATAGAACCGGTTGAGCATCGCATCGCACACGTAGTGCCCCCAGTTCGTCAGATGCTCCGTTTCTCTCGCTCCGAGGAAATGAAGGTAGGTGCCGATCTCGGAGGGAACGACCGATGACTCCGGCAGCGTGTAAGAGGCATATGGCTTGAGCTCGGCATCCTTGCTGTCGATCGACCAATAGACGCCGCGCGTTCTTGCGCGCAGAGCCGATTTCGAGAAATCGTCGAGACCGAGGGTCTCGGCTCGTTTTGCAGCCTTGAAGCCGCCGATCAGGTCTCGCCGCCTTAACGACCGCACCTGATTGTCCATCGTATCGACCACCCGGTTGAGCTGGGAGAGATAGTTCCAGTATCCGCGGGTGGACGTCCGCCAAGGCGCGCCGGCGTCGCTGACGAGCAGGCATTCGCAGCGTTTCAGCGCCGGCTCGATGCCGTGATTGTCGTAAACGCCGCCGTCGCTCAATATGGCCCTTTCCGGCGCAACGGGATCGCCAACGGTGTCATCGAGCTTTTCTCTTTTCCAGGGGAACTGCGACAGCTCCAATCGCAGCGGCGACAGCACGGGAGGGAACGCCGCCGAAGCGGCAACCGCGGTCGCGAGCGAAAGTGCGGGATGAAACGACACCCCGATCCGGTAATCCGCGATATAGCGGTTCGACATTCGGAAGAGCGAACCAGTGCTGAGATTGCTGGAACAAAATACGAACCAGGGCGAGCGTGGAAGATCTCTGAGGGTTGGCGACTTTCCATCGAATAGATGTCGCTCATAGAGTTTGGCGGCTTCCTCGGCCGCGCTCGAGAACGGATTGAACACCCCTTTCAGGAAGCTCGGTCCATCCGCAAACACCTGGCTGAAGGCGAGAATGCGATCCACGTATTCCGTCCTGAAGTTGACGGCGACGTCGTTTTGGAACACCAGCCGTGGCCACACATAGGCCAACAGACCAGATGCGATAGATCCGCCAGAGACAGATGAAATCATATCGAGCTTCGCCAGAAGACCAGCCTCGTTGAGCCTCGCGAGCGATCCCGCATGGAAAAGCATGGCCCGATAGCCGCCGCCCGAAAGGCAGAGGCCGAGTTTAAAGCGCTCAGCGGGCTTCTCGGGCTCATCGGATCCCGAAAAGACAGCATTCGATGGGGCATGCTCATCTTCCGACATGCTCGGCCTCACTGAGGAATGTGAGTTTTCACCGATCTTTTCCTTCAGGCAAGCTGCCGAACTTTGCGGTCGCTGCCTGCAGACCGGCAATATCTACTCTGCGTACCTCCGAGAGTTGGCATCGCATTTGTGCCACTCCCAGTAGCACCAGTCGGCGCGATTGAGCAGCGGACCGAGTTCGTCGCGCCGTTTGCACGCCCGCAGCGTATCGGGTCCCTTGCCCATGCCAATTACGGTCCGAACAACAATAGCTTCGCAGAGAATGTTGACAGCTGCCCCAGCAGCTCAAGATCAATGCACAAGGGCGATCTTCTGGCAAGCGTCACAATCAGAAGTGATGAGACAAGGTAAATGCCGGCCCTTCGCAGTCCCGAAGGCGTCATAGACGCCTGCAATCGATATTGGCTATGTCGCCTGCACCGACACATTTGACCACGAGGCCGTTCGTGACTTCTACCTATGACAATCACGCCCTCGACCTGAAGAATGATCCCGATTTCTTCTCTCTTCTTACCGGCAGCTACCAGCGCATCGTCGGCCGCGCTCTTATCGAGGGTGGGCAAGGGCCGGACTGGCTCTACAATCATGCGCCTTTCGTGGTCCTCGCCCACAATACCCTGCCCGACCCGCGCTTCATCTATGCAAACAGGACTGCGCAGAACTGCTTCGAATATAGCTGGGACGAATTCATCTTGCTGCCGTCGCGACTTTCGGCCGAGCAGCCTGATCGCGCCGAACGCCAGCGGCTGCTCGATGCCGTCACGCGCGATGGTTTCGTCGACAACGGACGCGGCCTCAGGGTCGCGAAATCGCGCCGCCGTTTCTGGGTCGACAACTTCACTGTCTGGCAACTCATCGATGAAGCGGGCAAGCTGTTGGGCCAGGCTGCGATATTCTCTTCGTGGCGAGACGAGTAGTTACTACGGTTTTACGCGATCCGGATGCGCTGCCTGGAAGGCGGGGAGTTCGGCGCATCTGGCGTCGATGTCGGCGATGCGACTGAAAGTGGTCATATCCACTCCCCAGCGGCGGGCATTGTAGACTTGGGGAACGAGACAGAGGTCCGCCATCGTTGGCTTGCCGCCAAAGCTGAACGCGCTATAGGATTCGCCGAGCATGATCTCCAGCTTGCGAAGTCCATCGCCGATGAAATGCTTCATCCATTCCTCGCGAGCCTCGGCCTTGTCGGTCAGCGTCTTAAGATGCGAGACGACATGCAGGTTGCAGATCGGATGGATGTCCATGGCGATCGCATATGAAAGCGCACGCACATGCTGGCGGTCGAGGCCGTCCGACGGCAGCAATCCGTATTCCGGCCGAAGCTCGGCGAGATACTCGATGATCGCCAGCGACTGCGTCAGCGTTTTGCCATCAATCACCAATGTCGGCACGAGGCCCTGCGGGTTGAGCCTGAGATAATCCGCCGCCTTATGCGCGCCGTCCAGCAGGTTGATCGGAATCGTCCGATAGTCAATATCCAACAGGTTGAGCGCGATTCGGACGCGGTAACTCGCCGACGATCTCCAATAGTCGTAGAGAACCACCTCCCTCATCGCGGGTCGGCTCCCTCGTATTTTCCGACGGTCTGCTCGATCGCGCCGAAGATAGAATGGCCGGCATGATCCCTCATCTCGATGCGGACCCGGTCGCCGAACTTCATGAAGGGCGTCTTCGCCTCACCGCTCTCGATGGCCTCAATCATCCTCAGTTCGGCAATGCAGGAATAGCCGTCTCCTCCCGCTTCCACGGGCTTGCCGGGGCCGCCGTCGAGCTTGTTAGAGACCGTGCCGGAGCCGATAATCGTTCCGGCCACGAGGTGGCGGGTCTTGGCCGCATGGGCGAGCAGTTGGCCGAAATCGAATGTCATGTCGATGCCGGCATTCGCCTTGCCGAATAGTCTGCCGTTCAGGCTCACAAGCAGAGGCAAGTGCAGCTTGCCGCCATCCCACGCCTCTTCGAGCTCGTCCGGCGTCACCGCGACGGGCGAGAATGCAGAGGCCGGCTTGGACTGGAAGAAGCCAAACCCCTTGGCCAGCTCCTCCGGGATCAGGCCGCGCAGCGACACGTCGTTGACGAGCATCACCAGACGAATGGCGCGGCGGGCGGCTTCCGGGCTCGCCCCCATGGCGACGTCGCCGGTGATGACGGCAACCTCTCCTTCCATGTCTATCCCATAGGCTTCGTCCTCCATCAGGATTGGATCGCGCGGCGCAAGAAAACCGTCCGAACCGCCTTGATACATCAGTGGATCGGTCCAGAAGCTCGCCGGCATCTCGGCTCCGCGCGCCTTACGCACCAGTTCCACATGGTTGACGTAGGCGGAACCATCGGCCCATTGATACGCCCGCGGCAAAGGCGATGCGGCGTCATGTTCGTGAAACCGCATGGTCGGCTGAGCTCCCGTCTCGATGCCTTCGGCAACCAGCCGAAGCCTCGGAGCGACATGCTCCCAGTCATCGAGCGCCGCCTGCAGGGTGCGGGCGATGTGGCCCACCTCCGAACAGCGGGTCAGATCGCGGGACACGACGACGAGGCGGCCGTCCCTGGTGGAATCCTTCAAAGTCGCAAGTTTCATCTGTCAATTCCAATGCCGGAGGAAGCTTCGCCGATCCTGTCACTTGATGCCCGGTGTCCCGTCGAACTTGCGTTCCAATCCGTCCCAGCATTCGAGATAATCATCCTGCAGCGTTTCGAGCTCGGCTGCATATTTGGTCAGCTGCTGTGGGTAGCGGGTCTCGAACATGAAGGCCATGGTGTGATCGAGCTTCACCGCTTTAAGCTCGGCATTGGATGCCTTTTCGAAGGCGAGCGCATCAGGTCCGTGGGGAAGCATCATGTTGTGCAAGCTGATCCCCCCTGGCACGAAGCCCTCCTCCTTGGCGTCATACTGGCCATGGATCAGGCCCATGAACTCGCTCATGATGTTGCGGTGGTACCAGGGCGGGCGGAAGGTGTGCTCGGCGACCAGCCACCGCGGCGGAAAGATCACGAAATCGACATTCGCCGTGCCTGCATCTTCGGTAGGCGCAGTCAGAACCGAAAAGATCGACGGGTCGGGATGATCGAAGCTGATGGCGCCAACCGGCGAAAACGTCCGCAAGTCGTACTTGTAGGGCGCGTAGTTGCCGTGCCAGGCAACCACATCAAGGGGCGAGTGGCCGATTTCAGTGACATAGAATTTGCCGCACCATTTCACATGGACGCGGCAGGTTTTTTCCTTGTCCTCGAAAGCGGCGACAGGCGTCTTGAAGTCGCGCGGGTTCGCCAGGCAGTTGGCGCCGATCGGTCCGCGGTCCGGCAGCGTAAATTTCGCGCCGTAGTTCTCGCAGATATAGCCGCGCCAAACCGCCTGCTCGCCGACTGTCGTGATCTTGAACATCATGCCACGGGGAACGAGGCATATTTCCAAGGGCTCGACGTCCATGATGCCCATTTCGGTGAACACTCTGATGGCGCCGAGCTGCGGCACGATCAGCAGTTCGCCGTCGGCGTTGAAGAAATAATCGTCGACCATGTCTTCGTTGAAAACATAGGCATGCGCCGACATGCCGACCTGAGTCACGGCATCGCCTGCCGTGGTCATCGTCCGCACTCCTTCCAGGAAGGTCAGCTTCTCCTCAGGCGCGGGGATGGGATCCCAGCGAAGCTGGCCGAGAGGCAGCGAATGTTCGTCCAGGCAGGGCGCGGTTTTCCAGAGCGGATAGGAGACGTTCGAGAAGCGGCGGGTGTGACGCACGCTAGGGCGAATGCGATATAGCCAGGATCTTTCATTCGTGCCGCGCGGCGCGGTGAAGGGCGAGCCGGAAAGCTGTTCGGCATAAAGACCGTAATTGCATTTCTGCGGGCTGTTCTGGCCCTGCGGCAAGGCGCCGGGCAGCGACTCCGTCTCGAAATCGTTGCCGAAGCCCGGCATATATTTCAGTGTGCTTGCCGTCGTCGCTTCCGCGTCGGCAGCCTGGATCGATGTCTGGTCCATCTCAACTCCTCCCCGAGAACTCCACTGCGCCGTAGAGTTTACTCCGCTGCCGTGCCGATGACACCACGCTTGATCTGATCGGCCTCGATCGACTCGAAAAGCGCCCGGAAATTGCCTTCGCCGAAGCCCTCATCGCCCTTTCGCTGGATGAATTCGAAGAAGATCGGGCCGATCACCGTCTTGGAGAAGATCTGCAGCAGGATCTTTGTCATGCCGCCGTTTACCACGCCTTCGCCGTCGATCAGGATGCCGTGCTTCTTCATGCGGTCGACCGGCTCGCTATGGCCGTTCACCCGTTCATAGGACATGTCGTAATAGGTCTCGGGAGGCCCCGGCATGAAGCGCAGGCCATTATCGGCCAGGCGGTCGGTCGCTTCGTAAATATCCTCCGTTCCAACGGCGATGTGCTGAATGCCCTCGCCCCGGTACTTCTTCAGATATTCCTCGATCTGGCTGGTGTCGTCCTTCGATTCATTCAACGGGATGCGGATTTTGCCGCAGGGCGAGGTGATGGCGCGGCTGACCAGACCGGTGATGCGCCCATCGATGTCGAAGAAGTGGATCTGCTTGAAATTGAACAGATTGCGGTAGAAATCCCACCACTTGTCCATGTTGCCGCGGAAGACATTGTGAGTGAGATGGTCGAGGTAATAAAAGCCGATCCCGGCGGGATTGGGATTGCGCTCGCCAAGCCAATCGAACTCGGCCTCGTAAGCTGATCCCTTTGCCCGATAGGTCTCGACGAAATAAAGCAGCGAGCCGCCAATGCCGATAATCGCGGGAACGTCGAGCACCTTGTCATTGCCTTCATAGGGCACGGCGCCTTTCGACACGGCGTGATCGAAGGCGTGCTTGGCATCGACCACCCGCCAGGCCATCGAAGGGGCGCAGGGACCATGCTTTGTGACGAAGCGGGCGGCATGGCTGTCGGGCTCGGCATTGAGGACATAGTTGATGTCGCCCTGGCGCCAGACGGTGATGTCTTTTGTCTTGTGCCTGGCGACCGCGGCATAGCCCATGCGTGTGAAGAGCTCGCTGAGCTTCTCAGGCTCGGGGTGAGCGAATTCGACGAATTCGAAGCCGTCGGTGCCGGCTGGATTGTCGGCGGTGATTTCCGACGGAGGCGCATCATGCGGGAAAGGACCCATTTTCTTTTCCTCCAGAGGAGATTGCATCTTCTATGCAAACTATGGCCCAAAACACGCGCAAAGTTCTTGCATTCTTTATATCCAAAGAACATATTATGCACGGTTCGTGAGTATTTCCTGGATTTTGCGCAATGGATGAACAGCTGGACAAATTGGATATGCGCTTGCTCGAAGAACTTCAAAAGGACGGCAGGCTGACGAACAACGAGCTGGGCGACCGCATTGCCCTTTCACCGTCGCAATGCTCACGCCGGCGCACGCGGTTAGAAGCCGAGGGCTATATCCGCAGCTACCGGGCCTATCTCGATCGCGAAAAACTCGGCCTGGACATGCTGGTGGTCATTTCAGTGACGCTCGCCACCCATAACCGAGATAATGCCCGCAGGTTTTCTCAATTGATCAACGGGCTGCCGGAGGTCCTGGAAGCCTATGCGCTCACCGGCGAAATGGATTATCATCTGAAAGTGGCAACGCGCGGGCTCGCCGACCTCTCGAAATTCGTCAACGACGTTCTCCTGCCGCACGAGTCGGTGCAGCATGTGAAGACGTCAATCGTGCTCGACACGCTGAAGACATTCGAGGGCTTTCCGCTGCGCATGCCGGGCAGTTGGCACGGCGATGGCACACGCTGAGCTGCGGGGTCCTCTGGCGGCAAAGGTCAGAGCGGCAACTCAGTCGAGAATTTCAGTTCGCGCAAGACGAAGCTCGATACGACGGTGCGCACATGCGGATTGCGCATGAGATAGCGGGTCATGAACGCTTCGTAGCTTTCCACGTCCCTCGACCTTATCTTCAGCATGTAATCGAACGCGCCCGACAAGGCATAGCACTCCATGATCTCCGGCCGCTCCAGCACCACTGAAGCGAAAGAAGCCACTGCCTCCTCATGGTGATCCTCCAGCGTGACGTGTGCAATCACGCAGAGCTTGAGATCGAGTTTGCCGGGATCGAGCAATGTCACGCGCTTGCGGATGACGCCGTCAGCCTCCAGTTCCTGGATCTTACGCCAGGCCGAGCTCTGCGACATGCCGGCCTTTTCCGCCAGATCCGCCAGCGACAGAGTGCCATCGGCCTGGATGAGCTGCAGAAGCTTGCGGCGGAATTTCTCAGGTTCTTTCATTTCTGCCACCACAATCGAGAATATTTGCCACCAGTATGGCCATGGCCGAGACGAAAGAAAAGAAAATCCGCCGAACACGGAGCATAATGGCAGCGAAATCGCCATTCCCGGGAGATCAGTCGATGACCAAAGAAAGCAGCTACACCGCCAAACTGCCCGGCCCGGACGGGCTATACGACTACAGTCCCGAAGAAGATGCGATCTGGGGTGAACTCTACCGGCGTCAGATGAAGCTCTTGGCCAACACGGCTTGCCAGGAATATCTTGACGGCGTCAAACTGCTTGGGCTCAAGCCGGAAAAAGTGCCCCAGCTTCGCGACGTGAACAGGCGCCTGAACGAAACCACCGGCTTCGGCGTCGAAGGCGTGCCGGCGCTCATCCCGCCTTCGCGCTTTTATGAACTTCTGTCACAAGGCAAATTCCCGCTGGCGACCTTCCTGCGCCGCCGCGAGCACATCGATTATATCGAGGAACCGGACCTGTTCCACGAGGTGTTCGGCCATTGCCCGTTGCTGACCAATCAGAGCTACGCCAGTTTCGTCCGGCATTTCGGCGAAACCGCCATGCGCCTCGGCAAAGGCTATTCATGGCACCTGTTCCGGATTTTCTGGTTCACCGTCGAATTCGGCCTGATCAATACGCCGCAAGGCCGCCGCTGCTTCGGCGCGGGCATCGTCTCGTCGCCGAGCGAGGCGAAGGCGGCAACGGAAGGCACTTCCTGCGAATTCCGGCCGTTCGACTTGATGAGCGTGCTCAGGACACCCTACCGCATCGATATCCTCCAGCCGATCTACTATGTCATCGACAGCTTTGCCGATCTCGAGGCGATCGTGGAGCAGGATATTGGCGGCGCGATCCTCAAGGCGAAATCGCTTGGTGATTTCGCCCCGGCTTTCGAAGCCAAGGCTTCGTGATCCCGACGCGGAGGGAGCGTATGAGTATTCGGCAAACCCTATGCTTCACTTCGGCGCGGCCGGACTGCGGTTGACGAAATCGACGAGCACTCCCGGCTTGACCATGTCGGCCAACTCTTCGGCGTCCCAATTCGTCAGCCGCACGCAACCATGCGAACCGACCTTGTCGATGAGCTTCGGCTCCGGCGTCCCGTGTATGCCATAGGTCGGCTCGGTCAGGTCGATCCAGACGCTGCCGACAGGACCATTCGGTCCCTTGGGGATCGTCAAGACCTTGTCGTTCTTTCCCTGTTTGAAGTTGCGCTTTGGATCATATCGATAAACCGGCATTCTCGCGACGCCCTTGACCTTGTGCTTTCCTGAAGGCGCCGGGTTGTCCTCGCTTCCGATCGTCGCGGGATAGACGGCAAGCAGCGATCCATCTTCGCCATAGGCCAGCACCTGCCCTGTGTTCTTGTCAGCCTCGATACTCTTGACCTTGCCTTGCCTGGGCGGGCCGGGATTAACGACCCACACCCTGTCGCCGGGCGCGAACTGCGAGCCCGGGTTGAGCGCGTTCAACAGATCGATATTCATGTGGAAGCGCTCGGACAGCTTCTCCGCAACGCTGGTATAGCCGAGGCTCTGCATCTTTGCCTTCTCGCCGTAATCATCGGGAATCCTGTCGACAAGTCCCGTGGCATCCTCCGGTGAAACGACATAGCTCTCGATGATGGGCGAATTGTCTTCCAAGTGGGAGACGACATCTGGATCTGGCCTGCCATCGACGGGGAGCTTGTTCATCGCCTCGAACCCAGCCACCGCCTTGTTGACGTTCTCACCGGCGAGGCCGTCGATCACACCGGGAGACGAGCCGGCACGGTCTAGCAGGACCTGAAGGCGCACGATCGCCGGGTCTGGATCTGCGGGCGACGGCTTTCCATTCCCGATGTCGGCAATCGAAGCGGCATTGATCGTTTCGGGTCGAAGCTCCCGCGCGAGGGCGCCGCCAACGGAGAGGGCTAGAGCGAGGAGCGACATCGGCAGGGCTGTTTTCATGGACGACAAATGGGCGACGTGGGAATTTGTTCCCACACTGACAAGACATCGCCGGGACGGCATCCGCTACACGTCGGCGGACAAAGCGGGAGGCTGAGCGTCACGGCGTCTTCGCTTGCTTCCTGGCTTCGCGTGATCTTGCCGCGCGGCGGGCGGGTCTCAGTTCTTCGATCGTCGGCTGCCACCATTTGGCATCCCCCAGGGGAAGCGTTTTCGCGGGCCACGTGCGAACAAGTTCGTCGAATGTCGGCACCCGCCAATACCCCCAGAGATAATCCTCGGTGACGCCGGGATAGAAATCCGCGACAAGACCCGGAGCGACCAGCTCGCCGGTGACATGAGTGAAGACAACGATCCCATACGAGGTGGCCACCGGACGTCCTATCGGCGGCAAGTCGTCGGCCGGAAGCGGGTAACGGCGGCGCTTTCGTTCCGCGGAGCGGAGCTTGCTAAGCATATCCTGTTCGGTGCCTTTCCGCTCCCCGGCACGCCGTCGTCTCTCCTCCGGTTCGTTCCTTCGAGCCGCCGCTTCGATGTCGGGCCATCTGCGTCTCAGTTCGTCATAGGATCGAAAGGGCACATGCCAAACTCGAAGGTCGCTGTCCCATCGCGAGAACGGCACAACGCGAAGCTCGTCGACGACGGTCTTTGAATAGGGCGTGCGGATTCGAAAGCCCGCCTTCCCGAGTTCCAGATATGGACTGTCAATAGGATCGAAGGCGAAGGCATCGCGCCCCTTTGCATCCGCATGCGCGTCGGCTTCTGCTTCCAGCTTGGCAAGCCATCGTCCAATGCGGCGGGACGCCGTTCGTCCGGGAACGAACCAGGCTTTCCGGACGTCGTTCCAGCGGGCGCGAGGGAATTGTGTCCGGAATTGGTCGACGGTCATCCTGTCGTAAGGGAAGGAAACCTCCGCCCCAGGCTTCGGCTCATCGTCACCGGGCGGCACCTCGCCCTGGGAAGCGGAAGATTTTGTTTCGCTCATATGGAAGGAACGCTCCCGCACCGGGATCGGTTTCTAGTGCAATGACCTGCCGCGTAGCTGATATGGCAGGATCACCGAACTTGGGGAGCCGATCCGCGCCCTTTTTCTCGCAAACCCCAGCGAGGATCCGAAGCAGAGCTAGTGAACCGTCTTCGACGGCTTCTTCGGGTGCGAAATATTGTGAAGCGTCGCCATGAGCTTTTCGAACTCGTTCAAGACACGGTGAAACTCGGCATCCGGCATCTTCACG
Organism: Rhizobium bangladeshense; assembly: GCF_017357245.1. Lineage (NCBI taxonomy): Bacteria > Pseudomonadati > Pseudomonadota > Alphaproteobacteria > Hyphomicrobiales > Rhizobiaceae > Rhizobium > Rhizobium bangladeshense. Next base: position 1,792,904 of record NZ_CP071612.1, on the reverse strand, counting down.
ATTTCCGATACCGTCGAAGAAACCGACGCGATGAGCTTGTCGATCCAAACGCAACGATCGGCCGGCACGTTTGCGAGGACATCCCGACGAAGCATTTTCAACTCTCGAAGAATGCGAACGATCAGGGCGCCCCGCTCCGCACCGCTCAGGAACGGAAGCCTTGTCTGCGCCCGGTGGATTTCTGCTAATAGCGTCGTCGCCATCCCCGCTCTCCGCCCTCAAATACAACCGGATATCACAACCGCTGCGATTACAACACGGACTTTAGTCTGGCTAGCCAATTCGATGCGATTTCGTACGCCTTGCCCGGCATGGTTAATCGCTCCTCGCGACCAGATCCGACATGTCGCAGCTTCGTCGCCGCCCTTGCCATGGCTGATATGTATTGTCTTCCGGTCGATATGATCTGTAGCGGGCGGCGCATCGGGCTGCCGCCTGCGCATTCACTCTCGTGCTGCCGCCATCCTGACTTTCGGCAATCTTCTGCTGAAAGGGCGAAGAGCACACGCGGGTCTCGCCGCTATAGGATCGGTAGCTGTTGGTCGCAGGATCGAAGGAACGATAACGCTGCGCGCACCAGGACAGATGCTCGATGGCATATTTCGGCTGCTGCCTATGAAGTTCGGTCGACGGGCGAGCGGGTTGCGAGGCCGCCTTTGATGCGATGGCCGCCGGCGCCTCGGTGACATAGCTGGAATAGACAGGCGGTATTCGCTCATAATGCTGTTGTCGAGGATCGATTTTCACCGGTCTCGTCGTCCATAGATCGCGCGCGGCAAGGTCCATGAAAGCGTGAGGTTCGTAATCCGCCATGACGTGCGAGGCAACGGATGCCGCGGCCATGCAGGCGCCAACCGAGCTGACGATGCCGAAGGCGACGGTCGCAATTGCGTTCATTGGCCCGCCTCCTGCTGCTGTGCCTGGGGAACCCAGACGCGAGTCCCTGCGCTGCTGTGGCCGCCGGTGCCGACAAGCACGGCGATGATGCCGGTGATTGCGAGCAGGATGGCGATCAGCGGCACGGCGAGACCAGTGGATTTCTCTTCGGAATAGATCATGTTCCCTCTCCTCAATTCCGGCGGCCGCACGACGACGTTGCCGTCGATCGTGCGGCTGATCTCAAAATGATTTGCGAAAGGAAGACGCGGTCGAGCCACGTAGACAGTTACGTCACTTGATTACCTGGATCACCTTGCGGGACGACGGCTCGACAATGACACGCTCGTCATTGACCACCGCGTAGGCATATGTCGGATCGTCCGGAACGGGTGTCACAACGACCGTTTCCGGCAGAGGCTGACCGACGACCACCTTTTCCTTCACGACTACGCGTGCCGATGGTGCCGGAGCCTCGCGGACATAGGTGACGACCTTTGCCGGGGGCGGATCAATCGCCGTGCCGACGACTGCGCCCGCAACACCGCCGATAGCAGCGCCGGCCGGACCTCCGACGATGGCTCCGGTGATTGCGCCACCTGCCGCGCCATTAACGGTCGAGGACTGGGCGAATGCTAGGCCCGACATCACGGCCATGGCAGTTGCGGCGCCTGCGATAAGCTTGAAGAGCATCTTTTCCTCCTTCTCTTTCAACGCGGCCTTCCTGCCGCTGCCAAAGCAACTAGCTGGGCACGACGTCGTTCCAGGCCCCGGACCTCAGTCTGAGGGAGGCCGGCCCTTGGTCCGGAACCCATTTCATTATTCGTCGCCTGCTCTATTCTCGGATCGAAGGGCCGTTATACTGGGGTACGGGCAGGAGACCGAGGGAGATGACACGATCCAGCCGCCGGGAAGCTGGGCGCAGGCGCTTGGCTATGCGTCTGCCGCAAATGCGCACGCTGATCATGAAGGCGCGTGACCCGTGGCAGCTCGAGCTTTTCGAGGCCTATCAGATGGCGGTGGAAGCGCGTGATCGCCTCCGCAGGCGACAGTTCAATCTGAGGCTGGTGCGGGAATATGAGGAGACCTGTGTCGAGATCGAACAGCACGTCATCCGCGCGATGCACGAAGCTCCCTACCCAAACTATCGCTTGGTCCCTTAGAGGTTAGGGAGCACGGCCGACGACGATCAGGGCGCTCATGCTGCCGTAAGGACGGGAACCGTGGCGCGAGGCCACCCGCTCGGTTACTTCGTCGACGATTTCCGACATGCGATCAGGCGCCCGCAATTCGATTTCTCCGCTGAGCGGAGTGCCTTGGCAGAAGGCGGCCGCGACGTCGTGTGCTGTGGCCGCCGAAGAGGTCAGTTCGACCCGTTTGCAGGAAACCGCCTCGAATCCTGCCGATGCAACTTCAGCCTCGATTGAGCTGGGATCGAAGTAAGAATATGGCAAGCGCCTGAGGAAATTCGGAGGATCCGACGCGAAGAGGCTTGCCAGAGATTCGTCCACACATCTCGCGAATTCGTTGGCCGCAAGCGAATCCCACGTCGAAAACAGGAACTGGCCTCCGCTCCGCAGCACCCTTTTCGCCTCACCATAGGCCTTCGGCCTGTCTGGGAAGAACATCACCCCGAACTGGCATGCGACGAGATCGAACATCAAGTGGGCAAACGGCAGATCCTGCGCGTCCGCGTGCATCCAATGAGTTCGCGACATCGTGAGGGTTGGTGCGCCGACATCGATCATCGCCTGACTGAGATCGGTGGCGACGATCTCGGCCGCCGGATCGAGCCTTAAGCGCAGAGCGCGTGTCAAGGCGCCAGTCCCGGCCGCGACCTCGAGCACGCTGACTGGTTTCGACCGTTCAGCGACGATTGCCATCTCGGAGGCATAAGGTTCGAAAAGAATCGGCACGAGAAGAGCCTGATAAACGTCGGCGATGCCTGCCGCGAACGGCGGAGGAGACGCGGCAGATGCTGAATCTGGGCGGCCTTCGATGTTCACAGAAGTTGTCACAACAGGTCTCCAAACCCAACTCCGTCGAACTTGAAATATCGCCGAATCTGCTGTTGTCCATGGGGACGGACCTTGGTCCCAAGCCTCTTCGACCGAAGTCCCCGCAGTGGAACGGGCGCCTGAACCGCGTCGTTCTAACGATACGGAAGGAGATCTGCACATGCCCCAGAGCAACAGACCCCATGTAAACAACGCCTGGAATGCCTCCGTCATAGCTCTTGTTATCGTTCTGGCAGGCCTCCTCTATGTCTTCGGCGCAGCCATGTCAGGCGATAATCTCCGGTTGACCGAGAGCATCAGAGGTGCTGAGGTCTTCGACACCAGAAATCTGCCCTGATACTGTCTGGAAAAACTCTAAAGACGCTGTAGGTTAGTCGGCAAAGTCTCATGCCGGTATCAAGATGAATTGGCTTCGCCGCTGGAATGCCCGCTCACTCGCCTCCCAATTTTTCATCGCGGGTGGCCTGGTCTCGATTGTCGTGATGTTTCTAGTGGGCATGCTTGTCACCCATCTCATCGAGGAGGCCGTCATCCATAATTCCGGCGCGGCGACGGCGCTTTACGTCGATAGCGTGGTAGCGCCGCTGCTTCCCGACATGCAGACGGAATCGCTGCTCGACGAAGGCAGCGCGCAAGCTCTCGACGAGACGCTGGGTCAGGGGGCGCTTGGCAGGCGCCTTGTCTCGTTCAAGCTGTGGCGAAACGACGGCACCATCCTCTATTCAAACGAGAAGGAGCTGGTGGGCCAGAAGTTCCCCGTGAGCGAGAAGCTGCAGAAGGCATTCGCCGGTTCGCTCGTCGCGCGATACGAGCGGCCTGGTGACCCGGAAAGCGGTGCCGAGCGCGCGCTCGGCAAGCCGCTGATGGAAATCTACAATCCGGTTCTCCAGCCGTGGTCTGGTCAGGCCGTCGCCGTTCTCGAATTCTACGAGACGGCCGAAGGGCTGGCTGACAGCCTGGCGCACGCCAGGCTCCGGAGCTGGGGCGCTGTCGCCGCTCTTACGGCGCTTTTCTTCCTCGTTCTCTCGGCTCTGGTGTTTCGAGGCAGTCGCACGATCGAAGCGCAGCGCAAGGATCTCAAAGAACGGGTAAAGGAATTGTCCGCGCTGCTAGCCGAAAACCGCGGGCTCCAGCGGCGGCTGCAGCGCGCCTCGCAGCGCGTGGCGGCGCTCAACGAAACATATCTGCGCAGCATCGGCGCCGATCTGCACGACGGTCCGGCACAGCACATCGCCTATGCTTCGCTGCGATTGGACAGCGACTTGTTGATCAACGCGTCCACCGAGCCCGAAGCCCGCGAAAAGGAACTTGCCTGGATACGCTCGAGTCTTGCCGAGGCCATGACGGAGATCCGCAATATCTGCAGCGGGCTAGTGCTCCCGCAGATCGAAAAATCGTCAATCACCGAGATCGTGCTGCGGGTCGTCGAAGCTCATCGGCACAAGACCGAAACTCTTGTAGAAACAATCATCGACGAGGATGGACCGGAGCTCGCTACTGCCGTAAAGATCTGCATTTATCGCTTTATTCAAGAAGCCTTGAACAATGCCTATCGCCACGGCGGCGGCGTTCAGCAGACCGTAAGAGCAGTGTCGCACAATGGTCATGTTTGTGTCGAAGTCAGTGATCGCGGCGATGGATTCGACCCAACGGAGGTGAGGCCGTCAAGCCTCGGTCTGGTGGGCCTTCGCGAACGTATCGACAGCCTCGGAGGATCCTTCGATATCACGACAGGCGAAGGAGGAACGACCGTGACCATGACCTTCGAGCCCATGGAAGTTGGAGACTAGAGATGACACCAATCACCGTCGGCGTCGTGGACGACCACCCGCTTTTTCGCGAGGGCGTGACGCGCAGCTTGTCGGAGATGAGCGATTTCGTGGTCATTGGCGAAGGGGCCAGCAGCGAGGACGCCGCCATGATCGCTTCGAACAATCGCCCCGACGTCATGCTCCTCGACGTCTCGATGCCCGGCGGCGGACTGGCTGCTATCGGTGACGTCCTGGCGCGGAGCCCGACGACGAAAGTGCTGATGTTGACGGTATCCGAGGAAGTAGACACGCTGCTAGGGGCCTTGCAGCGGGGCGCGATGGGCTATGTCCTCAAAGGTGTCGGCTCCCGTGGCCTCGCCGAAGCGATTCAAACCGTCCTCAGCGGATCGCGATATGTCTCGCCGACAATGTCGGCAAAGGCCATGGAAAATACTCTGCAAAACGGAAACTCCGACAAGAACAGCCTGACGCCACGGGAGCGCGAGGTGATGGATCTCGTCGCCCAAGGTCTGTCAAACAAGCATATCGGCCTGCGCCTTAACCTGCAGGAAAAGACTGTGAAGCACCACATGACTCAGATCCTGAGCAAGCTCGGCGCCTCAAACAGGACCGAAGCGGCCCTGCAATGGCGCGAACGGCGATAGCGCGGGGCGGCCGGACGGTCCCTCCCCGCGGCAGAGTGCAACATCTGCCGGAGCAGGTTTCGTCAGTAAAGTCGATTGGCGACTGGCCGGCAGTTCTTCCATCCGACCCCGCGTGAGCCCAGGGATACCGGGAAAGACTCTCTAGCGAAGGAACCGGCTCAGCCGGTTTGCGTCGCGGGCCGTCGCCTGCCGGCTTATGATCGTCCTGCCTTTCGCGTCCTTCATGACATAGCGACCGCTGCGCAGGCTTTCTGTGATGCCGTTCGCGTGGCGAACGTTGATCGACCCATCGGAGCCTTCGATCGCTCGCGCTCCGGATGCTGTCGGCGACGCGGCTCCGGAGGAGTATCCCGCGTTGCCCTTCGAGTTTCCGCCAGTACTGTTGCCGGAACCGTTATTGCCGTTTCCGCCCCCATTGCCTCCGCCATTGCCGCTACCGCCGCCGTTTCCGCCCCCATTACCGCCACCGCCACCGCCGCCGCTGCCGCCCCCATTACCGCCACCGCCGCCGCCCCCATTGCCGTCTTTTGCCTGTGCGTGCTTTACCGTCAGAACGCGAAGGGAGCCACCGAGATCGATCGTCACAGGTGATGCGGCAACCACGAGGGCTGCGGCAGCGCTGCCGCCCAGCCTCAGGAAATCTCGTTTCGAGATAGTCATGCCACTTCCTCATTCATCGTTCTTGGCCGTTCCCACGCTCTATCAGACGCGTGCGAATTTTCGCTGTTTCGAAGACTAAATGCAACCGGACCTAGGTACCAAGAAAGGGCGGGACTTTGGTCCGCCTTATCGGAACACGCCGCAAGAATACGAGCAATGTCGTCACAAACAGTGCCTTGGCGCATGTGTTGCCGGCTTTCTTATCCAGGTGTTGCTGCATGAGGCGCGGACGCATTTTTCTGGAACTTCTTTCTTTGTCATCACTTGATTATCAAAGTGCAAGAGAGGAAAGCCCGATGCCAAACCCGAACGAATCACCCGCCGTCCAATCGATGCAAAAAGAGCAGGCAGAGCAGCGAAAACGGGCCCGAAGGGGCGAACTCGACAAGGCGATCGAAGACACGTTTCCGGCGTCCGACCCGGTCTCGGCCACTCATACCTCCATTCCCGCCGGCCGCAGCGACGTCGAGGCGGCGGAGCGCGTGAAGCGGGAGCCCGATCCCACCGCGCTTGACCAAGAGTATCCGCTAGTCAGTCAGGCCCTTCGCTCGACCGGCCGAACCGCCCGCTCCTCGGACAGTTTCGATGCCGACCGCGAGGAACTGCGCGCGCTTCAGAAGGAAGCCGGCCGGATGGCGGAGTCCGCCTCGGAGCTTGCTTCCGGAACAGCCCGCTTGGCAAAGGCGGAAGCGAGGAGTGTGGTCCAGGACATCGAGGATCGGATACGCCGGCAGCCGCTTACGGCCGCAGCGATCGTGGCCGGCATCGCCTTCGTATTTGGCGCGACGCGTTAATGGCGCCCACCATGGCGAGGAAATGGACCGGCGGCTGCCTTTGCGGATCCTGCCGATACGAATTCGCCGGCGATCCGCCGCATTCGGGATATTGCCATTGCGATATGTGCAAAAAGGCGACCGGCGGTCCTTTCGCGGTTCTCGTCCAGGCCAGGGTTGAGGAGCTCGTCTGGACCGACACGTCTCCCGCCGTTTACCGGTCCTCGCCGATTGCAACGCGCGGCTTTTGCGGCAATTGCGGAACGCCGCTCTTTCTTCAGTATGATGGCGACGAACTGATCCGAGTGACGGTCGGCTCGCTCGATCACCCCGACAGGATACGCCCGGCAGGTCATTACGGCGTGGAGAGTCGTCTTGACTGGGCCGACTGCGGACGCGGACTGCCGGAGGAGGAAACTCAGGAGCGTTTTTAAGCATGTCGCATAAAAGTGTGCGCCGGTTTTGCGGCAGTGACATACGTTAACGAGACCTGACGCGCGACAAGTCGACCTGAAAGACTGCGGCGCGCGCTTGGATCACGCCAGCACCGCCTCGACACGAGCTCTCATGAAAATCGCGACCTACAATGTCAACGGGATCAACGGGCGGCTGAACATCCTGCTGCGTTGGCTGAAGGAGGATGCTCCTGACGTGGCCTGCCTTCAGGAACTGAAAACCGACGACGCCAGGTTTCCGCTAAAAGACATCGAGCGGGCCGGCTACGGCGCCGTTTGGCACGGACAGAGATCCTGGAACGGCGTCGCTATCCTGGCAAAGGATATGACACCGATCCTGACGCGGCGGGGTCTTCCCGGCGATCCCGACGACACACACAGTCGGTATATCGAAGCCGTCATCGACGGCATGCTGATCGGGTGCCTGTATCTGCCGAACGGCAATCCTTTCCCCAGCGCCAAGTTCGAATACAAGCTCCGCTGGTTCCGTCGCCTGTACGCCTATGCCGCCGAACTCCTTGAGATCGAGGTGCCTTCCATCCTCGCCGGCGATTTCAACGTCATGCCAACTGACATCGACGTCTACAAGCCGGAACGCTGGCGAGACGATGCACTTTTCAGACCTGAAGTCCGCAAAGCCTACGCCCAACTTGTCTCCCAGGGCTGGACGGACGCCATCAGGCATCTGCATCCGGACGAGCGCGTCTACACCTTCTGGAAATACTGGCGCAACAGTTTCGAGCGCGACGCCGGGCTTCGGATCGACCATTTTCTGCTCAGCCCAATGGTGGCGCCGTGGCTCCGATCGGCGAGCGTCCGGCGGAAGCCGCGGAGCTGGGAACATACGAGCGACCATGCACCCGTCATGATCGAGCTCGATATTCCCGCAGTTGAAGCCGTGTGATCTGCAATGCCATGAATGGAGGGATAGCAGGGAACCTGCGATGCCAGCTGGAGTTAGCTTGTAAAGGAGATTGTCCGATGCCCACGAAACCCATTCCCGATTCGGCAAAGCTTCCGCCGAAGTCGCTGAACGAGGATACTCAGGACGACGAACTGCCTGAAGCAAATGTCGACGACCAGCGTAAGCCTCCCGTCAGCATGGGCAGCAGCCGCGAGGCGGGTGACGGCGTTTCCGAGTCCGACCCGGAGACTCGCCGCGTCGATCATAAGGGTCGCATTCCTGCCCCGCAGTTCTCCAACCGGAAGTGATCGTCATGGGCGAGAGCAAGAATTATCTCAATACCGACGAAATCCAGGCCGACGACCAGTTGTCGCCGAAGCCGGTCGAAGGAAAAGATCCGCCAAGGCATGTACGCAAAAGCGAGGAAGCCGTCGCCGAAGGCTCTGACGATACGGAGCGCATCCGGGTTCCTCCGCCGGTCGCAAATCCCGATTGATGCGGTTTCAGCATCGCCTCATTCCGAGGCGTCCAGATCATAGATGCGGCCTGTCAACCAGGCCGGCCAGTCCCGCTCAAAAAAGGATCTGACACTTTCATCCAGGTTGCGGTTCGGCCGGGTTGAAACCCTGATCTCATCACCCTCGAGCAGAACGACGATCTGCTCTTTGCGATGCGCTTCGCTTTCGCTACGGAAACGATAGTCCTCCAGCGGACCGGCGCTCGCCAGCGGAAGGAATTCGCCTTCCGCATCGCAGACCGCGCGTGCTCCCCGACTGCCGCCGCCCCTAGCGATGAAGAAGTCCAGCGCGCCCAGCACCGCTTCAGAGGCGAGCGCCATGTGCCGCCATTGCACGCCTCTGACCGCTTCGGCCGCGCGACCATAGGCGAGGCCGTTGGCGCGAATTTGCGTATTCAGCTCCCGCGCTTCGATCAATGCCTGGCGGACGCTCCCCTGATCGCAGATGATGCCCGCCTTCTCGCTCATTCGTGCCTGCACTGCCGAGCGGACCGCCTTGACGGAGAGCGGGCTTTCTGTTCGCAGGGTGGAAAGGAGATCGGCGACGCCCGCCTCCGCTGCCTCAAGTACAGGTCCCTCGGCAGCCCGCTTCGCCGCGCCGCTGGCGCCGATGTGTTCGGCCACCCTGGTGCCGAAGACCTGCCCGGCATTCAGCGCTGCTCCACCGGGCCTTGTCACGCCATGTGTGCCCGCCGCCTCTCCGACCGCGTAGCAGCCGCCAAGATTGGTGCGGCCCCAGGTGTCAACCATAATGCCGCCGTTCATGTGCTGGTTGTTGACGGCGAACTCCAGCGGTTCTTCGGCAATATCGATCTTGTAGCGGCGATAGAGCTCGATCGCGAGCGGGTTCATATGCTTCAATCGATCAATCGGGATTTCCTGACCGGCGCCAGCCTTGCCGAGATAGAGACGAACGTCCTCGTCCAGCCCCTCTAGGTCGAATGGCAGGTCGCCGGGAACGGGCAGAGGATTGCGATTGAAGTCCATGAAGACGCGCCGGCCCGCCGCAGTCTCACGGTGAATAGCGAGGTCGACCAGGCTTGAACCGAAATCGAGCATGCGGGTCGCGTGGAATGGCCATTGATAGCCCTTGCGAAAGATGTTTGACGCCAACTCCTGGGTGCTTCGATAATATTCCGCCAGGAAATGGTGTTCGGCGCCTTCGCCGTCGACCGAATAGATATGCGGTATCGCCTGGACGTAGGTGCCGGACAGATTCCACGGAAAGCCCTCCCTGCGCGTTCCTATACCGAACTGGCTTTCGGTCAAGTTGACGAGCTCGACGCCTGCCTCCAGCGCCAGTCCGAGGGAGCCGAAGCAGCCGTTGGGATAGACGCTGTCGCGATAGAGTTCACCCGGGCCGCCGGCGGCGAGCACGATCACGCCACTCACAAACAAGGCGATGCCGAGCGGGTTCTCCTCTGTACGGTCGCCGGCGCGCATGACGAGCATGCCGGCGACATGACGATCGGCCCCCTCGCCCTCGGTGAGGATTTTGACCGCGGTGGTCTGGTTGTAGAACGGCACGCCCAGCCGGATCGCCTCCTCCGCCAGCACCTTGACCATCAAGCGCGACGTGCGCGGGCCACAGCTGGTGGCGCGGCCGACCTCGTCATGGTCGGTCTGATATCTCAGTGTTCCGCCAAGCGGATCCTGGGGCAGCGGCAGCCCCAAGAACTGCAGCGACGCCATCATGCGCGATGAGCCCACCGCCTCGACATAGGCCGTGTCCTCGTCCATGGCGCCACCGCTGCCGATGGCGCGGGCCATCGCCCGGTAATTGTCGCCCTGATCGGCGGTGTTTGCGGTGTGAAGGGTTTGCTTGTCGGAACCCGAGCAGGCCGAGGTTCCGCCCCATGCGCTTTGGCTGATGACGACGACATCTACGCCGCGCCGCTTCATTTCCACCGCCGCACGTAGACCCGCAGCGCCAGATCCGACGACGACACAACCGGCCCGGTAGATCGGCGTCTCGACGCCAGCGAGCCGGACCCTTTCCGAAGCGACGGCTTCGGCTGGAAGCCGCGGCATGTCGACATCGGTCAGCGCGTCGAGAATTTCCTGCGGAACACCTGTCGTCATCGCCGTCACCCAAGCGGGATGTCGACCCAGCGCTTCTGCCGGGAGGACTCCATGCACGCATCGACGATCTGGCAGATGTGGTGGCCGGTATCGAATGTCGGCCACATCGGCCTGTTGGCGACGATCGAACGGATCACCTCGGCCACCTCGATGATCTTGCTTTCATTGTAGCCGATGCCGAAATTCGGCAGGGGAAGGAAGGCCCTGAAGGTGGGGTTCTCAGGACCGACATCGATCTCACGGAAGCCACGCCGTCCTGTTCTGTCGTCGTTGGAATAAAAACGCAGGCGGTTTATCTCGTCATAGGTATAGGCGATGCTGCCTTTCGTCCCATAAATCTCGTAGGTCTGCATGAACTTTCGGCCGGTGGCGACGCGGCTGAAGTCGACGATCCCGGCGGCGCCGTTTTCGAACCGGCACAGCAGGTTCGTCGCGTCGGGATTGGTGATGTCGGCCCAGGCCTCGTTGCCCACCAGTTTCACCTGCTCGCCATAAGCAAGGCCCTCGAAAACGGGCCGGCGTGGGGTGACGATGAGATTGTCGGCGATCAGGGAGATGACGCGGCCGACCAGGAAATCCATGAAGCTGAAGATGTGCGAACCGGTGTCGCCGACGATTCCGGTCGGCGCGAGCTTGCCATCGGCGCGCCACATGAAGGGGGCCGTGGGATCACCATACATATCGACATGCTGGCAGCCGCGAAAGAGCTTGATCTCTCCGATTTCACCGGATTCGATGATCTCTTTCGCGAGATCATGAACGGGATTTCGCGGAAAGGCGTGTCCGACACGTGTAATAACAGCCTTCTCTCTCGCGATCTCGGCCAGCTCGCGCGCTTCGTCGCCGGTGTTTGCCAGCGGCTTCTCGCAATAGACATGTTTGCCGGCCAGCAGGGCCGCCTTGGCGACCGGATAGTGCAGATGGTCGGGCAGGCAGATATCGATCAGATCGACCTCGGGATCGGCGACAGCCAGCTTCCAATCCTGATAGATCCTCGCCCCTGGCGCCCTGTTGCCGATATCCTGCGCTACTTCAGGGTTGCTGTCGACAAGCGCCACGATCCGCGCCGTTCCGTCCGACACGCCGAAGAAATGCGGAAAGGTCTGATAGGCCATCGTGTGGACCTTTCCCATCCAGCCCGAGGCGCCAAGCACTGCAACTCTCACTTCAGACATTGTCGTTACTCCTTAGCGGATCTCGGCGCGGGCCCGGGGCCTGGTATCGTTGCGTTCATAGGCGAAGATGGCCGATGGCAGCGCAGGCAGGCCCCGGATGAGGTCCGATCCTTTTTCGCCGACCATGATCGTCGGCGCGTTGGTGTTGCATGACGGCACGCGCGGCATGATGGAGGAATCGCAGACCCTCAGGCCTTCGAGGCCGTGAACCTTGAGATCGAGACCAACAACCGCGTCAGACCCGGTTCCCATCTTGCAGGTGCCCACCGGATGATGATCGGTCTTGGCATTGGCGCAGCCATAATCGAAAAGCTGCTCATCGGTGATCACCTTCGGCCCCGGAAGTCTTTCGGCCATGACATAAGGTTTCAGCGCCGCCTGCTGCATGATTTCGCGGGCGATCTTGAGCCCCTCCAGGGACATCTTCCTGTCGTGAGGGTCGGACCAGTAGTTGGGATCGATCAGGGGTGCCGCACCGGGATCGGCGGATGAGAGACGCACCGTTCCACGCGAGCGCGGATGCAGATAGGCCGAATTGAGCGTTACGCCGGCGTTCTTGAGCCGTTCGACACCTGCTTCGATGCCGGAACCCAGGCCGAGATGGAACTGGATATCGGGGGACTGTGCGTCGGGATCGGCATACCAGAAGCCGCCGGTCTCGAAGAGCGACGAGGCGACTGGACCAGTCCGGAAGAGAACATATTGAATTCCGGCCCAAAGTGTCCGGTGGAGCTTCGCGACGCCGTCATAGGTGTGATCGCCGGTGCATTCGGCAATAACAAAGAGATCGAGATGGTCCTGAAGATTGCCGCCGACGCCAGGCAGATCGTGGAGGGCCTTGACGCCGACCGAGGTCAAATGGTCGGCCGGCCCAATGCCGGACTGCAAAAGGAGCTTCGGCGATCCGATCGCGCCTGACGAAACCAGGACTTCGCGTTCAGCGCGTACGACCTCCAGACCGCGTCCGGTCGCGATCTCGACGCCGACGGCGCGGCCTGCCTCCAGCAGAATGCGTGCGACGCGCGCGCCCGTCCGGATCGTCAGGTTCTTCCGGTCCCTGATCGGCGAGAGATAGGCAAACGAGGCCGACGACCGGCGGCGGTTGCGTTGGGTGAGCTGGTAAAATCCGACGCCGGCCTGCTGGCGGCCGTTGAAGTCGTGATTGTAGGGTATGCCGAGCTCCTGTCCTGCGCGGATATAGGCGTCGCAGATCGGCAGCGGCGCAGCCGGCATCGAGACACCCAGCGGGCCGCCATAGGCGTGGTAGTCGTCGGCGAAACGTTGATTGTCCTCGGCACGTTTGAAATAGGGCAGGATCGAACGGTAGTCCCAGCCCTCGCAGCCGTCTTCGCTGGCCCATAAGTCATAATCGGCAGCATTTCCGCGGGTGTAGAGCTGAGCGTTGATCGATGAGCCGCCGCCGATGATTTTTGCCTGGGTGTAGCGAAGCACCCTGCCCTTCATGTGCTTCTGGGGGACGGTTTCCCAGCCCCAGCTGGCCACACCTTTGGTCATCTTGGCAAAGCCGGCGGGCATGTGGAAAAGAGGATTCCAGTCGCCTCCGCCCGCCTCCAAAAGCAGTACCTTGACATCGGGATCTTCGCTGAGGCGGCTTGCAAGAACGCAGCCCGCAGGACCGGCACCGGTGATGATATAATCGAATCCCATTTTACTGTCCTATTTCAAGCCGGCGCGCACCAATGGATCTGCCAGTGTCTGCAAGTCCGTCGACGCGATGTGGTGGGCAACTCTGAGCGCCTGGCTGGCGACGGTGAGCGCGGGATTGACCGCGGCCGATGTGGGCAGAAAGCCGGCGTCGACGACAAAAAGATTGCCGTGATCGTAGGACCGGCAGTACGGATCCAGTGGCGCCGTTGCCGGGTCGTTTCCGATGCGGATCGTTCCGCACTGATGGGAAGGCGTGCGTTTGTCGAAGGGCCTCGACAGCACGATCGGAAATCCGATCGACCTCAGGATTGCCTTCAGCTTGGCGACAAGCGCAAGATGCGCGTCCCAATTGGTTCTCTGCCATTTGAGAACGATCCGATCTCCATCGACCATCACGCGGCTTTCGGGATTGGGAACGTCTTCGCTCATTGCATAGAAGTCGATGGCATGGTCCGTCATGAAACGGAGAAGCCGTTCCGGAGCCCGCGGCAGAGAGCCTTTGAGAACCTTTTCGGAAATGCGCCCCAGCAACTGCACATTGCCGAGCGGCGGTCCTCCCTCCCCGTCCGAGAGATAGAAGTCGTTGAAGGCGAACGTCTTCTGGTAGACGGCGGTGTTCCTGAACCTCGGCGAGACGCCGATGACGGCGGAGGCGTTATGGTTCATGAAGTTGCGGCCCACCTGATCGGAAGAGTTCGCGAGCCCCAGCGGAAAACGGGCGTTTTTCGAACGCAGCAAAAGCACGGATGACTGGACCGCACCGGCGGAGAGGATGACGATTTTGGGCGAGACGGTCAGCGTCTGTCCGTCCTTGATATAGGTGACCCGGTCGATCCGGCTCCCCACGCCCGTGTCAAGCCGTGTCACCCGTGCATTGGTCTCGAGCCGCACGTTCTTGTGCTTCAGCGCCAACGCGAGCGCTGCGGTCTCGGCATCCATCTTGCCGTCTCGTGAATTCGGATGCGCATCCCACGGCGTGCGCGCCTTGGAGAGCCAAGCATCGAGATCCAGGCCGAGCGGCAGCGAAAAGGGATGCAGGCCTTTGGCCTTGAGGCGTGCCCTGACGTCGGCGATCGGCGCCTCGTCGGGCACAGGCGGAAATTCGTAGGCAACCGAGTGATGTGGTTCGGTCGGATCTTCGCCGAGACTGCCGCGGACCTGATACATTCGCTCCGCCTGTGAATACCAGGGCTCCAGCTCTTCATAGGGAAAAGGCCAGGCCGGCGACACGCCTTCCCGATGTTCGATGACGTCGAAATCTTCTTTGCGATACCGCGACAAGACGGCGCCGTAGAATTTCGAATTGCCGCCGACATTGTAATAGTTGCCGGGGTTGAAGCCCTTGCCGTCCGCCTCGAACCAGGTTTCTTTCGGCCGGAAATGTCCACGCTGGAAGATGGCGCGCTGGTCGCGGTTGACGGGAAGATCAGCGATGTGATCGCCGGCTTCGAGGATCAATATCTCAGCGCCTGATACGGCCAGGCCGGCAGCGACGGTGGCGCCGCCGACGCCCGAGCCGATGATGACGATGTCTGGTGAACCGCTCATGTCAACACCTGGCCATCACGCGATCCGCGCCTGTGTTTCTGGATCGAAGAACACCGCCTTGTCGAGGTTGAATGCGAGGCGTGTATTCTGGCCTGGTGCGATGCCGGCATCGGCGCGCAGGCGGGCGACGACGGATTTGCCGCCGAGCTTGGTGACGGCGAAGGTGTCGGAGCCGGCCGGTTCGACCACTTCGATCAGGCAATCGTCCTCGGTCAGCGAGCGCGCCTTGCGGTCGGCGCCGTCAGGATCGGTCAGGGCTTCGGGGCGGATGCCGAAGATCACTGGCCTGCCGGCATAGGCAGACAGGCCGTGATTGCCGGAGACGACAGGCAGTCTGAGCGGTGCCCCATTCGGCCGTTCGAGCGAGACGGCAAGCCCGGCGGCACCGGCCTCGACGGTGGCGTTGAGCAGGTTCATCGCCGGCGATCCCATGAAGTCGGCGACGAAGAGATTGGCCGGGCTGTTATAGATCTCGGCCGGCGTGCCGAACTGCTGCAGCACCCCGTCCTTCAGCACGGCGATCTTGGTCGCCAGCGTCATCGCCTCGATCTGGTCGTGGGTGACATAGACGAAGGTGGTGCCCATGCGCTGATGCAGCCGCTTGATCTCGGTGCGCATGTCGACGCGCAGCTTGGCGTCGAGATTGGAGAGCGGCTCGTCGAACAGGAAGACCTGCGGATTGCGCACCAGCGCCCGGCCCATGGCGACGCGCTGACGCTGGCCGCCGGACAACTGCGACGGCTTGCGGTCGAGCAGATGGCCGATCTGCAGCATGTCGGAGACCTGCTTGATCGCCTTGGCCCGCTCCTCCTTCGGCACGCCGCGGATTTCCATGCCGAAGGCGATGTTGCCCGCCACCGTCATGTTCGGATAGAGCGCATAGGACTGGAACACCATGGCGATGTCGCGCTTGGAAGGGTGCAGGCCGTTGATGGCGCGCCCGTCGATCCTGATCTCGCCTGATGTGACCGTCTCCAGCCCGGCGATGGTGTTGAGCAGGGTCGACTTGCCGCAGCCGGACGGGCCGACCAGCACGAGGAAGCCGCCCTTTTCGAGTTCGAGATCGATCCCCTTGAGGATGTCGATGGCGCCGAAGCGCTTTCTGAGGCCGGAGATTTCCAGGAAGGCCATGGCTTACCCTTTGACTGCGCCCGCCATCAGGCCACGCACGAAGTAGCGGCCGGCGAGGATATAGACGATGAGCGTGGGAACGGCCGCGATCATTGCAGCCGCCATGTTGACATTGTATTCGACCACCCCGGTCGAGGTGTTGACGACATTGTTGAGCGCCACCGTCATCGGCATGGAATCCCCGGTGCCGGCGTAAGCCGAGGCGAACAGGAAGTCGTTCCAGATGTTGGTGAACTGGTAGATGACGGTGACGACGATGATCGGCAGCGAGTTCGGCAGCATGATGCGGCGGAAGATCTGGAAGAAGCTCGCGCCATCGACCTGGGCGGCGCGCACCAGCTCGCTCGGGAAAGCCTCGTAGAAATTGCGGAAGAACAGCGTGGTGAAGCCGAGGCCATAGACGACATGGACGAAGACCAGGTTGACGGTCGGATTGCCGAAGCCGAAGGTCAAGCCGGTGGCGTTCTGCAGCGTCATGCCGAAGCGGCCGAGCGAACCGAGGATGGTGGCCATCGGCAGGAGCACCGACTGGAACGGGATGAAGCAGGCAAACAGCATCAGCCCGAACACCAGCGTATGGCCGGGAAAGCGCCATTTGGTCAGGATATAGCCGTTGAGCGCCCCGAGGATGGTGGAGATCGCCACCGCCGGCACCACCATCTTGATCGAGTTCCAGAAGTAGCCCTTGATGCCGGCGCAGGTGAGCCCGACGCAGGTCTCGCCCCAGGCCTTGATCCAGGGCTCGAAGGTCGGGGCTTGCGGCAGCGCCAGCATGTTGCCGCTCTGGATCTCGTCCATCGTCTTGAACGAGGTCGTCAGCATGACGAAGAGCGGCATCAGATAGAGGATGGCGAAGAGGACCAGCAGGCCGTAGATGACGATGCGGCCGATCAGGCGGGCGCTGTTGCCGCGCTCAACTCCTGCGGCTGCCGCAGCCGATGACGAGGTGCCGATCGGAGAGGTGAGGCTGCTCATCGGGCCTTCTCCTTCAGTTCGGAATAGAGATAGGGCACGATGATCGCCGAGATCGTCATCAGCATGATGATGGCGCTGGCCGAGCCGACGGCCATCTCATTGCGCTTGAAGGTGTATTCATACATGAAGTTGGACGGCAGCCAGGCCGAGCCGCCCGGCCCGCCCGAGGTCAGCGCCACCACCAGGTCGTAAGACTTGATCGCCATATGGGCGAGCACGATGAAGGCCGACAGGAAGATCGGCCGCAACAGCGGAATGACGATGCGGCGGTAGAGCTGGAAGGGCGAGGCGCCGTCGATCTGAGCCGCCTTCATGATCTCGCCGTCGATGCCGCGAAGGCCGGCCAGGAACATCGCCATGACGAAGCCGGACGCCTGCCAGACACCGGCGATGACGACGGTGTAGATGACGAAGTCCTTGTTCTTGATCCAGTCGAAGTGGAAGCTCGTCCAGCCGAAGTGGTGCAGCGTCTGTTCCAGCCCGAGGCCGGGATCGAGGAACCATTTCCAGGCCACCCCGGTGACGATGAAGGAAAGCGCCATCGGATAGAGGAAGATCGGCCGGAGCAAGCCCTCGCCGCGGATCTTCTGGTCGAGCAGGATGGCGAGCAGCAGGCCGAGCGCCAGGCAGATGCCGACATAGAGGAAGCCGAAGATCGCCATGTTGGTGATCGAGGTATACCAGGAGGACGGCGGATCGCTCTCGAAGGTCCAGCGCCACAGCCGCTGATAGGCGCGCGCCCCGGTCAGCTGATAGGAGGGGAAGGTCTTGGAATTGGTGAAGGAGAGATAGGCCGTCCAGGCGATGAAGCCGTAGACGAAGACCAGCGTGATGACGAAGCTCGGCGCCAGCACGATCTTCGGCAGCGCATCCTGCAGCCGGCCCCGCAGCGAGATCCGCGTCGCCTGCCCCGGCGTCAGAACCGGATCGGTGGTCGCAACTGTGCTCATCGAA
The DNA here is from genome assembly GCF_017357245.1 of Rhizobium bangladeshense. Lineage (NCBI taxonomy): Bacteria > Pseudomonadati > Pseudomonadota > Alphaproteobacteria > Hyphomicrobiales > Rhizobiaceae > Rhizobium > Rhizobium bangladeshense. The sequence goes on along the minus strand of NZ_CP071612.1, from coordinate 1,774,752 downwards.
TGCATCTCCTCCCTCGCATCATCGGGCCTCACATCATCAGCCTCGCAATGATGGTCCGCACCTATTCGTCATGCGGTCTGAAGCTTCCCCGCCAAGCCAGCGGGGAAGCATGTTCATCGGCCTGGTCTCAGCGGGCGTCGTCGATCGCCTGGACCAGCTGGGTCACGGCCTCGTCGGAGCTCTTGATCTGGCCGTGGACGAACTTCGAGACGACGTCCTTATAGGCATTGGCGATCGCCGGAGGCGCGCCATAGCCCTGGGCAAGCGAACCGAACAGCGTGCCGCCTTCATTAGCGGCCTTCAGATCGGCAATGCCCTTCTTGCCGCAGGCGTCGAAGTCGGTGTCGGGAACGTCGGTACGGGCCGGAACCGAACCCTTGACGACGTTGAAGGCCGACTGGAAGCTCTTCGACAGCGTTGCGGTGGCCAGCGCCACCTGCGCCGCCTTGCGGTCGTCGGGAACGTTGAACATGCCGAACATGTCGGAGTTGTAGACGACGCTGCCTTCGGTGCCGGGGAAGCGGTAGCACAGGAAGTCGGTATCCGGCGTCTTCTTGGCGGCGACGAATTCGCCCTTGGCCCAGTCGCCCATCACCTGCACCAGCGCGTCACCCTTGATGACCATGGCGGTCGCCAGGTTCCAGTCGCGGCCGGAGAAGTTCGGATCGACATATTGGACGATCTTCGCCAGGTTGTCGAAGGACTTCTTCATCGTGTCCGACTTCAGCGCCTCATCGTCGAGATCGTTGAAGGCCTTCTTGTAGAACTCCGGTCCGCCGGTCGACAGCACGATGGAATCGAACATCGTCGCTTCCTGCCAGTTCTGGCCGCCGAGCGCCAACGGGATCACACCTGCGACCTTGGCCTTGTCGAGCAGCGCGATCAGGTCGTCGAAGGTCTTCGGCTCACTGCCGCCGATCTTGTCCATCACCGCCTTGTTGATCCACAGCCAGTTGACCGAATGCACGTTGACCGGGGCGGCAACCCACTTGCCGTCATAAACCGAGAACTTCTGAAGTGCGGCCGGCACCGACTTGTCCCAGCCTTCCTTCTTGGCCGTCGCCGTCAGATCGCCCATGACGCCGGCCTCGGCATAGTCGAGCACGGTATAACCCAGCATCTGCGAGGCCGTCGGATAGGTGCCCGCCGCAACCATCGCCTTCAGCGCCGTCATCGCCGCATCACCGCCGCCGCCGGCAACCGGAACGTCCTTCCAGGCAAACCCTTCCTTCGAAAGATCCTCCTTCAAGACGTTCAAAGCAGCTGCCTCGCCCCCTGACGTCCACCAGTGAAGCATCTGAACTTCCTTAACGTCGGCAGCGCGTGCGGACACGCCGGCGCCGGCCAGAGCCAATGCGATCGCGGCAGTCGTTGTCAGAAACCTACCCATTACAGAACCTCCCAGTTCAATTTTGGACGATGCGGAACCCATTCCCGCATCAATCACCCGCCCTCCTCGGGCGCAGTTTCGCTGCCGGTCAGGCCGGCCTTTCCGTCTGCGGCATCCACCAGTTGGTGCGTTTGCCGATATGCATGTTCAGCGTCTTGGTCTCCGTGTAGTCCTCGACCGCGTGGCGGCCGAGCTCGCGGCCGAGGCCGCTCTGCTTGTAACCGCCGAAGGGCAGCTCAGGGGCGCCGTCCATGAAGGTGTTCATCCAGACCGTTCCCGCCCGCACCGCCCGGCCGACCGACAGGCAAGTATCGAAATCACGGCTCCAGACACCGGCCGAGAGGCCGTAATCGATGGAATTGGCGATCCCGATGGCTTCAGCAGTCGTTTCGAACGTCAGGACCGACAGTACAGGACCAAAGACCTCCTCGCGTGCCACCGCCATATCAGGCGTGACCGCTTCGAGGATGGTCGGCGACATGAACTGCCCCATGCCGAGGTCGAGCGCCTCGCCGCCATGCGCGATCCGGGCGCCGCTGCTCCTGGCGCCGGCGACATATCCCGATATCTTCTCCAGATGCTGCGGCGTGATGATCGCGCCGACCTGCGTCTGAGGATCGAGGGGATCACCGACCTTCACACTCTTAGACAATTCGGCGATGCGTGCGACGACATCGGCGGCGATAGATTTGTGAAGGATCAGCCGCGAGCCGGCATTGCAGCACTCGCCGGCATTGAAATATGCGCCGAAGACTGCGGCATCGATGAAGGCGTCGAGATCGGCATCCGGGAATACGATCTGCGGGTTCTTGCCGCCCAGTTCCAGAGAGACCTTCTTCAGCGTTTGCGCAGCATTCGACATCGTCAGCTTGCCGACGCCGGTCGAGCCGGTGAAGGAGACCATGTCAACCTCGGGATGAGACGTCATGACCGCACCGACTTCAGGTCCCGTGCCGGTGACAATGTTGACGACGCCATCCGGAATGCCTGCTTCCTGCAGGATTTCACCGAGCACGAGAGTCGATCCAGATGTCAATTCTGAGGGCTTGACGACGGTCGTGCAGCCTGCGGCCAGGGCGAACGGCAGCTTCTGGCCGACGATCAGGAACGGAAAATTCCAGGGCGTGATGATCGACACCACGCCGATCGCCTCGCGCAGAACGACGCCGAGTGTGCCGTCCCCAAGCGTGTTGTAGCTTTCGCCGTGGAGGTCACGAGCAAGAGCCGCCGCATAACGCCATATGTCGACGGAACCTGCAATTTCTCCGCGCACCTGCGTGATCGGCTTTCCTGCCTCAATGGCGTCAAGAAATGCGAGTTCTTCCGCACGCGCGGCGATCAGATCAGCCGCCTTCAGAAGGATGGCGGAACGTTCGGAGGCGGTCATTCGCGGCCACGGCCCAAAATCGAAGGCCTTGCGTGCGGCGGAGATGGCGCGCTCGGCGTCCTTTCTGCTGCCGGTTGGGAAACGGCTGACTACGACGCCGTGGCTCGGCGCGACACGTTCGATCGGATCGGAGGCACCGGCCTCCCATCTGCCATCGATAAACATGCTGAAATCGCGCGCTCTATGATCGCTCAGCGCGGTGGGGCTGACGAGCACCGTCATTACCATTCTCCCTTGAACGTTGCCGGGCGCTTCTCGCTGAACGACGCGACGCCCTCTTTCAGATCACCGGTCTTGGCGGCGAGGATCGAGCCCAAGGCTTCGACCGCGGTTCCATTGTCCTCACCGTTCGCCGACGCGATCATCAATTTGACGATCTCGATGGCAGCCGGTCCCCTCGCAGCAATCCCTGCGGCATATTCCCTGGCGGCAGCGAGCGAATTTCCTGTCGGAACGACCGCGTCGACGATGCCGAGCAGATGGGCCTCTTCGGCGGTGAATATCTCGCCGCCGAGCGCCATGCGCCGGACGACCTGCGCGCCGAACCGGCGCACAAGACGTTGGGTGCCGGACCAGCCCGGCACCATTCCAAGGCCGGTCTCCGGCAGGCCGATCTTAATGTGTTCTTCGGCGAGACGAATGTCGGCAACGCCCGCCAATTCGAGCCCGCCTCCGAGGGCGTGGCCATTCAGGGCCGCGACCAGTGGCACCCTGAGCGTCGCCAGTCTTTCGAAGATACGATGGCCGTGGCGAACCCAGGCGTGACCGAATTCCTGCGGCTGCATTCCGCCCCAGGCCCTGATATCGCCTCCGGCGGAAAAGCCCTTTCCTTCGCCGGTGAGAACGGCAGCGCGCACATTCGGGTTCGCCTCCACCGCGTCGGCCGCCTCCATCAAAGCTTTCAGCATGTCGAGATCGAGCGCGTTCAGCTTCTCCGGCCGAGAGATCGTCAGCGTTGCCACGTGGCCTTCAATGTCGACCCTGACTGTGCCGCTAGCCATGGAAAATGCCCTCCAGCGCCCGTGCCCTCTTTGCCGGAAGCGACAGGCCAATGCTTGGCTCCCGGAAGAGTGCCGCGTCCATCACCTTCAGATCGGGCGCGACGATCAGCCGGAAGTCGGACTGGTCGAGGATCTGGGCCTGAAGATCGACGCCGGGCGCGATCTCGGTCAGCACGATGCCGTCGCGCGTCAGCTTCATCACGCACCGCTCGGTGACATAGGTGATGTCCTGTCCCTGCTCGATCGCCCGCCTGCCGCTGAAGGTGACGTGTTCGACCTCGTTCACCAACTTCTTCAGCTTGCCTTCTTTTTCAATGACGAGAGCCCCATCGGCGATCGAAAGCTTCGCGCCGGCGTTGAACATGCCGGAAAAGACGATCTTCTTTGCCCGCGCCGTGATGTCGACGAAGCCTCCGGCGCCGGCGGTGACATGCGGCCGGAACGACAGCTTCGAGACGTTGACCGAGCCGTCCTTTCCGATTTCAAGGAAGGACAGGAGCGAGGCATCGAAACCAGCGCCCTGGAAATAGGTAAACTGGTAAGGCGACGGCATGTAGGCGTCGGCGTTGGAGGCGCAACCGAAGGCGAAGTCGAGCAGCGGCACGCCGCCGACCGCACCCTGCTCGATGACCCAGGTGACGGCGCCGTGAAGCCCCTCCTCCAGCAGAATCCGCGGCACATTGGCCGATATTCCGAAGCCCAGATTGACGCAGCTCCCAGCCTCCAATTCCTGCGCGACGCGGCGCGCTATGACCTTCTGGACATTGAATTCCGGAACGCTGAAGCTATCGAGCGGCCGGAAGATCTCGCCCGATATTGCCGGGTCGTACCCAGTCTGCGTCGTCTGCTTCTGATCGGGATCAACGATCACATAGTCGACCAGCATTCCCGGCACGCGGACGTCATGCGGTTTCAGCGAGCCCTCCTTGGTGATCCGCTTGACCTGCGCGATGACGATGCCGCCATTATTGCGGGCGGCAAGCGCCTGGTCGAGACCGCCGAGATAGGCGCCTTCATGTTCATATGTAAGATTGCCGCGCTCGTCGGCTGTCGTGGCGCGGATGATGGCGACCTGCGGCACGATCGAGGGGAAGAACAGCCAGTCCTCGCCCTCGAAGCTGACGCGCCTGACCACCGGATCGTCCGAAGCGAGGGGGTTCATCGCGCAGCCCTGCTGCTGCGGATCGACGAAGGTGTCGATACCGACCTTGGTCAGGACACCCGGGCGCTTTGCAGCGGCTTCGCGATGAATGTCGAACAGGATGCCGGACGGAATATTATAGGCCGGGATCTCATTATTGGTGATCATCTGCCAGATCAACGGCGGCTCGGCCGAGGATGGGCCTGAGGGATAGGAACCGCCGATGATGCGCTTGAGCAGACCTTTCCTGGCGATATAGTCGACGCCCTTGATGCCGCTCATATCGCCGGCGGCAATCGGGTGAAGGGTGGTAATGTGACGGGGATGGCCGGTCGCATCGAAACGCTCGCCGATCGCCTTCAGCATCAGGTCAGGGCAGCCTAAACCGCTTGACGACGACACCGTGACAACGGCGCCGTCCGGGATCAGTGCCGCCGCTTCGGCTGGTGAGAGATGCTTGTTCATGTGCGTCACTTCGAACCTTGTTTCAATTTCCGGCTCTGCCTGCCCTCGCCGGCGCGGCTGTGCCGGCTCCGCAGCTTTCGCGGACGACCAGCCGAACAGCTGTCGTCACCATCTCTGCTTCGGCCTTGCCGGCGTTGATCTGCTTGAGGAGCATCTGTGCGCCGCGGCGCCCGATGCCCTGCGGATCGACCGAGACCGTCGTCAGCGCGGGAACCGCCGCCTGAGCCTCGATGACATCGTCGAAACCGACGACGGCAAAGTCGGCGCCCGGTTCCAGACGGCGCGCGCGCAATCCGTCGCAAACACCGAAGGCGACGGCATCGTTGAAGCAGACGGCTGCGGTGGGCCGATCGCCAAGAGCAGTCGCTCTTCCGATCGCGTCCACGCCGCCCGCTCGCGACGGGGCGGACGAGATGACGAGTGCCTCGTCGTAGCTTAGCCCGGCCGCCTCTATTCCGCTGCGGTAACCGGCAAGGCGGTCATCGAAGACAGCGGTATCGGGAAAGCCGCCGAGAAATGCGATGCGCTTATGACCGAGACCCATCAAATGCTGAACGGCTGACATCATGCCGGCCCGGTTGTCGGAAACTATGGATGAGACCTTGGCGCCAGGCAGGTTTCGCACGACCACCACGACAGGAATCCCTGCTGCGACCAGCGGCTTGAAGTCGGCGGCATCGGTGGCGCGCGCTGGCGAGACGATCAGGCCCGAAATGCCATGTTCGCGCATCGATGCGACAACCTCGCGCTGCCTGTCGATGCTCTCTCCGGTATTCGACAGGAACTGCACGAAACCGGCCGACTGAACGACCATATCGACCCCGACCGCCAGCTCCGCAAAGAAGCTGTTCGTCAGATCGTTCACGACGACACCGATGATCCTCGATTTTCCACTCGCCTGCCGGAGATTGGCTGCGCCGCGGTTGTAGACGTAGCCGAGCTCCCGCATCACGGCATTGACCTTTGCGCGCGTTCCCTCGTTGACGAGAGAGGAACCCTGCAGCACCAGCGACACCGTCGACTTGGAAACGCCAGCGGCCTTCGCAATGTCGATGACGGTCACCCGGTTCTTTGTCACTTCGCCCTCCCGACGTCATCGTCGACTGACGCCTATTATTTGGAACGTTCCAAATGTGTCAAGGGCCAGTTTCATTTAAAGCCGCCTTTTATTGAGCTTTCCCTCTCATCATGACGTCGTGAGCGCGCGCTTTATCTTTTGGAACGATTTAAACGATGGCGTCGTCCCGACAAATTTTCCCAACGTTGCGGCTCGGACTAGCCTGCGAAATCTCCGACTCTCAAAGTCCGAGATCAATCGCGGCACCTGTCGTGAATCCAATAGTCTGACGCAGAATCGCGACCGAGTTTTGCTAGAATTGCTCTCAAGGAACTCGCGACTGGGGTCATTAGCGAAACTTTATCGTTTGTGGCCAATGCTAGGGATAGGGGAAGTGCCAGATCCAAAGCGGGGCCGGAAATGCCGCATTCGTTTGAAGCCATTCTGGAGAACCTGCCGCAGGGCATTGTTCTCCTTGATTCTGCCAATACGGTAACGGCTTTCAATTCCCGCACGCTTGATATTCTCGGCCTCCCCGATGGCGCTCTGCGCAGAGGAATGAATATCGACGGCTTGCCCGGCACCGCCGACTGCCGTGCAGCCGCTTGTTCACGGCTGACGATCGGCAGGCAGAACACCTCGCAATTTGCGCTGCCTGATGGACGGATGATTTCACTGACCTGCGCTCCCTCGAGAAATGGAAGCTGGATCCTAAGCTATGAAGACATCTCGACCCATATCCGCGCGGAACATAATCTGACCGAACAGCATCGCCGGTTCGACGCAGCCCTCAGCAATATGCCGCATGGGTTGTGCATGTTCGACTCCGAGAAGAAGCTGATATTGTGCAACGCATCCTATGCAAGGATGTACGATCTGCCGGATTTTCTGACGCAGCCTGGAACGCCGCTGGTGGACATCCTGGCCTATCGGAGCCGGCAGGGAAATGGTCCGGCCGACACTGCCACCTATTTTGACGTCGTCTTCGAAGCGACGGCACGCGGCGCCCCGGCGAGCCAGAACATCGCGCTCAGCGATGGGCGCATCATCAAAATCACCCACAATCCCATGCAGAACGGCGGATATGTGGCGACCCACGAGGACGTCACCAGGACGGTGCGGCTCGCAGAAGAGCTGCGTCACCATCATGATCAGCTCGAAATCACGGTGCAAAGCCGTACGGCGGAGGTCGAGCGGCAGGCGCGCGAGCTTGAGCGAATGCTCTCGCAGGAGCGAAACATCAACCAATTGCAGCGGCAGTTCGTGGCAATGGCATCACATGAATTCCGCACTCCACTCGCGATCATCGATGCTGCCGCTCAGCGGCTGCTGCGGAAGGGAGGCGCGGTCGAGCCCGAATTTCTCAACGACAAGGTCGAACAGATCCGTGCATCGGTAAGCCGGATCGTCGATCTCATGGAGAGCGTCCTGTCAGACGGACGCCTCGATACCGGAAAGATCGATATCAGTTACGACGAGTGCGCCCTGGGAGCGTTGATCAGAACCTGCTGCGAGCGGCAATCGGCAATCTCGAAGACGCATGGCTTCGTTCTTGACATAGACGGGCTGCCGGAATTCATCGATGCCGATCCCCGCAGCTTAGGCCAGGTCTTTACCAACCTGCTCTCGAATGCGGTGAAATATGCGCCGGGAAGATCGGAAATTCGTGTTGCGGCATGGGAGGATACGGGCAACGTCAAGGTTGCGATCAGCGACGACGGCGTGGGGATCGACGCTGAAGACCTGCCCCGGTTGTTTCAGCGTTATTTCCGCGCGCGGACCTCGACCGGGATTGCAGGAACCGGTATCGGCCTCAATCTTGTGAAGCAGATCGTCGAGCTGCACCAGGGCTCGATAGAGGTGCGAAGTGCAAGAGGGTGTGGATCCACGTTCACCGTGACTCTCCCCATCAAGAGAGCACCTGGCGTTTCTGTCCGCAAAGACGTTGCCTAATCGTTCGGACGTTTGAACAGCGTCCTGCACGGCCGTCGCTCGTTCTCGAACTGATCGGCCAGGATTGCTGTCCGGCATATCTACCCTATCCTTCTCGCAATAGAGGAGGACCATGCCATGGCTTTCATTCACACCCCCGACGCATCCGCCAGCGAGAAGACGTCGTCGATGTACGCGTCGGCCGAGGCGAATTATGGTTATCTGCCGAACATGTACCGTGCCTTCGGCCACCGGCCGGAGGTGATGGAGAGCTGGGTAGGGCTGCTTTCGAGCATTCGCAATCACATGAGCCTCAGGCGCTACGAATTGGTGACGCTGGCGGCGGCCAAGGAGCTCAAATCCTCCTATTGCATGCTAGCGCACGGTTCCGTGCTGCTGCGGGAGGGTTTTACCAACGACGGGCTGACGGCTGTTGTCAACGAGACGCAAAGGGCGCCGATCGATGCCTGCGAGCGCGCGATCATGGCCTTTGCGGCGAAGGTGGCGCGCGATGCGACATCGATCACGCAGCAGGATATAGACGGGTTGAAGAAACACGGGCTGAGCGACGCCGAAATTTTCGATGTCACGGCCGCCACAGCGGCCCGGTGTTTCTTCTCGAAAATGCTGGATGCGCTCGGCGCTGCTCCCGACCACGCCTATATCGAACGGCTGGAGCCAAATGTGCGAAGGGCGCTTAGTGTCGGCCGGGAGGTCGAGCGGCCTCTAGTGCCTTCACCAGCGAGCGGCGCATCCCAATAATCGTGACGGGGTGAAGCCGGCGGCTGTGCCCCTACTCTTCCGGCTTATCGGCAAAGTGCCGGGCCGCAAATTCAGCAATATTCTGACTGGAGCGATCAGCATCGTCGAGCAGCGCGGGGAACAGCTGCCACTGATGCGGCATGCCCGGCCAGACCTCGGTGGTGACATCCACGCCCTCGCGGCGCGCTTTGTCGGCAAGGCGTAGCGTATCGTCAAGCAGGGCTTCGCCGGAGCCGACCTGCAGCAATAGCGGCGGAAAGCCGCTCATGTCGGCATAAAGCGGTGAAGCCTGAGGATCAGTCGCAGGCCGGCTGCCGAGATAGGTCTTGCGCAAAGTCTCGATCCACGCCTTATCGACCAGCGGATCGCTGCCGGCATTGGCCGTCATCGATCCGCCCGTCGCGGCAAGGTCGGTGATTGGGCTCAGCGCAATAACGGCCGCTGGCAGCGGTTTCGCCGCCTGCCTCTGCCGCAGCACCGTCTCGAGCGCGATATTGCCACCGGCGCCGTCGCCTGCCACGATGACATTCTCATTGCGGTAGCCGTTGTCGAGAAGCCAGCGATAGGCGGTCAGCGCGTCGTTGATCTGGGCGGGATAGGTATATTCCGGCATCAGCCGATAATTGATCAGAAGCACGTCGCTGGATGCGGCCTTGGCGAGCGAACCGGCGAACAAGCCGTGCGTGCGGACGGAACCGCCGGAAAAGCCGCCGCCATGAATGTAGAGAATCACCCTTTTACCGATCGGGTGGTGAAGCCGGGCGGGCCACATCAGTTCGCCATCCACGCCGTCGGCATCGACCTGCCGGACCTGGATGCGCGTCGGCCCCGGCATTGTTTCCATCAGCCGGGCGAAAGCCGCCCTGCGCTCTTGCAGGCTGTCGGCGCCGGCAAAGTGCTCCTTCCAGAGGCCGACCAGTTTTTCGACCTGCGCACGCGAGGACTGACTCTGCGGTCCGATATCCTGTCCCAGCGCCACCGGTGCCGATAGGATCAACGCGGCCAAGGCGGGAAACAGATATCCGAGCCGCTTCGGCGCTCTTCGATCAGCATTCGACAAAATCCGCCCCTTCATGAATCTCTCCCGGTCATGCTGCCGATAGGCGTATCTTTGGCCGCTTCGCCCACCGGAGTCAAAAGGGTGACGAGCGCAACCTTCCGCTTTTTCACGTCGCCGGCGAACAGCCGGAAGCCGGAAAACGCGGCAGTTGCCCGCCCGCAGCGGGCAGATCGGACTGTCCTTGGAAAATTCGAAATCGCTGCCGGCGCGGCTTGCCATCGGCCAGGCTTCCATCGGAAATAGGCTCCGCCCCACCCTCAACTCCCGTGCTGCGGCTCCCGTAGGAATGAAGGATACCGATGACCACCATTTACCTTGCCGGCCCAGAAGTCTTTCTTCCCGATGCACTGCCCATCATGGCCGAAAAACGCCGATTGGCGCGTCAGTTCGGGTTCGAACCGACCGGTCCCGGCAGCGATGAAAACCAGACGCCGATAAAGCTGACGGCTGCGGAGATCTACGCCCGCAACGACGTCGCCATGCGCCGGGCCGAGATCTGCCTCGCCAATATCACTCCCTTTCGGGGCGTCAGCGCCGATCCGGGCACGGTCTATGAGATCGGCTTCATGATTGCTCTCGGAAAATCTGTCTTCGCCTATACCAACCACCCCGACGACTATGGGCTGCGCGTCCGCTCGATCTGGTATGCGGGAATGGAGATCGATGAGACGAGCGGACGCCCACGCGGACCTGATGGCATCGCAATCGAAAACCACGGCATGGCCGACAACCTGATGATCGACGGAGGAATCGATGCGGCAGGAGGTAAGGTATTCCGTGCGACCGCCCTGCCGGCGGATCCTGCCCGTGACCTGACGGTTTATTTTCAGGCGCTTCAGACCATCGCCGGCATGCGCGGGTAGGATTGGGCTCTTTCACTCCGCCCTGATCGCATCGATCACCGCCCTGAAGCCCGCAGACATGTGGCGGCGGCTCGGATAGTAGAGATAGAGCGGTTCCTCCGGCTGACACCAGTCATCGAGCACCTGGATGAGTTCGCCGTCGGTTATGGCTTTTTCGACGCGAGGTTCCCAGATATAGGTAAGGCCGACGCCGCCGAGCGCTGCCTGCATCATCAGCTCGTGATCATCGAGCGAAAGCGGTCCGGTCGGCTGGAAACTCACCGTCTGACCATCCTTCTCGAATTCCCAGGCATAACGTGCACCGGAGGGAAACATGTTCTGGATGCAGAGGTGGCGCTTGAGGTCGTAAGGCGTTTGCGGCTTCGGGCGCCTCTCGAAATAGGCTGGTGAACCGACGACGACCAGGCGGATGCGCGGCTTTATGCGCAAGGCGATCATACCTTCAGTGACGCGCTCGCCGAAACGGATGCCGGCATCAAAACCTTCCTCGACGATGTCGACCAGCCTGTCGGTCGCGTTGATTTCCAGCTGCAAATTGGGATTGCGTTGAAGCAACGGGGCGATGACACGGCCGATGACGAAGGGACCGATCGAGTTCGGCACGTTGATCCTCACCCTGCCGAACGGTGTGTCGCGGTAGCGGTTCAACGCATCGAGCGCGGCCGCCATGTCCCCGAAAGCCGGCGCCAGATGTGAGATCAGGAGTTCGCCGGCATCCGTAAGCGAAACGCTGCGTGTCGTACGGTTGAGCAGGCGGATCCCAATTCGGTCTTCCAGATTGAGCACGGCATGGCTGACGGCAGATGCTGTGACGCCCCGCTCCTCCCCTGCTTTGCGGAAACTCTTATGCCTCGCCACGGCTGCGAAGGCCGCCAGTTCGGAAAGTTCGGTCGCACGCATTGATGAATTGTGCTCATCATAGTTTCTTTAATAACGAATCTTATACATCATCGGGATTTCGGTCAAATTCGCTTTCGTCAGATGCGACATCAACGAAAGGAATTCGTCATGAAAGTCTGGTTCATCACTGGTGCATCCCGCGGCTTCGGCGCGCTGATGACCAAGGAAGCGCTTGCAGCGGGCGATGCTGTCATCGCAACCGCGCGTAACCCCAAGACCATCATCGAGCAGTTCGGGGACCATCCGAACCTGCTGGCCGTCGCCCTCGACGTAACCGACGAGGCACAGGCTAAGGAGGCTGCGGCCGCCGGCGTCGCCCGCTTCGGCCGTATCGATGTTCTGGCCAATAACGCCGGGTACGGCCTGCTCGGCGCCGTCGAGGAAGCCACAGCCGAAGAGATCGAAAAGATCTATGCCACCAATGTCTTCGGTCTCCTGAAGGTGACACGCGCCGTGCTGCCCTATATGCGCCGCCAGCGTTCCGGCCATATCCTGAACTTCTCCTCGATCGGCGGCTATTTCGGCTATCCTGGCTGGGGCGTCTATAGCTCGACCAAATTCGCCGTCGAGGGGCTGTCGGAATCCATGGCCGCCGAACTCGAACCTTTCGGCATCAAGGTGACGATCGTCGAGCCCGGCTTTTTCCGCACGGACTTCCTCGCCGACACCTCGCTGGCAATAAGCCCTGCCTCCATCGCCGATTACGAAGGCACGCCGGCCGGAGAAATGCGCAATTTCGCCGCCGACGCCAACCACGCCCAGCCCGGCAACCCAGCCAAGCTCGCTGCCGGCATCATGACGATGGTCAACTCGGTCAACCCGCCGCTGCGCATGCCGTTCGGCAGCGACACGGTCGCCATGATCGAGGCGCAGAACGCGAGTGTCGAAAAGGAGCTGTCGGTCTGGCGCGAGCTTGCCGTCTCCACCGATTTTAGCAGGGACGCAACGGCTGGGGCCTGAGCAGCCAAGACCGATGCCGGCGCCGCATCCGGATTTCCGCATGCGGCGACTGCACCATCGAGATGATGGAAAGAACGCATTGCGGCAAATTGGCATTCGCCTCTCGCCGGCAATGGCCTAGATGTAAGTCAGACCGTGACCCGTGAAGAGGCAACGCATGTCCATCAAGACCATCTGTATTTATGGTGCCGGAGCCCTTGGCGGCGCCATCGCCGCCAAGCTCGCAAGCAGGGAAGATAGCGACATCGATGTCTCCGTCGTCGCACGCGGGGCGCATCTCGATGCGATTCGCCGCGACGGCCTCAGCCTGCGGGAGGCCGATGCGGAAACCCCACTCACGGTGCGCGTGACCGCAACCGAAGATCCGAAAACATTGCCGGCGCAGGACCTCGTCATCACTGGCCTCAAGGGGCATCAGTTGCCGCTCGCCGCCGAGGGGATCGCCGCCCTGCTCAAGCAGGGCACCCGCGTCGTCATGATCCTGAACGGCATTCCGTGGTGGTATTTCCATCGTGATACAAGGAGCGGACATGCGGAGCTGCAATTCGACGAGCTCGATCCCGGCGGCGGGCTCTGGCGGCTGATCGGACCGGAACGCGTGATCGGCTGCGTCGCCTATCAAGGCGCGGAAGTTGTCAGCCCGGGTGAGATCCGGCTTTCCCACAAAGGTCGCTTGGTGCTTGGCGAGCCCTCCGGCGAAATGTCTGCCGATCTCGCGGCCGTGGCGGCGGTGCTGACCGGCGCCGATCTCAGTATCTCGACCACGCCGGACATCCGTAGTGAAATCTGGAGCAAGTTGATGGGCAACGCCGCCTTCAACCCGATCAGCGCTCTCACACGGGCGCTGATGACAGATATCCTGGCGGACCCGGCGCTCATGGACATGGTCAGCAAGGTTATGAAGGAAGTGCGCGCTGTCGGCGATGCGGTCGGCGCGCAGTTCGCCATGTCGGTCGAGCAGCGGCTGGAGCAATCGCGCCACATCGGCGGCGTTCGAACCTCGATGCTGCAGGATTTGCTCGGCGGCAAGGCGCTGGAAATTGCGCCGCTTGTGGGTATGCTGGTTGCGCTCGGACGCCTGACTGCCGTCCCGACTCCGGTATCGGAGACGATCCTGGCGCTGGTGACGCAGCTGGATCGGGAAAACCGGCGCGGCAACTGACCGCGAGGAGAAAGGCGGCCGGGAAAATCCCGGCCGCATCGCTTATCTTCCGAGCTGCTCGGCCCAGTTCGGCGCCTTGCCGCCGCCGTCGAGGAAGGTCATCGCCATATTCGCCATGAGGGGCGAGGCGAAGGTCTCGTAATGGGTGAGATCGGGCAGGATCGCCAGCCGGTTCTTCGACATGTTTTCCCGCATCCAGCCGGCATCACGCAGCCCGCCGCCAAGCTTCTGATAGAAGTCGACGATGTGCTCGGGCCGGATCATGTCGGCATCGCCGTACATCAGCATAACCGGCATGGTGAGCTTCGCGACGGCATCGCCATACTCATTGGGCTCGCGCATCAGCGCGCCCATGGCGTCAAGCAGTTTAGGAAATTCGGACACATCAGGCGCCACCGCCTTGTAGGAGAGGAACATCGGCGTGTCCTTCATCATCTCTGCCATGCCGGCGCCGACGGCCGCCTGCTGCGGCAGCATCTCCGGAAAGAAGCCATTCTGCGCATAGGGCGCCGAGAGGATCACCAGGCGGCGCACCTGGTCCGGCGCGTTCGCCGCCATGTGGAGGGCCACGCCGCCACCGAAAGAATAGCCGAAGACATCGAGCTTATCGTAGCCGAGCTGCTTCACCAGCACCGCGAGATCGGCCCCTATTGCCGGAAGCTCGATCGGCCGGTCGCCGAGGGGCGTGCGGCCATGGCCCTGCAGATCGACGGCGATCACCTGCCGGTGGTCCGTGAAGACAGGCATGACGGGCTTAAACATCTCGATCTGCCCAAGTCCGCCGTGAAGCAGAAGCAGCGGTTCGCCCTCGCCGCGGATCTCGTAATAATAATCGATGCCGTTGACCGGCACCCTTCCCTTCCTGACGATCGGCGCGATGATCTTGTGATCCTCGACAACAGGCGCAGCGCCGCCAACTGATATATCCGGCGCGGCCAGGAATGCGGCAGCCGTTGCAACCATCGAAATCAGCGTCATCTTCGACATGTCCTTGCTCCAAGTTTGCATCGATACCGCAAGGACGGCGGCGATCATCCCTTTCCGACACCGCCGCCGAAATTTCTCCCGACCCAAGCAGGCGGCATGGGCTGGAGGGCCGATTTCCAACTTTTCATTAACCCGCGAGCTGGTAAAATCTCGTCGCTACGATTTCAGACGCTGCGAGACCAATGCCGAAACCGAATTTCCGCTTCACCCATTACGATCTCAAGGAACAGCGAGCCGGAGCGATCGTCGAGGTGTCGTTGAATGCGGTGAACAATGTTCGTCTGATGACGGCGCCGAATTTCCAGCGCTTCACCGAAGTTCTCGATTTCAAGTATATCGGCGGAGTGGCGCGCAAGTCGCCCGTCAAGCTTGCCGTTCCGGAAAGCGGCCACTGGCATGTCGTCGTCGATATGGAAGGCCATCACGGCCTTGCCGAATCCACCGTCAAGGTGATCGCCGCGCCAGCCAATCAGAAGACGCCGCGTTCCTCCTAACATTCAGGCGAGGTCAGCGCGGATTGCGCTCCTTGCGAAGCTTCGCCCACCATTCCAGCCGCTTCCGAATATCGCGTTCAAAACCGCGTTCGGGTGGATCGTAGAAGGTCTGGCGGCCCATTTTCTCCGGGAAATAATCCTGGCCGGAAAAGGCGTCCGGTTCGTCATGGTCATAGCGATAACCTTCGCCGTAGCCCTCGCCCTTCATCAGCTTGGTCGGCGCGTTGAGGATATGCTTGGGGGGCAGCAGCGAACCATTCTGCTTTGCGGCCAGGCTTGCCGCCTTGAAGGCGGTATAGACGGCATTCGATTTCGGCGCGGTGGCAAGATAGACGCAGGCCTGGGCCAGCGCCAGCTCCCCCTCCGGCGAGCCGAGGTAGTCATAAGCATCCTTGGCGGCGTTGCAGATCACCAGCGCCTGTGGATCGGCAAGCCCGATATCCTCCACCGCCATGCGCACCAGACGCCGGCCGAGGTAGAGCGGATCCTCGCCGGCATCGAACATGCGGGCGAGGTAATAGAGGGCGGCATCCGGATCCGAACCGCGGACCGACTTATGCAGCGCCGAAATCAGATTGTAGTGGCCGTCCTGTGCCTTGTCATAGACCGGAGCCCTGCGTTGGACGATGCGCGTCAGGCCTTCAGTGTCGAAGCTCTCGCCCTCGCGCGCGGCACGCCAGACCTCTTCGGCAAGCGTCAGCACGGCACGACCGTCGCCATCGGCCATGCGGATCAGGCTGCCGCGCGCCTCCTCGGTCAGCGGCAACGGCTTCTGCTCGATCGCCTCAGCGCGCTTCAGCAGTTCCTCGAGACTCTCCTCGTCATGCGATTTGAAGGTCAGAACGCGGGCGCGCGACAAAAGTGCGGCGTTGAGCTCGAAGGACGGATTTTCGGTGGTGGCGCCAACCAGGATGACGGTGCCGTCCTCCATAACAGGCAGAAAACTGTCCTGCTGGGCGCGGTTGAAGCGATGGATCTCGTCGACGAACAGCAGCGTCTGACGGCCATCCATGCGTCGCATGCGGGCAGCCTCGAATACTTTCTTCAGATCAGCGACGCCGGAAAAGATGGCCGATATCTGCTCGAAGGCCAGCCCCGCCTCGCCGGATAGCAACCGCGCTACCGTCGTCTTGCCGGTGCCGGGCGGACCCCAGAAGATCATCGAACCGAGGGAACCGCTCTCGATCATGCGTTTCAGCACGCCGTCCTCACCGGTCAGATGTTCCTGACCGGTGACATCGGCGAGCGTCTTCGGCCGCAGCCGGTCGGCGAGCGGCCGCCTGGCGGCAACCTCCTCCGGAACGCGCGGCGCGAAAAGATCATCGCTCATCGGAAGAACTGCCGTATCCGCTGCCCATCGCGCTCGATCTCCACACGCCAGAGGCCGGGGTCGCTGTTGGCAATTTCGACAAGTTCGCTGGTCGACTTCACTTCCGTGCCATTGATCGAGACAATGATATCCTTGGGCTCGAAACCGAGACGGGCAGCCGGCGAGTCCTCCTTGACATCGGAAACGACGACGCCGGCAGATTCAGGCGGCATGCGCAACTCGTCGGCGACGCGCGGCGAAAGATTCTCGACAACAACGCCGGTAAAGGGTGTGCGCCCGCCGATGATGCGCTGATCGCGCGGCGAAGTCTCCGGCGCGCGCGCAAGCGCAAGCGACAACTGCTCCTCGTGGCCGTTGTCGATGACGGTAAGATTGACCGTTTTGCCGAGGCCGGCCGTTGTCAGGCGATAGAGCAGTGCGTCGGGATGCTCGACGGCGATGCCGTTCACTGATGTGACAATCTGGCCGGCTTTCAGTCCGGCCTTTGCCGCCGGCCCGCCTTCCGAAACCTTGACCACCAGCGCGCCGAGCACTTTGTTGAGCCCAAGTGCTTCTGCGACCTCTGACGTCACCGCATCGAAGCTTGCGCCGACATAGGGCCGCTCGAAGGATTTGACGCCGGCATCGGCCGAAGCGAGGAAGACCTTGACGAGGTTGGCGGGAATGGCGAAGCCAATGCCGTTCGAGCCGCCGCCACGCGAGAAGATCGCGGTGTTGATGCCGATCAGCTCGCCCTTCATGTTCATCAACGCGCCGCCGGAATTGCCCGGATTGATCGAGGCGTCGGTCTGGATGAAGAAGCCGAACTCGTTCCTGACCACCTGGTTGCGGGCAAGTGCGGAGACGATACCGCTCGTTACCGTCTGGCCGACGCCGAAGGGATTGCCGATCGCCAGCACGAGATCGCCGACCTCGACGGTATCGGAATTGCCGATCGGCAGCGTCGGGAAGCTCTCCTTGGTGTCGATTTTTAGAACGGCGAGGTCGAGGCGGTCATCGCGCAGCACCACCTTGCAGGGGAATTCGCGGCCATCCGAGAGCGCCACCTTGATGTCGTCGGCGCCTTCGACGACGTGATTATTGGTGACTACGGTGCCATTCGCCTCGACGATGACGCCGGAACCGAGCGAAGACTGCTTTTCCGAGCGGTTCGGCATCTGCTGGCCGAAAAACTGCTCGAAGAAGGGATCGCCGGCAAAGGGAGACTGACGCTGGATAATCTTTTCCGCGTAGACATTGACGACGGCGCCCGAGGTCTGCTTGACCAGCGGCGCGAAGGAGAGCTGCATCTGCATCTGGCTCTCAGGCACGGTCTTTGCCGTCTGCGCCTGGGCCGCAGCCGGCAGGACGAGCATGAGAGCGAACAGCGAAACGGAGGCGCGCTTGAACAGGCCTTGCATGGGTATCCCTTTTGAATCCTCTTGAGCAACGTTGTAGAGCATGATGCCGAAAAGTGTGAGCGGTTTTCAGGCGACATCATGCTCTAACTATTTAACTGCGAACAGGAATCAGAATTTAGGCCGAACCGGCCTAAAATCATCCTGCTCTGCGGCCCGACGCTAGAAAGGAAAGAGGGCGGAAGCATGGAAGAATAAGGCAAGGAAATGTCCTGAAGGCGCGCCGAATTTGATTCAGGAAGATTGGCCATGCAGCTGATATCAAAAGCCAAAAACTGGGCAAAGTCACTGAAGCGTGACATCGTTGCACTGTGGCTCGCCGCCCGGGACCGTCGGGTCCCCTGGTATGCGAAAGCGGTCGTCGGCGCCGTCGCGGCGTACGCGCTTTCGCCGATCGATCTGATCCCCGATTTCATTCCCGTGCTCGGCTATCTCGACGATCTCGTCATCGTTCCGCTCGGCATCCTGCTGGCGACACGTCTTGTTCCGGCAGAGGTGATGGCCGCGCTTCGCGTGGAGGCGGCAAGGCGGATCGAACGCCCTTCCAGCCGGGCCGGATTGATCTTCATCCTTGCCGTCTGGCTCACCTGCATCATCTTTCTGGCTCTGGCAGTGCGCAAGCTGATTTGATCGGCAGTAAAGGAAGATGATGACACGGCGAATGTTGGCCGCTTTCGGTTTGGCGATCCTGATTTCCACATCGGATCTGGCATGGTCTGCGAGCTTCGATTGCGATGGCAAGGAATTGAAGCCGGACGAAAGGCTTATCTGCGACAACCGCGCGCTCAATGATGCCGATGTGAAGATGGTGACGACCTTCGAACTGCTCTCCGGGCTGATGGCCATGGGCTCGCGCGGAACATTGCAGGACGAGCAGACCGCCTGGCTGAAGAAGCGGCAGGAATGCGGGGCCGACGCGGCCTGTATCCAGGCTGCCTACGACGAGCGGATGAAGCAGCTCGACGAGACCTATAAAAACATCAACCGGCCGCTTTGACAGCGGCCGGTCGGAAGAGAAGCTGACTCTCAATCAGCCTGTCCGTAGGTTGGTCCGCTCAGCGGACGTTCAGATCCCGGACGGCGCCGCGATCGGCGCTCGTCGCGAAGGCAGCGTAAGCCTTGAGCGCGGTGGTGACGTTGCGCTTGCGAACTTCTGTGGGATGCCAGCCCTTGCTATCCTGCTCGGCGCGGCGGGCGATGAGTTCGGCCTCGCCGACCCGCAGGCTGATTGTGCGGTTCGGGATGTCGATGTCGATCATGTCGCCTTCACGGACGAGACCGATCGTCCCGCCATTCGCCGCTTCCGGCGAGACGTGGCCGATCGAAAGGCCCGAGGTGCCGCCGGAGAAGCGGCCATCGGTGATGAGCGCGCAGGCCTTGCCGAGACCCTTCGATTTCAGATAGCTCGTCGGGTAGAGCATTTCCTGCATGCCGGGGCCGCCCTTCGGGCCTTCGTAGCGGATCACGACGACATCGCCGGCCTTGATCTCGTTGGCGAGGATCGCCTTGACAGATGCGTCCTGGCTTTCGAAGACACGGGCCGGACCGGAGAATTTCAGGATCGATTCATCGACGCCGGCGGTCTTGACGATGCAGCCGTCAATCGCAAGATTGCCCTTCAGCACGGCAAGGCCGCCATCTTTGGAGAAGGGATGCTCGACCGAACGGATGACGCCGTTCTGGCGATCCGTGTCGAGCTCGTCCCAGCGGGCCTCCTGGCTGAAGGCGACCTGGGTCGGGATGCCGCCGGGGGCGGCGCGATAGAAGCTGCGGACGGTTTCGCTGTTGGTGCGGGTGATGTCCCAGCGATCGATCGCATCGCCGAGCGTCTCTGCATGAACGGTCGGGCAATCCCGGTTTAGGAGCCCGCCTTTATCGAGCTCTCCGAGAATAGACATAATGCCGCCGGCGCGGTGAACGTCTTCCATGTGGACATCGCTCTTGGCTGGCGCGACCTTCGACAGACACGGCACGCGGCGCGACAGCGCGTCGATATCGGCCATGGTGAAGTCGACTTCGCCTTCATGGGCGGCGGCAAGGATATGCAGGACAGTATTGGTCGAACCGCCCATGGCGATATCGAGGGCCATGGCATTCTCGAAGGCCTGCTTGGAGGCGATCGTGCGTGGCAGCGCCTTGACGTCCTCCTGCTCGTAATAACGGCGGGCAAGATCGACGATCAGGTGACCGGCTTCGACGAAGAGCCGTTTACGGTCGGCATGGGTGGCGAGCGTCGAGCCGTTGCCGGGCAGCGACAGCCCGAGCGCCTCCGTCAGGCAGTTCATGGAGTTTGCGGTGAACATGCCGGAGCACGAGCCGCAAGTCGGACAGGCTGAACGCTCGATGACCTTGACGTCTTCGTCGGAAATCTTGTCATCGGCAGCCGCAACCATGGCGTCGACGAGATCAAGCGCATGCGTCTTGCCGTGCAGCACGACCTTGCCGGCTTCCATAGGGCCGCCTGAGACGAAGACCGTGGGGATATTGAGGCGCAGCGACGCCATCAGCATGCCGGGGGTGATCTTGTCGCAGTTGGAAATGCAGACCATGGCGTCGGCGCAATGAGCATTGACCATGTACTCGACGCTGTCGGCGATCAGCTCGCGCGAGGGCAGCGAATAAAGCATGCCGTCATGGCCCATGGCGATGCCGTCGTCGACGGCGATCGTATTGAACTCCTTGGCGACGCCACCGGCCGCCTCGATTTCGCGGGCGACGAGCTGGCCGAGGTCCTTCAGGTGCACGTGGCCCGGCACGAATTGGGTGAAGGAATTCACCACTGCGATGATGGGCTTGCCGAAATCCGAATCCTTCATGCCCGTTGCGCGCCAAAGGCCGCGCGCGCCCGCCATGTTGCGGCCGTGGGTCGTGGTTCTGGAACGGTAAGCTGGCATCGGTTTCTTCCTCGACGTGTCGGAAATATCAGGCGAAGCGGGCGGCTGTGGAGCTTGCGGCCAGGCGATCGCTGCTGTTTGGAATTGTCCTAATCCAATCGACGGGGACTGTCACTACCGGGAAGGCCAAATCCGGTACGCCGCCGGAGAAGCGATGCGAAGGGCATCGGTCATATACGGCTCGACGAGAGGATTTGTTACAACCTATTCCATCACAGGCGAACACAAAAAATTGGCTACCTGTCGGCAGTATTCAAGGCATAGAGATTGATCCGAACATGCAGGCGGCTCGTTTAAGGACTATATTCGGAATATCCGCCCTGGAGGTTTTCGACATGCCAAGCTATCGCCCCCCCAAAATCGCGTCTTCGGAGATCACGCCGCGCCAGGTTTATCTGGGCCGTCGTGAATTCCTGGGTGCTGCAACGCTTGGCGCGATGGCGCTTTACAGCGCAGGCAAGGCGCGCGCGGCGGCGCTTTCCGTCGTCGAGAGCAAATACAAAGTCGATGAGAAGACCACGCCGCTCAAGGATGTGACGACCTACAACAACTTCTATGAGTTCGGCCTCGACAAGGGCGACCCCGCCGCTCTGTCCGGCGATTTCAAGCCGCTGCCCTGGACGGTCAAGGTCGACGGCATGGTCAACAAACCGGGCACCTTCGACATTGAGGCGCTGATGAAGGAATTCCCGATCGAGGAGCGCACTTATCGCATGCGCTGCGTCGAGGCCTGGTCAATGGTCATCCCCTGGGACGGTTTTCCGCTGGTATCGCTGCTCGACAAGGTGGAGCCGCTCGGCAGCGCCAAATATGTCGCCTTCGAAACCGTCGTGCGGCCGGAAGAGATGCCGGGGCAGAGGGGTTTCTTCCAGTCGCTCGACTGGCCCTATGTCGAGGGCCTGCGGCTGGACGAGGCGCGCCACCCGCTGACGCTGCTTGCCGTCGGGCTCTATGGCGAGACACTGCCGAACCAGAATGGTGCGCCGATCCGCCTCGTCGTGCCGTGGAAATACGGCTTCAAGGGCATCAAGTCGATCGTCAGGATCACGCTCACCGACCAGCAGCCGAAGAACACCTGGCAGGTGACCAATCCGCAGGAATACGGCTTTTACGCCAACGTCAATCCGGCCGTCGACCATCCGCGCTGGAGCCAAGCTACCGAGAGGCGCATCGGCGAAAGCGGCTTCTTCGGCGCAAGCCGCCACCCCACCCTGCTCTTCAACGGCTATGCCGACGAGGTGGCTAACCTTTATGCCGGTATGGATCTGAAGGCGAATTTCTGATGGCCGAACTGTCGCTTGCCATTCCGAAGCGCTGGCAGCCCGCATCCGTCTGGCTGCTTTACATCGCTGGGCTCTCACCTGCGGCCTGGACCTTCTATCTCGGCGCAACCGATCAGCTCGGCGCCGATCCGGTCAAGACCTTCGAGCTCTTCCTTGGCATCTGGACGATCCGCTTCCTGATCGCAACACTTGCGGTATCCCCTGCCCGCGAGTTATTCGGCTGGAACTATCTGCGCTACCGCCGCGCTCTCGGCCTTTTGACCTTCTACTACGCGCTGATGCACTTCACCGTTTACATGGTGCTAGACCAGGCGATGGATATTCAGGCCGTCATCAACGACGTGCTGAAGCGCCCGTTCATCATGTTCGGCATGGCAGCCCTCGCGATGCTCATTCCGCTGGCGGTGACATCCAATAATTTCTCGATCCGTCACCTCGGCCAAAACTGGATCTGGCTGCACCGGCTCGTCTACATCATCGCCGCTAGCGGTGCACTGCATTTCGCGCTCTCGACCAAGATCCTCGATCTCGAGCAGTATATCTATCTCGGGCTGATCATCGCGCTCATCCTCTACCGCTCCTGGCGACCGATTGCGCGTAGCCGGAAGAAAGGTCAGGGGCGGCAACGCAATCGTGCGGTGGCGTCGGTCTCCTGAGGGCGAAAGCAATCCAGGAAAAGAGCGAAGCCGTTTCCGTCCGGAAATGCTGCGGCTTCCGTAGAAGCTGAGCCGCGCTGGCCAGCCGAGGGCGACGCGCGGGACCGAAGGCAGAGGCTGCGCCACTTCCGTTCTCAACTGATGCAAAACGAAAACAGCCGGGCTTTGCAGCCCGGCTGTTCCGTTTCCGGCAAAGCGGAAGATTAAGCGGCGACGGCCTGCTCTTCGGCGGCGACGCGGGCCTTGTCGGCCGCGCCCTTGGCATAGGTGTCGCGGTCAACGAACTCGATCACGGCCATGGCAGCGTTGTCGCCCTGGCGGAAACCAGCCTTCATGATGCGCAAATAGCCGCCGTTGCGGGTGGCGTAACGCGTTGCGATCGTATCGAACAGCTTCGAGACGACGGCGGCATCGCGGATCTGCGAGATCGCCTGACGGCGAGCATGCAGGTCACCACGCTTGCCGAGCGTGACGAGCTTCTCGACGATCGGGCGGATTTCCTTGGCCTTCGGCAGGGTCGTGACGATCTGCTCGTGGGTAATCAGCGAAGCCGCCATGTTGGCGAACATCGCCTTGCGGTGGCTTGCAGTTCTATTCAGCTTGCGGCCGGCTTTACCATGGCGCATTGCTATTCTCCTTTAATGCAGGCGCCCTTACGCTAACCGGGCCTGCCGTTTCCTGGCACATGCAGGCGATCGGCCTGCTGTTTGACGGGGAAAGGCAGCCGAAAGAGCCTGCCTTTTGTTATGTTCTTGCGATCGGCGTTTGGGCGGAAAACCGCTTTGCGCTTTTCCTCACGCCGCTCAGTACTGGTCTTCGTAACGCTTGGCGAGATCTTCGATGTTCTCGGGCGGCCATGCCGGCACTTCCATGCCGAGGTGCAGGCCCATGGAAGCGAGAACTTCCTTGATTTCGTTCAGCGACTTGCGACCAAAGTTCGGGGTGCGGAGCATTTCTGCTTCGGTCTTCTGAATGAGGTCGCCGATGTAGACGATGTTGTCGTTCTTCAGGCAGTTTGCCGAACGGACCGACAGTTCGAGTTCGTCCACCTTCTTGAGGAGAGCCGGATTGAAAGCGAGTTCGGTGACTGCTTCCTCTTCGGTTTCCTTCTGCGGCTCGTCAAAGTTGACGAAGACGCCAAGCTGATCCTGGAGGATGCGCGCCGCGAAAGCGACGGCGTCTTCACCGGTGATCGAGCCATCGGTTTCGATGGTCATGTTCAGCTTGTCGTAGTCGAGAACCTGTCCTTCGCGGGTGTTTTCAACCTTGTAGGACACCTTCTTGACCGGCGAATAAAGGCTGTCGACCGGAATGAGGCCGATCGGAGCATCTTCCGCGCGATTGCGCTCGGCAGGAACATAGCCCTTGCCGTTGTTGACGGTGAATTCCATCCGGATTTCGGCGCCCTCGTCGAGCGTGCAGATCACATGCTCGGGATTGAGGATTTCAATATCGCCGACCGTCTGAATGTCTCCAGCCGTGACAACGCCCGGGCCCTGCTTACGCACGACCATGCGCTTTGCGTCGTCGCCATCCATCTTGATGGCGATTTCCTTAATGTTGAGCACGATATCCGTGACGTCTTCGCGGACGCCGGGAATCGATGAGAATTCATGCAGCACGCCGTCAATCTGCACTGCCGTGACGGCAGCACCGCGCAGCGAGGAGAGCAGAACGCGGCGCAGCGCGTTGCCGAGGGTGAGGCCGAAGCCGCGCTCCAGCGGTTCGGCGACAAGCGTCGCCCTGGTGCGCGAGCTCGAGGAGAACTCCACCTTGTTCGGCTTGATCAGTTCCTGCCAGTTCTTCTGAATCATGAGTTTGCCTTCCGTTCGTTGCCACCATCCAATCGTGGCAACCGAGCTTGAAAACCACCGGGAGCGCCATGGCGCTCACCGGTGACGAGAGCGATGATCAGACGCGGCGCTTCTTGCGCGGACGGCAGCCATTGTGCGGGATCGGCGTCACGTCGCGGATGGACGTGATCATGAAACCCGCAGCCTGGAGCGCGCGCAGAGCCGATTCACGACCCGAACCCGGACCGCAGACTTCGACTTCCAGCGACTTCATGCCGTGCTCCTGGGCCTTCTTGGCGCAGTCTTCGGCAGCGATCTGGGCAGCGAAGGGGGTCGACTTGCGCGAGCCCTTGAAGCCCTTGGCGCCGGCCGACGACCAGGCGATCGCATTGCCCTGCGCATCGGTGATGGTGATCATCGTGTTATTGAAGGTCGAGTTGACGTGAGCGACACCCGACGAGATATTCTTGCGCTCGCGACGGCGAACGCGGACGGCTTCCTTAGCCATGTTATTCCTTTCGTTGATCTCTTCACCGCCGTAATACCAGCGGCTACACCGGAACGGCGCCTATATGGTCCCGCTCCAAACTCAAAAGAGGCCGGCGCGGACCGCCAGCCTCCCTACCCCGGTTTCCCGGAAATTACTTCTTCTTGCCAGCAATTGCCTTTGCCGGACCCTTGCGGGTGCGGGCATTGGTGTGCGTGCGCTGACCACGGACCGGAAGGCCGCGACGATGACGCAGGCCGCGGTAGCAGCCGAGGTCCATCAGACGCTTGATGTTCATCGCGGTTTCGCGACGAAGATCACCTTCGACCTGATAGTCACGGTCGATGGTTTCGCGGATCTGAAGGACTTCAGCGTCCGTCAGCTGATGCACACGGCGTTCAGCCGGAATACCGACCTTCTCGACGATTTCCTGTGCGAATTTCGGACCGATCCCGTGAATGTAGGTCAGCGCGATGACCACGCGCTTTGCAGTCGGGATGTTGACGCCAGCGATACGTGCCACGCCTGTTCTCCTTGCATTCCAGTTGCCATCCGGCAAGTGGGCTTCGTTATGCGGCCCTCAGGACCGCTCGTTCAGATTTAATGTCCGTAACATGTCAAAACGACCGCACCCGGACTTCCCAGGGAAATCCGCGCCGATCGCAGGGAATGTCGCGAGTTGGCGCGGTGTTTAGCGGAATCACTGCTGAAAAGCAACCGTTTCCGCCAAGTTTATTTTCAAGCCTTAAAGCTTGGAAAGAATGGTTTCGACCTCGGCAGTCACCTGATCGATCTCCGCCATGCCGTCCACGGACTTGAGTTTGCCCTTGGCATGGTAATAGCCGATCAGCGGTGACGTCTCCTTGTAGTAGACCTGCAGCCGGGCCGTCATCGTCTCCGGATTGTCGTCGGGACGGCGCTTGAAGTGGGTAGAGCCGCACTTGTCGCACACGCCTTCATTGGCCGGAGCCTTATCCGTGTCGTGATAGACGCTACCGCACTGCGCACAGGAGTAGCGACCGGCAACACGCCGGACGAGCTCAGCGTCATCAACGCGGAATTCGATGACCACAGAGAGATCGAGACCCTTTGCTCTCAGCATCGCTTCCGTGGCGTCCGCCTGAACGAGCGTCCTGGGGAAGCCATCGAGAATGAAACCGTTTGCGCAATCGGGCTGATCGATTCGCTCCGAGACGATGGCGATGACGATCTCATCCGAGACAAGCTTGCCAGCGTCCATGACAGCCTTGGCACGCTTGCCGACCTCCGTGCCGGCGTTGACCGCTGCCCGCAGCATATCTCCCGTGGAAAGCTGCGGAATTCCGTGCTTTTCCACGATCCGCTGGGCTTGGGTTCCCTTGCCCGCGCCCGGCGGCCCCAAAAGGATAAGTCTCATCGCCCCCTCTTTCCTCCACGCAACTTCGATTTCTTGATCAGGCCTTCGTATTGCTGCGCGATCAGGTGACCCTGGATCTGTGCCACCGTATCAAGAGTTACGCTAACCACGATCAAAAGCGAAGTCCCACCAAGGGCTAATGGAATGCCGGTTTGCGACACCAGAATCTCAGGAAGGATGCAGACGAAGACAAGATAGATGGCGCCGATCACCGTGATGCGGGTCAGCACATAGTCGATATATTCGGCAGTGCGCTCGCCGGGACGGATGCCGGGAATGAAGCCGCCGTGCTTCTTCAGATTGTCGGCCGTGTCCTTCGGATTGAAGACGATAGCCGTATAGAAGAAAGCGAAGAAGGCGATCAGCGCCGCATAGAGCACCATGTAGAGCGGCTGACCGTGGCCGAGCGCGGCAACGATCGAGGTCGCCCAGGCCGGCATCGACGTCGTGCTGGCGAAGCCGGCGATCGTTGCGGGCAGAAGCAGCAGCGACGAGGCGAAGATGGCCGGAATGACGCCCGATGTGTTGAGCTTCAGCGGCAGGTGCGAAGTGTCGCCCTGGAACATGCGGTTGCCGACCTGGCGCTTCGGATACTGGATCAGCAGGCGGCGCTGGGCGCGCTCGACGAAGACGATGATGCCAATGACGGCTATCGCGACGACGATGACGAGCAGGATAAGGCCGGTCGACAGCGCGCCGGTGCGGCCGAGTTCGAGGGTGCCGGCAAGAGCGCTCGGAAGGCCGGCTGCGATACCGGCGAAGATGATCAGCGAAATGCCGTTGCCGATGCCGCGCGAAGTGACCTGCTCACCGAGCCACATCAGGAACATCGTGCCGCCAAGCAGCGTCAGGACGGTGGATACGCGGAAGAACCAGCCCGGGTCGACGACCAGGCCCTGGCCGCTCTCCAGACCAGCGGCGATGCCGTAGGCTTGCAGCGCACCCAGAATGACGGTGCCGTAGCGGGTGTACTGGTTGATGATCTTGCGGCCCTGCTCGCCTTCCTTCTTCAGGTTTTCGAGCGCCGGCACCACCGAGGTCATGAGCTGCACGATGATCGAAGCGGAGATATAGGGCATGATGCCGAGCGCGAAGATCGCCATGCGCTCGACCGCGCCGCCCGAGAACATGTTGAAAAGGCCGAGAATGCCGCCCGCCTGGCCGCGGAAAGCCTGGGCATAGGCTTCAGGATTGAGGCCTGGAAGCGGAATATGCGTGCCGAGCCTGTAGACGAGGAGAGCTGCCAGTGTGAACCACAGGCGCTTCTTCAAATCCTCGGCTTTGGCAAAGGTCGAAAAATTGAGGTTGGATGCCAATTGTTCCGCTGCAGAAGCCATGCGATTCTCCGCGCTACCAATTCCGGCGTCTCTGGGGAAATAGCCGGCCCCGGAATCGGTATGAAAATTATTCAAAACCGGGCTCTGGACGGATTGCAGCGCAACCCCTTGCCTCACCCTTGTTTTCCAGTCTTACCGGCATGACGCGGGCGCGCCAGCCAAGTTTTTGTGAGGCCCACATATGGGAGCAAAATCGCCCGGTGTGAAGCACCCCGGGCGATATATCATCAGATATTATTCTGCTGCAGCCGGAGCCGAAAGCAGCGTCACGGTGCCGCCGGCCTTTTCGATCTTCTCGACGGCAGGCTTGGAAGCGCCTGCAACGACAATGGTGATCTTGGCCTTGAGCTCGCCGTCGGCGAGAACGCGAACGCCGTCCTTGGCGCGGCGAATGACGCCAGCGGCCTTCAGGGCAGCTGCGTCAACAGTCGCCTTGGCATCGAGCTTGCCGGCGTCGATCGCCGCCTGAATGCGAGCAAGCGACACGACAACAAAGTCGGAAGCGAAGATGTTGTTGAAGCCGCGCTTCGGCAAGCGACGATAGATCGGCATCTGGCCGCCTTCGAAGCCGTTGATGGCGACGCCGGAACGGGACTTCTGACCCTTGACACCGCGACCACCGGTTTTACCGGAGCCCGAGCCGATACCGCGGCCGAGGCGCTTGCGGGCGTGGGTAGAGCCTTCGTTGTCCTTGATTTCATTAAGTTTCATGAGCGTTTCCTCCGTCTCACTTCTCGTCGACGATGCGAACGAGATGCTGGACAGCACGGATCATGCCACGAACGGAAGGAGTGTCCTCCAGCGTGCGGCGACGGTGCATCTTGTTCAGTCCGAGACCGATCAGCGTGCGCTGCTGGACGTCCGGACGACGAATCGGGCTGCCGATCTGTTCGATCGTGACAGTCTTCGCTTCAGCCTTCTTGGTAGCCTTGGCCATTGGTCAGCTCCTCTTATTCTTCAGAGGCGTTGCCGGAGGCGCTACGACGAGCCTGCAGCGTTGCATACTTGATGCCGCGCTGAGCTGCGATGTCCTTCGGGTGAACCTGGTGCTTCAGAGCGTCGAAAGTGGCGCGAACCATGTTGTAGGGGTTCGACGAACCCGTCGACTTAGCGACGACGTCGTGCATGCCGAGAGTTTCGAACACGGCGCGCATCGGGCCGCCGGCGATGATGCCGGTACCAACCTTGGCCGAGCGCAGCAGAACCTTGCCGGCGCCGTGGCGGCCATGAACGTCGTGATGCAGCGTACGGCCGTCACGCAGCGGTACGAAGATCAACTCGCGCTTGGCGGCTTCGGTTGCCTTGCGGATGGCTTCCGGCACTTCGCGTGCCTTGCCATGGCCAAAGCCGACGCGGCCCTTCTGGTCGCCAACGACGACGAGTGCTGCGAAACCAAAACGACGGCCGCCCTTGACAACCTTGGCGACGCGGTTGATCGCGACCAGCTTGTCGACGAATTCGCTATCGCGCTCTTCACGGCTCTGGCGGTCTTCCCGCTGCGGCCTTCTTTCCTGTGCCATTGTCCTCTTCCTTTTTCTTTTCCGGGTGCAATCGGCAAACACATGTGGACCGCATCAGCCTCCCCTTCTTGCCGGGGAGTGCCTGCGGTCCGGCGAAAAATCCGGCCGGAGCGACAGCGCCGGCCGGAAACTGATCAGAAGGTCAGACCGCCTTCGCGGGCCGCTTCGGCGAGAGCCTTGATGCGGCCGTGATAGATGAAGGCGCCACGGTCGAACACGACGTCCGTAACACCGGCCTTGGAGGCGCGCTCGGCGACGAGCTTGCCCACGGCGGCGGCGGCGGCGGTATCGGCACCGGTCTTCAGAGAACCGCGCAGATCCTTGTCGAGGGTGGAGGCGGACGCAAGCGTCTTGCCGGCCACGTCATCGATGATCTGGGCGTAGATGTTCTTCGAGGAGCGATGAACCGACAGGCGCGGACGGCCATTGGCCACCGACTTGATATGACGGCGCACGCGGTTGGCACGACGTGCAAGTGCTTCTTTCCTGCTAGCCATTTCGCGTGATCCTTACTTCTTCTTGCCTTCTTTGCGGACGATCCGCTCGTCGGCATACTTGACGCCCTTGCCCTTGTAGGGCTCGGGACCGCGATATTCACGGATTTCGGCGGCAACCTGGCCGACCTGCTGCTTGTTGATGCCACTGACAACGATTTCAGTCGGCTTCGGAACAGCGATCGTAATGCCGACCGGCGGTTCGTAGACCACGTCGTGGCTGAAACCGAGGGCCAGCTGCAGGTTCTTGCCCTGCATGGCGGCACGGTAACCGACGCCGTTGATTTCAAGCTTGCGCTCGTAACCGTCCTTTACGCCCTTGAAAATGCCTTCGATCATCGTGCGGGACATGCCCCACTTCGAGCGCGCATCCTTGGACTGGTTCAGCGGCGTCACGACGACCGCGTTGTTTTCGAGCTTGAGGCTGATTTCGTCGTTAGCGACGAAGAACAGCTCGCCCTTCGGGCCCTTTGCAGTAACCTTCTGGCCATCGACCGTAGCCGTGATTCCAGCAGGCACCTGAACGGGCTTCTTACCGATACGAGACATGTTTCAATCCTGTCTGTTCGCTATGGAGATCCTTGCCCGATCTTAGAAGACCGAGCAAAGAACCTCGCCACCAACGTTCTGTTCGCGAGCCTGGTGATCGGCCATCACGCCCTTCGGAGTCGAAAGGATGGTGATGCCGAGGCCGTTCGCGACCTGCGGAATGGACTTGACCGAGACATAAACCCGGCGGCCCGGCTTCGACACACGGCCGATCTCGCGGATCACCGATGCGCCTTCGTAATATTTCAGCTCGATGTTGAGCTCCGACTTGCCATTGCCGAAATCGACAACGGAATAGCCACGGATGTAGCCTTCGGACTGCAGGACATCGAGAACACGCGCACGGAGCTTGGACGCAGGCGTCGAAACCGACGACTTGCGGCGGGAAGCGCCGTTGCGGATGCGGGTGAGCATATCACCCAACGGATCAGTCATTGTCATCTAACCTGCTCCTTACCAGCTCGACTTGACGATGCCCGGCACCTTGCCGAGATTGCCGAGTTCACGCAGCGCGATACGCGACATGCGCAGTTTGCGGTAGTATGCGCGCGGACGGCCCGATACTTCGCAACGGTTGCGAATACGGGTCTTCGATCCATCGCGCGGCAGGGATGCCAGCTTGATCGAGGCCTTGAACCGCTCTTCGATCGGAAGAGCCTGGTTCATGATGATCGCCTTCAACGCAGCCCGCTTTGCGGCCTGGTTGGCGACCGTATTACGGCGGCGCTTGTTCTTTTCAACTGCGCTTGTCTTCGCCATGTCAGGTTCCTTTTCTACGCTCGTCGTTACGGTTATTGACGGAACGGGAAGCTGAACTCCGTCAGGAGAGTCCGTGCTTCGTCGTCGGTCTTCGCCGTCGTGCAAACGATGATGTCCATGCCCCACATCTGATCAACCTTGTCGTAGTTGATTTCAGGGAACACAATGTGCTCCTTGATGCCCATGGCGAAGTTGCCACGGCCGTCAAAGCTCTTCGGGTTCAGGCCGCGGAAGTCGCGAACGCGCGGGAGCGCGATATTGACCAGACGATCCAGGAACTCGTACATGCGAGCGCCGCGCAGGGTTACCTTTGCGCCGATCGGCATGTTTTCGCGGACCTTGAAGCCAGCGATAGAGTTGCGTGCGCGGGTGATGACCGGCTTCTGACCGGCGATTGCTGCGAGGTCGGCGGCAGCAACCGTCGGCTTCTTCGAGTCAGCAGTCGCTTCACCGACGCCCATGTTGATGACGATCTTGTCGAGCTTCGGGATCATCATCTCGTTGGAGTAGGAGAACTTCTCCTGCATCGCCTTACGGATGCGCTCGACATATTCCTTCTTGAGCCGCGGCTCGTACTTTGCCTCAGCCATCGATCACTTCTCCAGAACGCTTGGCCACACGGACCTTCTTGCCGTCAACGACCTTGAAACCGACGCGGGTCGGCTTGCCGTCCTTGTCGACGATTGCAATGTTGGACAGGTGAACCGGGGCTTCCTTGCTGATGATGCCGGCTTCCTGGGTCTGCGTCTGGCGCTGATGGCGCTTCACGACGTTGACGCCACGGACGACCGCACGATCTTCCTTCGGCATGACCTGTACGACTTCGCCGGTGCGGCCCTTGTCCTTGCCAGCGAGCATGACGACCTTGTCGCCTTTACGAATCTTCTGCATCGCTTCGCTCCTTACAGTACTTCGGGAGCCAGCGAGATGATCTTCATGTGGTTCTTGGCGCGAAGTTCGCGCGGAACCGGTCCGAAGATACGGGTACCGATCGGCTCTTTCTTGTTGTCGATGAGGACTGCTGCGTTGGTGTCGAAGCGGATGACCGAGCCATCCGGACGACGGATGTCCTTGGCGGTGCGAACGACGACCGCCTTCATCACGTCACCCTTCTTCACGCGGCCGCGCGGGATCGCTTCCTTGATCGAAACGACGATGACGTCGCCGATCGAGGCATACTTGCGCTTCGAGCCGCCCAGCACCTTGATGCACATGACACGACGTGCGCCGGAATTATCCGCGACGTCGAGGTTTGTTTGCATCTGAATCATATCAGGTCGCCTTCTTGGTTTACCGGAATGGTTGGGCCATGCCCCCTATTCCGGCTTATGAAAATGTCAGCCGGCCAGCCTGCCGTAACGGCAAGCAAAACACGGCAATAGCTGAATAGCGCGGGGTCGATCGTGCCAGGGTGGTTTCCCGAACGGGACCTTCCGTGCGCTCAAAGCAAAAGAACGCCCGGCATTCGAGCGTTCCGACGCTGCTTCATACAGATATTTCGGCGAGACGCAAGGCCTCGCGCAAAATTCTGTTACTTGCCCTGGGCGGCGATGACCGTCCAACGCTTGTCCTTGGAGATCGGCGCGCATTCCTCGATGGATACGGTATCGCCGATCTTGTACTGGTTGTTCTCGTCGTGGGCCTTGTACTTCTTGGAACGACGAACGGTCTTCTGGAGCAGCGGGTGAGCGAAACGACGCTCAACGCGAACTACTACCGTCTTCTCGTTCTTGTCGCCAACGACGACGCCCTGCAGGATGCGCTTCGGCATGTTTTTCTTCCTTTAGGCCTTAACTTCTGCCGCCTTCTGGCGGGCAATGGTTTTCACGCGGGCGATGTCCTTGCGGACTTCGTTGATGCGCGAGGACTTTTCGAGCTGGCCGGTCGCCTTCTGGAAGCGCAGGTTGAACTGCTCCTTCTTCAGCTTGGCAAGCTCGTCCTTGAGTTGGTCGGCGCTGAGCGCGCGAACGTCTGAGGCTTTCATGAGCTCAATCCCTTACTCTGCAATGCGCTGAACGAAGCGCGTCTTGACCGAGAGCTTGGCAGAGCCGAGGCGAAGCGCCTCGCGGGCGATCTCTTCGCTGACGCCGTCGATCTCGAACATCATACGACCGGGCTTGACCTTGCATGCCCAGTACTCAACGGAGCCCTTACCTTTACCCATGCGGACTTCGGTCGGCTTTGCGGTTACCGGAACGTCCGGGAACACGCGGATCCATACACGGCCGGCGCGCTTCATGTAACGCGTGATCGCGCGGCGGGCCGCTTCGATCTCGCGTGCGTTGACGCGGTTGGGTTCCTGAGCCTTCAGGCCGAATTCGCCGAATGCCAGGTCAGAACCGCCCTTGGCGACGCCCTTGATGCGGCCCTTGAACTGCTTGCGGTACTTAGTACGCTTTGGCTGCAACATTTTCTTACTTCTCCGAGCTTATCTTTCGCCAGCGCTAATTACGCGTTGTCGCGTTCGCGGCGACGATCGCCACGGTCGCGTTCGCGGCTTGCCGGACCCTGTGCGTCGCCTTCCAGCGCGCGACGTTCGGAAGCCATCGGATCGTGCTCAAGGATTTCGCCCTTGAAGATCCAGACCTTGATGCCGCAGATACCGAATGCGGTCTCTGCTTCAGCCGTGCCGTAGTCGATGTCGGCGCGCAGCGTGTGCAGCGGCACACGACCTTCGCGGTACCATTCAGTACGGGCGATTTCAGCGCCGCCGAGACGGCCGGCGCAGGTGATCTTGATGCCTTCGGCGCCAAGACGCATTGCCGACTGAACGGCGCGCTTCATGGCGCGGCGGAAAGCCACGCGGCGCTCGAGCTGCTGGGCGATCGACTGAGCTACCAGCGTCGCGTCGACTTCGGGCTTGCGCACTTCGACGATGTTGAGGTGCGTTTCCGAATTGGTCATGTCCGACAGCTTCTTGCGGAGCTTGTCGATGTCGGCGCCCTTGCGGCCAATGATCAGGCCTGGACGGGCCGAGTGGATCGTGACGCGGCACTTCTTGTGCGGACGCTCGATGACTACCTTGGAGATGCCTGCCTGCTTCAGTTCGCTCATGACGAACTTGCGCATCTTCAGGTCTTCGTGCAGCAGCTGGCCGTACTCGGCATTGTCCGCGAACCAGCGGCTATCCCAGGTACGGTTGATGCCGAGACGGAAACCGATCGGATTGATTTTCTGACCCATTATGCGGCCTCCTCTGCTGCCTGCACTTCACGAACGACGATCGTCAGGTGCGCGAAGGGCTTTTCGATGCGTGACGCACGACCGCGGCCACGAGCGTGGAAACGCTTCATGACGATCGACTTGCCGACATACGCCTCGGCGACGACAAGAGCGTCGACGTCGAGGTCGTGGTTGTTCTCGGCGTTGGCGATCGCGGATTCGAGCGTCTTCTTGACGGCACCTGCGATGCGCTTGCGGGAGAACTCCAGCTCAGCGAGTGCACGCTCGACCTTCTTGCCGCGGATCGCCGCAGCAACCAGGTTGAGCTTCTGGGGGCTGACGCGGAGCGTGCGGGCGACTGCTTGCGCCTCGTTGTCCTTCAGCCGGCGTTCGGCTTTTGCCTTGCCCATTGTTACTTCCTCTTCGCCTTCTTGTCCGCGCCGTGACCGTAGTAGGTGCGGGTCGGAGAGAATTCACCGAATTTGTGGCCGACCATGTCTTCATTGACGCTGACCGGAACATGTTTGCTGCCGTTGTAGACGCCGAAGGTAAGACCGACGAACTGCGGCAGGATCGTGGAGCGACGGCTCCAGATCTTGATCACTTCTGCACGTCCGCCTTCACGAACCTTCTCAGCCTTCTTGAGAAGATAGCCGTCAACGAACGGACCTTTCCATACTGAACGAGCCATTGGAGACTTCCTCTCTTACTTCTTACGCTGATGACGCGAGCGCATGATCATCTTGTCGGTCGACTTGTTCGACCGGGTGCGCTTGCCCTTGGTCGGCTTGCCCCACGGTGTCACCGGATGGCGACCGCCGGAGGTGCGGCCTTCACCACCGCCGTGCGGATGGTCGACCGGGTTCATGACAACACCGCGGTTATGCGGACGCTTGCCGCGCCAAACGGTACGACCGGCCTTACCGTCGTTGATGTTGGCGTGGTCCGGGTTGGACACGGCGCCGATCGAAGCAAGGCAGACGCCGCTGACGAGGCGCTGTTCACCGGAGTTCAGGCGAAGGATCGCCATGCCCTGGTCACGACCGACGAGCTGCGCGTAAGAGCCGGCGGAACGAGCGATCTGACCGCCCTTGCCCGGCTTCATTTCCACGTTGTGAATGATGGAGCCGACCGGGATGTACTGCAGCGGCATGGTGTTGCCGGGCTTGACGTCGACAGCCTTTTCCGAAGCGATGACCTTGTCGCCGGCAGCGAGACGCTGCGGAGCGATGATGTAGGCCTGCTCACCATCCGTATAGGTCACCAGCGCGATGAAAGCGGTGCGGTTCGGATCGTATTCGATCCGTTCGACCGTGCCCTCAACATCGAACTTGCGACGCTTGAAGTCGACCAGACGGTAGCTGCGCTTATGACCGCCGCCGATGAAGCGGGCAGTGATGCGGCCGAGGTTGTTACGACCGCCGCTCTTGGTCAGACCTTCCGTCAGCGCCTTGACCGGCTTGCCCTTGTAGAGCGAGGAGCGGTCCACGATGACCAGCTGACGCTGGCTCGGGGTCGTCGGATTGAATGTTTTCAATGCCATTTTTTTATTCCTCAGAGACCGGTGGAGACGTCTATCGTCTGGCCTTCAGCCAGCGTCACGACAGCCTTCTTCACGTCCTTCTGCTTGCCGACGAAACCGCGGAACCGCTTGGTCTTGCCCTTGCGCAGCAGAGTGTTGACGGCCGTAACCTTGACGCCGAACAGCGCCTCGACAGCAGCCTTGATTTCCGGCTTTGTCGCCTGCTTGGCGACATTGAAAACAACCTGGTTGTTTTCAGATACCAGCGTGGACTTTTCGGTGATCGCCGGAGAGACGATCACATCGTAGTGGCGAAGATCGGTCACTTGAATCGCTCCTCTAGCGCTTCAACCGCAGCCTTGGAAAGCACGAGCTTGCCGCGGCGCACGATATCGTAAACATTGATGCCCTGAATCGGCAGAACATCGATGTTCGGGATGTTCTGAGCGGCGAGCTTGAAGTTGCCATCAAGCTCTGCGCCGCCGATGAAGAGGGCGTTGGTCAGGCCGAGCGTCTCGAAAGCCGACGCGAGAGCCTTGGTCTTGGCTTCAGCGGCAACCAGGTTGTCGATGACGATGACGTCATCGGCCTTGATCTTGGCCGAAAGGGCGTGGCGAAGGCCAAGTGCGCGAACCTTCTTCGGAAGGTCGTGCTCGTGGCTGCGGACGACCGGGCCGTGGGCCTTGCCGCCGCCGCGGAACTGCGGAGCGCGAGCCGAATGGTGGCGGGCGCGGCCCGTACCCTTCTGCTTGTACATCTTGGCGCCGGTGCGCGAAACTTCAGCGCGGCCCTTTGCCTTGTGCGTGCCCTGCTGCTTCTTGGCAAGCTGCCAGCGGATGACGCGGGCGAGAATGTCTTCGCGGGGCTCGAGGCCGAAAATCTCGTCCGAAAGGGAAACCTTCCCGGCGTCTTTTCCCTCGAGGGTCTTGACGTTCAATTCCATTGATCTGGCTCCCTTACTTCGCGGCCGACTTGACGGCGTCGCGCACGATGATCCAGGCACCCTTGGAACCGGGAACAGCACCCTTGATCAGGATCAGACCACGATCTTCGTCGGTCGAAACCACTTCCAGGTTCTGCGTCGTGACGCGCGTCTGGCCCATGTGACCAGCCATCTTCTTGTTCTTGAAAACCTTGCCCGGATCCTGGCGCGAGCCCGTCGAACCGTGCGAACGGTGTGAAACCGACACACCGTGCGTGGCGCGCAGACCGCCGAAGCCGTGGCGCTTCATGGCGCCGGCAAAACCCTTACCGATCGTCGTACCCGTCACATCAACGAGCTGACCGGCGGCAAAGTGACCAGCCTTGAGCTCCGTGCCGATCTCCAGCAGATTGTCTTCCGACACGCGGAATTCTGCGAGCTTGGCCTTCGGCTCGACGTTGGCGACGGCAAAGTTGCCGCGCATCGCCTTCGACGTGTTCTTTACCTTCGCCTGGCCGGCACCGAGCTGAACTGCGGTATAGCCATTCTTTTCGACAGTGCGCGTGGCAACGACCTGGCAGCCGTCCATACGCAGTACCGTTACCGGGACATGCTCGCCGGCGTCGTTGTAGACGCGGGTCATTCCCACCTTCTGTGCAATCACACCTGAACGCATCGGTTCAATCCTTCCAACTCAGCTCGAGCAAGCTCAGAGCTTGATCTCAACATCGACACCGGCGGCGAGATCGAGCTTCATCAGCGCGTCTACCGTCTGCGGGGTCGGGTCTACGATGTCGAGCAGGCGCTTATGCGTGCGCATCTCGAACTGTTCGCGGCTCTTCTTGTCGATGTGCGGGGACCGGTTGACCGTAAACTTCTCGATGCGGGTCGGAAGCGGAACGGGGCCCCGGACGCTTGCACCGGTGCGCTTCGCCGTCGACACGATCTCGCGCGTAGAAGCATCGAGAATCCGGTGATCGAACGCCTTCAGGCGAATGCGGATATTTTGGCCGTTCATTCGACGTTATCCTTGTGTTTGTTTCCTCATGTCTCTGGACAAGACACGGGTTGTTCTTTCTTCCTAAGGCGGACCACCGGTTTCAAAGATCGAGAGGGCGCCGATGCCAGCATCCCTATCCAGTCTTCAGGGCCTTCTAGCCCACCTTATTTGGTTGTTTAGTCACCGCTTCGTTGTCCAAAGCGGTACGCAAATCGCGCTCGCGCGCCATTTGCTACATTTCTGTGTAATAAGCAAGCGGCTTACGCCGCCTGCATCATAATATTGTCATCGAATCGGCCACCCCACCGGAGTGGCCGAATGAATTACTCGACGATCGAAGCGACGATACCTGCGCCGACGGTGCGGCCGCCTTCGCGAATAGCGAAGCGCAGCTTTTCTTCCATCGCGATCGGAACGATCAGCTCGACGTCAACCGTGACGTTGTCGCCCGGCATGACCATTTCCGTGCCTTCCGGCAGCGTCACGATGCCGGTAACGTCGGTCGTGCGGAAGTAGAACTGCGGACGGTAGTTGGTGAAGAACGGCGTATGACGGCCGCCTTCTTCCTTCGTCAGGATGTAGGCTTCTGCCTTGAACTTCTTGTGCGGCTTGACAGAGCCCGGCTTGCACAGGATCTGACCACGCTCGACACCGTCACGGTTAACACCGCGGATCAGCGCGCCGATGTTGTCGCCAGCCTGGCCCTGGTCGAGCAGCTTGCGGAACATTTCAACGCCGGTCACCGTCGTCTTCGACGTCGGACGGATGCCGACGATCTCGACTTCTTCACCAACCTTGACGATGCCACGCTCGACGCGGCCGGTCACCACAGTACCACGGCCCGAGATCGAGAACACGTCTTCGATCGGCATCAGGAACGGCTGGTCAACCGGACGCTCAGGCGTCGGGATGTAGGAGTCAACCGCAGCCATCAGTTCGCGGATCGCGTCTTCGCCGATCTTCTTGTCCGAATCTTCAAGAGCAGCAAGCGCCGAACCCTTGACTACCGGAATGTCGTCGCCCGGGAAGTCGTAGGACGACAGAAGCTCGCGAACCTCAAGCTCAACAAGCTCGAGAAGCTCGGCGTCGTCAACCTGGTCGACCTTGTTC
Source organism: Rhizobium bangladeshense (assembly GCF_017357245.1). Classification (NCBI taxonomy): domain Bacteria; kingdom Pseudomonadati; phylum Pseudomonadota; class Alphaproteobacteria; order Hyphomicrobiales; family Rhizobiaceae; genus Rhizobium; species Rhizobium bangladeshense. Next base: position 1,735,580 of record NZ_CP071612.1, on the reverse strand, counting down.
AGGAACACAACGATCGCCGGAACGCCGACCTGGCGGGCCAGCAGGATGTGTTCGCGCGTCTGCGGCATCGGGCCGTCAGCAGCCGAGCAAACCAGGATCGCGCCGTCCATCTGCGCTGCACCGGTGATCATGTTCTTAACGTAGTCGGCATGGCCGGGGCAGTCGACGTGCGCGTAGTGGCGGTTCGGAGTCTCATACTCAACGTGCGCCGTCGAGATCGTGATGCCACGCGCCTTCTCTTCCGGAGCCGCGTCGATCTGGTCATACGCCTTGAACTCACCGAAGTACTTCGTGATCGCTGCCGTCAGAGACGTCTTGCCGTGGTCAACGTGGCCGATCGTGCCAATGTTGACGTGCGGCTTGTTGCGCTCAAACTTACTCTTTGCCATTTTCGGCTCTCCGTTTTGCTAGTCCCCGAGGGGATCTAATTCTTGTTATCGGTCAATTGGTATTCCGGTCACTTCTGACCGGAATACTTTGCCTGGATTTCGGTTGCGACGTTCGAGGGGACCGGTGCGTAGTGATCGAAGGTCATCGTGTACTGAGCGCGGCCCTGCGACATGGAACGCAGGTTGTCGACGTACTTGAACATGTTCGCCAGCGGAACGTTGGCGCTGATGACAACCGCGATACCACGGCTTTCCTGACCCTGGATCTGGCCACGGCGGGAGTTGAGGTCGCCGATAACGTCGCCGACGTAATCTTCCGGGGTGACGACTTCGACCTTCATCATCGGCTCGAGGAGCTGAGCGCCGGCCTTCTTGGCTGCTTCACGGAAGCAAGCGCGGGAAGCGATTTCGAACGCCAGGACCGAGGAGTCGACGTCGTGGAAGGCGCCGTCGATGAGGGTCGCCTTGACGCCGAGCATCGGGAAACCAGCCAGCGGACCAGAGGACAGGACGCTTTCGATACCCTTCTGAACGCCGGGGATGTATTCCTTCGGAACGGCACCGCCGACGATCTTGGATTCGAACTTGAAGTCTTCGCCATCCGGGTTCGGTTCGAAGATGATCTTGACGCGCGCGAACTGGCCGGTACCCCCGGTCTGCTTCTTGTGCGTGTAGTCTTCTTCGGTCTGGCGCGTGATCGTTTCGCGGTATGCAACCTGCGGCGCACCGACGTTTGCTTCGACCTTGAACTCGCGGCGCATGCGGTCGACGATGATGTCGAGGTGCAGTTCGCCCATGCCGGCAATGATCGTCTGACCGGATTCCTGGTCCGTCTTCACGCGGAAGGACGGGTCTTCAGCTGCCAGGCGGTTGAGCGCGAGGCCCATCTTTTCCTGGTCACCCTTGGACTTCGGCTCGATGGCGATCTGGATCACCGGCTCGGGGAATTCCATGCGCTCGAGGATAACCGGCTTCAGCGGGTCGCAGAGCGTATCGCCAGTGGTGGTTTCCTTGAGGCCGGCGAGAGCAACGATGTCGCCTGCAAAGGCTTCTTCGATGTCTTCACGCGAGTTGGAATGCATCTGCAGCATGCGGCCGACGCGCTCGCGCTTGTCCTTGACCGTGTTCAGAACCGAAGAGCCCTTTTCAAGCTTGCCGGAGTAGATGCGGGCAAAGGTGAGCGAACCGACGAAGGGGTCGTTCATGATCTTGAAGGCCAGCATCGAAAGCGGCTCGGCATCGTCTGCATGACGCTCGATGTCGGCTTCGGTCTTGAAGTCGATGCCCTTGATCGCCGGAATGTCGAGCGGCGACGGCAGGTAGTCGACGACGGCGTCGAGCAGCGGCTGAACGCCCTTGTTCTTGAAGGCGGTACCGCAGAACATCGGATGGAACTTGACGTCGATTGTACCGCGGCGAACGAGCTCACGGATCTTATCGTTGTCGGGCATGTTGCCTTCGAGATAGGCTTCCATCGCAGCTTCGTCGATCTCGACAACGGTCTCGATCAGCTTCTCGCGATATTCTTCAGCCTTGGCCTTCAGGTCATCCGGGATCTCGACGACGTCCCACTGAGCGCCGAGCGATTCGTCACGCCAGATCAGGGCGTTCATTTCGACGAGGTCGACAACGCCCTTGAAGTCGCTTTCAGCGCCGATCGGCAGCTGCATGACGACAGCGGTGGCGCCAAGACGAGTCTTGATCATCTCGACCGAGCGGTAGAAGTCCGCACCGGTCTTGTCCATCTTGTTGCAGAAGATCATCCGCGGAACGTTATACTTCTCAGCCTGGCGCCAGACGGTTTCCGTCTGCGGCTCCACGCCGGCGTTGGCGTCGAGCAGCGCGATGGCGCCGTCGAGAACACGCAGCGAACGCTCGACTTCGATGGTGAAGTCGACGTGGCCGGGAGTGTCGATGATGTTGAAGCGGCGCATCTTGCCGTCACGGCCCTTCCAGAAGGTCGTGGTGGCAGCCGAGGTGATCGTGATGCCACGCTCCTGCTCCTGCTCCATCCAGTCCATGGTGGCTGCGCCGTCGTGGACTTCGCCGATCTTGTGCGACTTGCCGGTGTAGTAAAGGATACGCTCGGTGGTCGTGGTCTTGCCGGCGTCGATATGCGCCATGATACCGAAATTACGGTAGTCTTCGATCTTATATTCGCGAGCCATGGTGGACTGCCTTTCGATACCGTTCGGAATTACCAGCGATAATGCGAGAACGCGCGGTTGGCGTCAGCCATCTTGTGCGTATCTTCGCGCTTCTTGACGGCCGAGCCGCGGTTGTTGGACGCATCGAGCAGTTCGCCGGACAGACGGTCGATCATGGTAGTTTCGTTGCGCTTGCGGGCGGCAGCAATCAGCCAGCGAATGGCGAGAGCCTGGCGGCGCTCCGGACGGACATCGACCGGAACCTGGTAGGTCGCACCACCGACGCGGCGCGAGCGGACTTCAACGTGCGGGGCAATGTTGTCGAGCGCAGAATGGAAAACCGAAAGCGGCTCCTGCTTGGACTTACCCTGGACGGCGTCGAACGCACCGTAGACGATGTTTTCAGCAACGGACTTCTTACCATCGAGCATGATGGCATTCATGAACTTGGTCACTACGAGGTCACCGAACTTCGGATCCGGATTGATCTCGCGCTTTTCTGCTTTATGACGTCTGGACATACTTTTTCGTCTCTTCAACCGTTAAGGCGCTTTACCACGCGGAGGACCTCGCGCAGCGCCGGATTATTCAAACCCGAATTACTTCGGACGCTTCGCGCCGTACTTGGAGCGGCGCTGCTTGCGGTTCTTGACACCCTGGGTATCGAGAACGCCGCGGATGATGTGGTAGCGGACACCCGGAAGGTCCTTGACGCGGCCGCCACGGATCATGACGACAGAGTGTTCCTGAAGGTTGTGACCTTCGCCGGGAATATAACCAATGACTTCGAAGCCGTTGGTCAGGCGGATCTTTGCGACCTTACGCAGAGCCGAGTTCGGCTTCTTCGGCGTGGTCGTGTAGACGCGCGTGCAAACGCCGCGCTTCTGCGGGTTCTCCTGGAGAGCGGGAACCTTATTACGCTTTACGTTCGCCTGGCGAGGCTTGCGGATCAGCTGGTTTACGGTAGGCATTCAACCATCCCTTACGTTTATCTCAGTACCCTTGCGGGCTTGAACTCACGCCGTCTCCGGCAATGACGCACACTTTCTGTCAATGCGCAAAATATGGCCCGATCCGCTTCCGCAGATGGACCACAAGGAGCAGAGGACGCATGAAACCATGCGTCATGCGTGCAGCATCATGACTTCAACGTGCGTTTAGAACCTTGTTTGAGGTGAACTTCAGGGCGCGTCGCTCCGAACAGCCAAGCCTCACATGGGATCTGATGGGCGGGGTACTACTGGTTTCCACCCTTCTCGTCAAGGCCGATTAAGAAATAAACTTGGCCACATCACCTTGATATGCGGGCCGAACGCCCTGTTTTCATCCTTCTAGACGCATTCAGGGACGTGCGCCAAGATAAAAACTTGGGCCTTGCAGCAAAAGCGGTTAAGGAATCAGCAATTGCGGCGTTAGGTCCTCTCAGCGGATTCGACAAAGCGAATCTCCAGAACCGAGGACAGGCGATGATCACGACACCTGACAACGACAATAACTTCGACGGGCCTATGATCTTCATCATCATCGGCAAGGGCTACGAGTCCGAGGCCAGCGAAGGCATCGACCTGCACATTCTGCTGAAGGCGCCCGATGACGACACCGCGGTGCGCGAAGCCTTGAACGCCCTTGCCGAGGAGGGCTTCATCGAGGCTGATCTCGATCAGATCGGCATGCTAACCGAAGTTCCGGCGGAAGAGCCGCACGCCTCGGCCTATCAGGGTGCGATTGATGGCGAGGTCGCGATCATCCGGTTCAACTGACGGGAACGCCTTCCCTCCCCCGATCAATCAGAGAATAGCACAAACGAAAACCGCCCGGATCGCTCCGGGCGGTTTTTCAATTCGTGGGCGTCAGCTGCGAATTATTCCGCGGCCGGAGCGTTTTCAGCCATATCCTGCAGCATCGGGGTGGCAACGGCTGCGCCGCTGCCCTTGCGCCGCTCTTCGAGGATCAGCTCGTCGCGCGAGGTGGCGATACGGCGGATCTGGGTCATGGTGCCACCGGTACCGGCCGGAATGAGGCGGCCGACGATGACGTTTTCCTTCAGACCCTGCAGGCCGTCGGTCTTGCCGGCGATCGCAGCTTCCGTCAGCACCTTGGTCGTTTCCTGGAAGGACGCGGCCGAGATGAAGGACGGAGTCTGCAGCGACGCCTTGGTGATGCCGAGAAGGACCGGCTCGCCGCGGGCGGGCTTCTTGCCCTGCTCGATCAGGTGGTCGTTGACGTCTTCGAGCTCGATCCGATCGACATTGTCGCCGACGATATAGGTCGAGTCGCCTGCATCGGTGATCTCCACCTTCTGCAGCATCTGACGGACGATGACCTCGATGTGCTTGTCGTTAATGACCACGCCCTGCAGACGATAGACTTCCTGGATTTCGTTGACGAGGTAGGAAGCCAAAGCCTCTACGCCCTTGATCGCCAGGATGTCGTGCGGAGCCGGGTTACCATCGAGGATATAATCACCCTTTTCGATATAGTCGCCGTCCTGAAGGTGGAAGGGCTTGCCCTTCGGGATCAGGTATTCGACAGGCTCGACACCGTCTTCCGCCGGCTCGATGATGACGCGACGCTTGTTCTTGTAGTCGCGGCCGAGGCGGATCGTGCCATCGATCTCTGCGATGATGGCATGGTCCTTCGGACGGCGTGCCTCGAACAGCTCGGCAACACGCGGCAGACCACCGGTGATGTCCTTGGTCTTGGCGCTTTCCAGCGGCGAACGGGCGAGAACGTCACCTTGGGAGACCTTCGTGCCCGGCTCGACGGACAGGATCGCGTCGACCGACAACAGGAAGCGAGCGTCGCCACCGCGAGACAGCTTGGCGACATTGCCATTGGCGTCCTTGATGACGATCGCCGGCTTGAGGTCAGAACCGCGCGGTGTCGAACGCCAGTCGATGACCTGGCGCTTGGTGATGCCGGTCGATTCGTCGGTCGCTTCGAGAACAGAGAGGCCGTCGACGAGGTCTTCGAACTGAACGGTACCGGCGACTTCCGTCATCATCGGACGGGTATACGGGTCCCACTCAGCCAGACGCTGCCCGCGCTTGACCTTGTCGCCTTCGTCCACATGCAGCTTCGAACCGTAGGCGACGCGCTGCGAGGAGCGCTCGACGCCACGCTCGTCCAGAATCTGGACGGTCATGTTGCGGCCCATGGCAACGAGGCTGCCTTCGGAGTTGCGCAGAACGTTGCGGTTCTTGATCTGCACCGTACCTTCGTACGAGGCTTCCAGGAACGACTGGTCGACCACGGTTGCCGTACCGCCAAGGTGGAAGGTACGCATGGTGAGCTGGGTTCCCGGCTCGCCGATCGACTGAGCGGCAATGACGCCCACGGCTTCGCCCATGTTGACAGGCGTACCGCGCGCGAGGTCGCGGCCGTAGCAGACCGAGCAGACGCCCGTCTGGATTTCGCAGGTCAGCGCCGAGCGGATGCGGATGGACTGGATACCGGCCTTCTCGATCTCGATGACATCGGGCTCGAGGATCATCTTGCCGGCATCGACGATGCGCTCACCCGTCACCGGATGGTCGATGTCGTCGAGCGCCGTGCGGCCGAGGATACGGGCGCCGAGCGAAGCGACGACCTGGCCGGCATCGACGATGGCGGTCATGGTCAGGCCGGTTTCGGTGCCGCAATCGACGTGCGTAACAATGCAATCCTGCGCGACGTCGACGAGACGGCGGGTCAGGTAGCCGGAGTTGGCGGTCTTCAGGGCGGTGTCTGCCAGACCCTTACGGGCGCCGTGCGTTGAGTTGAAGTACTCGTTGACGGTCAGACCTTCCTTGAAGTTCGAGATAATCGGCGTCTCGATGATTTCACCCGACGGCTTGGCCATGAGGCCGCGCATGCCGCCCAGCTGGCGCATCTGGTTCGGAGAACCGCGGGCGCCGGAATGGCTCATCATGTAGATCGAGTTCATCGGCTTCTGACGGCCGGTGTTCTCGTCGAATTCGACCGCCTTGATGCGCGCCATCATCTCTTCGGCGACCTTTTCGGTCGCCTTGCCCCAGGCGTCGACAACCTTGTTGTACTTTTCGCCCTGGGTGATGAGACCGTCATTGTACTGCTGCTCGTATTCCTTCACCAGGTTTTCGGTGTCGGCAACGATCTTCGCCTTGGTGGCCGGAATAACCATGTCGTCCTTGCCGAACGAAATGCCGGCGCGGCAGGCGTGGGCGAAGCCGAGCTGCATGATGCGGTCGCAGAAAATGACCGTGTCCTTCTGGCCGCAATGGCGGTAGACCGTGTCGATCATCTTGGAGATGTTCTTCTTGGTCATTTCCTGGTTGCAGATATCGAAGGGCACCTTGCCGTTCTTCGGCAGCAGTTCGCCGATGAGCAGACGGCCGGGCGTCGTCTCATAGATCTTCGAGTAAGGCTTGCCGTCCTCGCCGATCGACTTGAAACGGCCGCGGATCTTGGTGTGCAGCGTGACGACCTTGTTTTCCAATGCGTGATGCAGCTCGCCGAGATCGGAGAAAGCCATGCCTTCGCCCGGCTCGTTCTGATTCAGGATCGACAGGTAGTAGAGGCCGAGAACCATGTCCTGCGAGGGAACGATGATCGGCGCGCCGTTTGCCGGATGCAGGATGTTGTTGGTCGACATCATCAGCACGCGGGCTTCGAGCTGAGCTTCGAGCGACAGCGGCACGTGAACGGCCATCTGGTCACCGTCGAAGTCGGCGTTGAAGGCCGTGCAGACGAGCGGGTGCAGCTGGATGGCCTTGCCTTCGACCAGGGTCGGTTCGAAGGCCTGGATGCCCAGGCGGTGCAACGTCGGTGCGCGGTTCAGGAGAACCGGATGTTCGCGGATGACCTCGTCGAGGATATCCCAGACCTCAGGCTTTTCCTTCTCGACCAGCTTCTTGGCCTGCTTGACGGTCGAGGAATAACCTTTCGCGTCGAGGCGGGCGTAGATGAAGGGCTTGAAGAGTTCGAGCGCCATCTTCTTCGGAAGACCGCACTGATGCAGCTTCAGCTCCGGACCGGTGACGATGACCGAACGGCCGGAATAGTCGACGCGCTTGCCGAGCAGGTTCTGACGGAAGCGGCCCTGCTTGCCCTTCAGCATGTCGGACAGCGACTTCAGCGGACGCTTGTTGGCGCCGGTGATGACGCGGCCGCGGCGACCGTTGTCGAAGAGCGCATCGACGGATTCCTGCAGCATGCGCTTTTCGTTGCGGATGATGATGCCGGGCGCACGCAGTTCGATCAGGCGCTTCAGGCGGTTGTTACGGTTGATGACGCGGCGATAGAGATCGTTGAGATCGGACGTCGCGAAACGGCCGCCGTCAAGCGGAACGAGCGGGCGCAGATCCGGCGGGATCACCGGAACGACCTTCATGATCATCCATTCCGGGCGGTTGCCAGATTCCATGAAGTTCTCGACGATCTTCAGGCGCTTCATCAGCTTCTTCTGCTTGAGGTCCGACGTGGTGTCGGCAAGCTCGGAACGCAGATCGCCAGCGATCTTTTCCAGGTTCATCGATGCGAGCATCTCATAGATGGCTTCCGCACCGATCATGGCCGTGAACTGGTCTTCGCCGTATTCGTCGACGGCCAGCATGTACTCTTCTTCCGTCAGGAGCTGGTGCTCCTTGAGCGCGGTCAGGCCCGGCTCGGTGACGATATAGTTTTCGAAGTAGAGGACGCGCTCGACATCCTTCAGCGTCATGTCGAGCAGCGTCGAAATGCGCGACGGCAGCGACTTCAAGAACCAGATGTGGGCAACGGGAGCGGCGAGCTCGATATGGCCCATGCGCTCACGGCGAACGCGCGACAGCGTGACTTCGACGCCGCACTTTTCGCAGATGATGCCCTTGTACTTCATGCGCTTGTACTTGCCGCACAGGCATTCGTAGTCCTTGATCGGTCCGAAAATGCGCGCGCAGAACAGACCGTCGCGTTCAGGCTTGAACGTACGGTAGTTGATGGTTTCCGGCTTCTTGATCTCACCGTAGGACCAGGAGAGGATCTTCTCCGGAGACGCGATCGAAATCCGTATGGAATCGAAATTCTGTGCAGGCACCTGCGGATTGAAAAGATTCATGACCTCTTGGTTCATGCCTGTCTCCTTCATGGGCGAAAGCGCCCTTAGCTTGCGAGGTTGGCGGCAAATCCCGGGAGCCGCGCCATCGCTTAAAACGACAATAACCGCAGAATGCGGCAAAAGCGTCCCTGCCCGGCCGACACGTTACGGGGCCTTGGCGGGAACGGTGTGCGCCCTTTTAAGAGCGCACACCCTATCAAGTGGTTACTCGGCGGCGTCCGGCAGCTGACTTGCAGCCTGCAGATCCTCGACCTTGGAGTTCTCCAGCTCGACCGAGAGACCCAGCGAGCGCATTTCCTTGACGAGAACGTTGAAGCTTTCCGGAATGCCCGCCTCGAAGGTGTCGTCGCCACGGACGATCGCCTCGTAGACCTTGGTGCGGCCGGCGACGTCGTCCGACTTCACCGTGAGCATTTCCTGCAGTGTGTAGGCTGCGCCATAAGCTTCGAGCGCCCAGACTTCCATTTCGCCGAAGCGCTGACCGCCGAACTGCGCCTTGCCGCCCAGCGGCTGCTGGGTCACGAGCGAGTAAGGACCGATCGAACGGGCGTGGATCTTGTCGTCGACCAGGTGGTTGAGCTTCAGCATGTAGATGTAGCCCACTGTCACCTGGCGGTCGAACTGCTCGCCGGTACGGCCGTCGTAAAGCGTCGACTGGCCGGTGTCCTTGAGACCTGCCAGACGCAGCATCTCGTTGACATCGCCTTCGTTCGCGCCGTCGAACACCGGCGTTGCAATCGAAACGCCGCGCTTCCACTGATCGGCGAGACGCAGAACGGACTCGTCGTCGAAGTCCTGGACCTGCTCGGCCTTCGGACCGGCACCGACGACATCGCCGATGGTCTTGCGCAGCGGCTCGATGTTGCCGTTCGCCTTATAAGCTTCGATCAGTTCACCGATCTGGCGACCCATGCCGGCGCAAGCCCAACCCAGGTGCGTTTCCAGGATCTGGCCCACGTTCATGCGCGAGGGCACGCCGAGCGGGTTCAGAACGACGTCGACATGCGTGCCGTCTTCGAGGAACGGCATGTCCTCGACAGGCACAATGCGCGAGACCACGCCCTTGTTCCCGTGACGGCCGGCCATCTTGTCGCCCGGCTGGATCTTACGCTTCACGGCGACGAAGACCTTGACCATCTTCATGACGCCCGGAGGCATTTCATCGCCGCGCTGAACCTTCTCGACCTTATCCATGAAGCGCTGTTCAAGGCGCGACTTGGACTCGTCGTACTGGCCGCGGAGCGCTTCGAGTTCGCTCTGGACCTTCTCGTCCTCGACGGCGAACATCCACCACTGCGAGCGGGGATATTCGGAGACGACGGCGTTCGAAAGTTCGGTACCCTTCTTGAAGCCCTTCGGGCCGGCAATCGAGACTTGGCCGCGCAGCATGTCGATCAGACGACCATAGACGTTACGGTCGAGGATCGCCTGCTCGTCGTCGCGGTCCTTTGCGAGACGCTCGATCTCTTCGCGTTCGATCGCCATCGCGCGCTCGTCCTTCTCGACGCCATGGCGGTTGAAGACACGGACTTCGACGATCGTACCGTAGGTGCCGGGCGGCATGCGCATGGACGTGTCGCGCACGTCGGAGGCCTTTTCGCCGAAGATGGCGCGCAGAAGCTTTTCTTCCGGCGTCATCGGGCTTTCGCCCTTCGGCGTGATCTTGCCGACGAGGATATCACCTGGCTGAACCTCGGCGCCGATGTAGACGATGCCGGCTTCGTCGAGGTTCTTCAGCGCTTCTTCCGAAACGTTCGGGATATCGCGGGTAATTTCCTCCGGGCCAAGCTTGGTGTCGCGCGCCATCACTTCGAATTCCTCGATGTGGATGGAGGTGAACACGTCGTCGGCAACGATGCGCTCGGAGAGCAGGATCGAGTCTTCGTAGTTGTAGCCGTTCCAGGGCATGAACGCGACGAGCGCGTTGCGGCCGAGCGCCAGGTCGCCGAGATCGGTCGATGGGCCATCGGCGAGAATGTCGCCGCGGTTGACGACGTCACCTACGGTGACCAGCGGACGCTGGTTGACGCAGGTGTTCTGGTTCGAACGCTGGAACTTCTGCAGCCGGTAGATATCGACGCCGGACTTGCCGGCTTCGAGGTCTTCCGTGGCGCGGATAACGATACGCGTCGCGTCGACCTGGTCGACCACGCCGCCGCGGCGGGCACCGATAGCGGCACCGGAGTCACGCGCGACGACCGGCTCCATGCCGGTGCCGACGAACGGCGCTTCGGCACGCAGCAGCGGTACGGCCTGACGCTGCATGTTCGAGCCCATGAGGGCGCGGTTGGCGTCGTCATTTTCCAGGAACGGAATGAGCGCTGCGGCAACCGAAACAACCTGCTTCGGCGAAACGTCCATCAGGTTCATGCTGTCGCGGGGCGCGAGCATAACTTCACCCGCGTGACGGCAGACGACGAATTCGTCGACGAAAGAACCATCGGCGTTGAGCTCGGCGTTGGCCTGGGCGACGTAATACTTCGCCTCTTCCATGGCGGAGAGGTAGAGCACGTCGTTCGTCACCTTGCCGTCGACGATGCGGCGGTACGGGCTTTCGATGAAGCCGTATTTGTTGACGCGGGCAAAGGTCGCAAGCGAGTTGATCAGACCGATGTTCGGGCCTTCCGGCGTTTCGATCGGGCAGATGCGGCCGTAATGGGTCGGATGCACGTCGCGGACTTCGAAGCCGGCGCGCTCGCGGGTCAGACCGCCCGGGCCAAGGGCCGAAAGACGGCGCTTGTGGGTGATTTCCGAGAGCGGGTTGACCTGATCCATGAACTGCGAGAGCTGCGAGGAACCGAAGAATTCGCGGACGGCTGCGGCAGCCGGCTTGGCGTTGATCAGGTCCTGCGGCATGACCGTGTCGATCTCGATCGAGGACATGCGTTCCTTGATCGCGCGCTCCATGCGGAGCAGGCCGAGACGATACTGGTTCTCCATCAACTCGCCGACCGAGCGGACGCGACGGTTGCCGAGGTTATCGATGTCGTCGATCTCGCCCTTGCCGTCACGCAGTTCGACCAGCATCTTGACCACAGCCAGGATGTCATCCTTGCGCAGGATGCGAACGGTGTCCTCTACGTTGAGATCGAGACGCATGTTCATCTTGACGCGGCCGACGGCGGAGAGGTCGTAACGCTCCGCGTCGAAGAACAGCGAGTTGAACATGGCTTCGGCCGATTCCATCGTCGGCGGTTCACCCGGGCGCATGACGCGATAGATGTCGAACAGAGCATCCTGACGGTTCTCGTTCTTGTCTGCAGCAAGCGTGTTACGGATATAGGCGCCGACATTGATGTGGTCGATGCCGAGAACCGGGATCTCGTCGAAACCGTTCGCGAGGATAACGGCAAGCGTCTTCTCGTCGATCTCGTCGCCGGCCTCGAGATAGATCTCACCCGTCGAGTAGTTGACGATATCTTCGGCGAGGTAGTTGCCGTAAAGGTCGTCGTCACCGGCCTTCAAGGCCTTCAGGCCCTTCTCCGAGAGCTGGCGCAGCAGACGCGGGGTCAGCTTCTTGCCGGCTTCCACGACGACTTCGCCAGTATCGGCGTCGATCATGTCGGTGATCGCCTTGGCGCCCTTGAGCGTTTCCGGCTTGAAGGGAATGCGCCAGCCTTCGCCGTCGCGCTTGTAGAGCGACTTCGTGTAGAAGGTGTCGAGGATTTCCTCGCCGTCCATGCCGAGCGCCATCAGGAGCGACGTGACGGGGATCTTACGGCGGCGATCGATACGGGCGTAGACGATGTCCTTGGCGTCGAATTCGATATCGAGCCAGGAGCCGCGATAGGGAATGACGCGGGCAGCAAAGAGCAGCTTGCCGGAAGAATGGCTCTTGCCCTTGTCATGGTCGAAGAAGACGCCTGGCGAACGGTGCATCTGCGAGACGATGACACGCTCGGTGCCGTTGACGATGAACGTGCCGTTGTTGGTCATGAGCGGCATGTCGCCCATGTAGACGGATTGTTCCTTGATGTCCTTGATCGACTTCGCACCGGTATCTTCGTCGATATCGAACACGATGAGACGGAGAGTGACCTTCAGCGGCGCGGCATAGGTCAGGTCGCGCTGGCGGCACTCGTCAACGTCGAACTTCGGCGGCTCGAATTCATAGGACACGAACTCCAGCATCGAGGCGCCGGAGAAGTCGGTGATCGGGAAAACGGACTTAAAGACAGCCTGAAGGCCTTCGTCGGGGCGACCGCCCTTCGGCTCTTCAACCATCAGAAACTGGTCGTAGGACGCCTTCTGAACCTCAATGAGGTTCGGCATTTCTGCGACTTCGGGGATCTTACCAAAAAACTTGCGTACGCGCCTGCGACCATTGAACGAAAGGGTCTGAGCCATCGTCGCTCCTTCAAAAATTGCATCCGGGCCTGCAACGGACGGGAACCGATGGCCAGTCGACCCCGCCGATCAATGAGTAGTTCAACCTCGTCCCACCTCCCGAAACGGCCAGGCCGGATTGCCTTGGCGCTTCGGTTCGAGACCATGCTCTTGAAGAACCCATTACCCAAAAGCCGTTTTCACGCGGCTTTTGGGTAATTCGTTCAGAAAAACGGCAAATGGGAGGCAGTAAATGCCGCCTCCCACGTGCAGTTCAAGATTACTTGACGTCGGCCTTTGCGCCTGCGTCTTCAAGCTTCTTCTTGATGTCGGCAGCTTCAGCCTTGGAAACGCCTTCCTTGACAGCCTTCGGAGCGCCTTCGACGAGATCCTTGGCTTCCTTGAGGCCGAGGCCGGTGATGGCGCGGACTTCCTTGATGACATTGATCTTGTTGGCGCCGGCATCCGTGAGGATGACGTCGAACTCGGTCTTTTCTTCTTCAGCCGGAGCAGCTGCACCGCCTGCAGCGCCACCAACGGCAGCAACAGCTACCGGAGCAGCGGCGGAAACGCCCCACTTTTCTTCGAGAAGCTTCGACAGTTCTGCAGCTTCCAGAACGGTCAGCGAGGAGAGGTCTTCAACGATCTTTGCGAGATCAGCCATTTTCTAGTTCCTTTTGTTCGGTTCGAACTGTTGAGTATGTACAGCGAAAAACCGCCTTAAGCGGCTTCGTCCTTCTTGGCGTAGGCCGAGAACACGCGAGCAAGCTGGCTTGCCGGTGCTGCAACAACGCCTGCAATGCGGGTAGCCGGGGTCTGGATCATGCCCAGCAGCTTCGCACGCAGTTCGTCCAGCGAAGGCAGGGTCGCGAGCGACTTGACACCTTCGGCGTTCAGCGTTGTCGTGCCCATGGCGCCGCCGAGAACCACGATCTTGTCGTTGGTCTTGGCGAAATCCATGACGACCTTCGGAGCGGTGATCGGATCATTGCTGTAAGCAATGAGGGTCTGACCCTTGAAGAGATTGGAAATCCCTTCCGCTTCCGTACCCTGAAGGGCAATTTTGGCCAGGCGGTTCTTCGCGACTTTGACGGTGCCGCCAGCAGCGCGCATCTTCGAACGAAAATCGTTCATCTGTGCGACTGTAGCACCAGCATAGTGGGCCACGACAACCGAGCCCGAAGCCTTGAAGACTTCGTTCAGTTCCGTGACGAATTCGCGTTTTTCCGCTCTTTCCACTGCCTATCTCCAGTTGGCGGGACCATTTGAACGGACCCACCGGGTTGCCTTTTGCCCCTTGGGATCAAAGGAGATCCCAAGCGACGCTTGAGGATCCTGTCCCCTCGCGCTCCGCGCCAATCAAGGCTAAAGAGGCACAAGGCATCCAAGGCTCGAACCGAGTTCCTAGAAGCGAACTTCTTGCAATTCGGGTCTTACCCGTCTCATGCAGGCCAAGTGATTAAGGGAAAACCACCTGCAATCTCGGACAGGATTCCGGATTTCTCCGGAATATTCCGGCCCCTTGCGAGGCCGGAAATTCAGTCGCCGGGCGCAAGCCCGACCATAAACTTATGCAGTCGGAGCCGCGGTGACCGAGCCAACTTCGATCTTGACACCCGGGCCCATGGTCGAGGAAATCGCCACGCGCTTGACATAGTTGCCCTTGGCGCCAGCCGGCTTCGCCTTGATGACGGCGTCAGCAAAGGCCCGGATGTTTTCTTCCAGAGCCTTGGCGTCGAAAGAGGCCTTGCCGATGCCGGCGTGAACGATGCCAGCCTTTTCGACGCGGAACTCGACGGCGCCACCCTTGGAAGCCTTGACGGCTCCGGCGACGTCCATGGTGACCGTGCCAACCTTCGGGTTCGGCATCATGCCGCGCGGGCCGAGAACCTTACCGAGACGACCGACGAGCGGCATCATGTCGGGGGTGGCGATGCAGCGATCGAATTCAATCTTGCCGCCCTGGACGATTTCGACGAGGTCTTCAGCGCCAACAACATCGGCACCGGCAGCCTTGGCTTCGTCAGCCTTGGCGCCACGAGCGAAGACGGCGACGCGAACCGTACGGCCCGTGCCGTTCGGCAGGTTGACGACGCCGCGAACCATCTGGTCCGCATGGCGGGGGTCAACGCCCAGGTTCATCGAAACTTCGATGGTTTCATCGAATTTCGCGGTAGCCCGCTCCTTGACCATGCCGATGGCCTGGGTCAGAGCGTAAAGCTTGGTGGGATCAACACCTTCGTTGATCTTGCGTGTGCGCTTACCAGCCATGATCTTAACCCACCACTTCCAGGCCCATGGCGCGGGCAGAGCCCTCGATCATCGCCATTGCGCCTTCGATATCCGCTGCATTCAGGTCCTTCATCTTGGCTTCTGCGATCGTCTTGATCTGAGCCTTGGTGAGGGAGCCGGCCTTGGGGCCCTTGCCGGGCGTCTTGGAACCGGAGGTGATCTTTGCTTCCTTCTTCAGCCAGTAGCTGACCGGCGGCTGCTTCATTGCGAAGGTGAAGGACTTGTCCTGGTAATAGGTGATGACGACCGGGATCGGCATACCCTTTTCCATTTCCTGCGTGGCGGCATTGAACGCCTTGCAGAATTCCATGATGTTAATGCCACGCTGACCAAGCGCCGGACCAATCGGCGGGGACGGGTTTGCCGATCCTGCCTTGACCTGAAGCTTGAGCTGGCCTGCAACTTTCTTAGCCATATCTCTCTGCCTTTCATGAACGGCCGGTCGCCCGGCCCGTGATGCCGGATCGCTCCGGCGGCTGCGGTTGCGTGGTACGGATCATTGGCGTCTGGCTAAGACCCCTCACCTTCCACGCGGATGCGGACCAGGTCCGCGGGAAGCAGGTCACAAGGACCAGCCTCCAATCTCCAGCAATCAGACCTTCTCGACCTGCGCGTATTCCAGTTCGACCGGCGTTGCACGGCCAAAGATCGACACTTCCACCTTCAGGCGCGAACGCTCTTCGTCCACATCCTGAACCGTGCCATTGAACGAGGCGAAGGGGCCGTCGGAAACGCGGACCTGCTCGCCGATCTCGAATGTAACGGATGCCTTCGGCCGCTCGACGCCTTCCTGAACCTGGCCGAGAATGCGCTCGGCTTCATAATCCGGAATCGGAACAGGCTTATTGTCGGAGCCGAGGAAACCGGTGACCTTCGGTGTATTCTTGATCAGATGGTAAGCCTCGTCCGTCAGATTGGCGCGGACCAGGACATAACCCGGGAAGAACTTGCGCTCGCTATCGACCTTGCGGCCGCGACGCACTTCCACAACCTTTTCGGTCGGCACGAGGATCTTCTCGAACAGGTGCTCAAGCCCCTTCTGGCGAGCCTTGTTCTCGATGTCTTCAGCCACCTTCTTTTCAAAATTCGAGTACGCGTGGACGATGTACCAACGTGCCGCCATTTTCATCTCCACCCGTATCAGTTGCCGATATTGAGCACGAAGCTCAGGACCCAGCCGATCAACTGGTCAGCGGCAAAGAAAAACAGCGCGGCAAAAACCACCATCACCAGCACCATAACCGTCGAGATCATCGTCTCGCGGCGCGACGGCCATGTGACCTTGGACGTCTCGGAGCGGACCTGCTGCAGAAACGCAAATGGATTGGATTTGGATGCCATCGACTGCCCACGCAATTACGGCGCGTAAAGCTGAAACTATCAGCCCCACGCACCGCGTGTCTGTTGAACCCTAAATAAACACCGATTTCCGAATACACAAGAGGGAAACCGAAGTTTAACGAAATTACTTGCCACCGATCGATCCCCGGCCGGATGCCGCGAGCGCCGCCGCGCTGTCCGCATCAGGGAAGATGGCAGGGGCAGAGGGGCTCGAACCCCCGACCTGCGGTTTTGGAGACCGCCGCTCTACCAACTGAGCTATACCCCTTCATGCCTATCCTTCAGCGCCCGGGCCAAGGCCCGCAAATCGCTGCCGAAATGCATGGCGCTCCCTTTAAGACGGCGGCAGCGGATTGGCAAGCACGATTTTCGATTTTCAAAGCCCTTATGCGCATTGAAAGCGTCCGGCTTTCAAGCGCGTGGCCGGAAAGCCTTCAGACACTCACATATTTCCGCCAGTCGTGTTCTTCCTTGAACCCCAGCACTTCCCGGATCTTGCGGTTCGAAAGCAGCCCTTCATATTCAGCGATCTCGCGGGTGAAGGGCACGTTCGGAAAGAATCGCTTTGCAAGCTCCCTCGAGGGCGTATTGGCCGAAACGGTGTCGTTAGCGGCATTGAAGACCTGGTAACCGAGCCCGTCCTTCTCGATGCAGAGATGGCAGATCTGCCCGAGGTCGCGAGCATCGATATAGCTCCAGGCGATGCGCTTGCGCATCTCGGGATGGGCAAAATAGGTGGGGAACCTCTCGTATTCGTGCGGCTCGATAACGTTGCCGATTCGCAGCGCATAGATGTCGAAGCCCGACCTTTCGGCAAAGGCGCGCGCCGTCTTTTCGTTGACCACTTTGGAAAGCCCGTAGGAATCCATCGGATTGACATCGTAATCCTCCTCCAGCGGAAACTGGTGGAAATCGCGATGACCTTCTGCGAAGCAGACGCCGTAGGTCGTCTCGCTCGACGCGACGATGATCTTCCGGATGTCGAGCTTCACCGCCGCTTCGATGACGTTGTAAGTGCCCATCACATTGATGCGGAAGGTCTCGTTGTCGGGCTTGATCAGGATGCGCGGAATGGCGGCGAAATGCACGACGGCATCGAAGGGCTGAACGCCCCTGCCCGCGTCGAGATCGGGAAAATCGCGATGCATCGACAGCGCATTGAAGACCTGGCCGCTATCAGTGATGTCGGCGATGAGATTGGTGACGCCGGGGCTGTCCAGCGGCACGAGATCGAGGTTGTGAACCTCGTAGCCTGATTTGACGAGCCACGGCACGGCGTGGCGACCTGCCTTGCCGGAACCGCCTGTGAATAGAATCCGCTTCTTCATGGAAATGTCCTCCGCATCATGAAACCGGAGGCATAGTTAGACGCTTCCGCGCGAAGAGCAAGCGAGCGTCCTGCAAGGGGTTAACCCCGCCGCGCCAGGAGCACCCGATCCGGGAGCACCTGGCCAATTATTGCCCTATCACCGCAGCCCCCCCTGCGATGAACTGGAAAGCACGTCACTTGACGATGCTTACCTCATTAATCTGTGCTCCGGCCGACTGAACGACCTCTTGCGGAATCGCAGCGATGAAAAACATCGTGAAAACATACATTGCGAATATCGTCGCGACGAATGTGGCCTTTGGAATCATCCCGACTCTCCTCTTTACAAGGAGGAGTCTGGACTAAAATGAGCCAATCACAACTGCTTTCTGAACGTGAGATGAACAAAATACTGTGACGGGCATTTTTAACGGTATTTTTACAACACCTGTTAAACGGCTCGGATCAATCAAAAACGAAAAACCCCGCTGTTTCCAGCGGGGTCTCCGTGATTGTGGATAACCTGAAAGGTTACTCGACGATCGAAGCGACGATACCTGCGCCGACGGTGCGGCCGCCTTCGCGAATAGCGAAGCGCAGCTTTTCTTCCATCGCGATCGGAACGATCAGCTCGACGTCAACCGTGACGTTGTCGCCCGGCATGACCATTTCCGTGCCTTCCGGCAGCGTCACGATGCCGGTAACGTCGGTCGTGCGGAAGTAGAACTGCGGACGGTAGTTGGTGAAGAACGGCGTATGACGGCCGCCTTCTTCCTTCGTCAGGATGTAGGCTTCTGCCTTGAACTTCTTGTGCGGCTTGACAGAGCCCGGCTTGCACAGGATCTGACCACGCTCGACACCGTCACGGTTAACACCGCGGATCAGCGCGCCGATGTTGTCGCCAGCCTGGCCCTGGTCGAGCAGCTTGCGGAACATTTCAACGCCGGTCACCGTCGTCTTCGACGTCGGACGGATGCCGACGATCTCGACTTCTTCACCAACCTTGACGATGCCACGCTCGACGCGGCCGGTCACCACAGTACCACGGCCCGAGATCGAGAACACGTCTTCGATCGGCATCAGGAACGGCTGGTCAACCGGACGCTCAGGCGTCGGGATGTAGGAGTCAACCGCAGCCATCAGTTCGCGGATCGCGTCTTCGCCGATCTTCTTGTCCGAATCTTCAAGAGCAGCAAGCGCCGAACCCTTGACTACCGGAATGTCGTCGCCCGGGAAGTCGTAGGACGACAGAAGCTCGCGAACCTCAAGCTCAACAAGCTCGAGAAGCTCGGCGTCGTCAACCTGGTCGACCTTGTTCAGGAACACAACGATCGCCGGAACGCCGACCTGGCGGGCCAGCAGGATGTGTTCGCGCGTCTGCGGCATCGGGCCGTCAGCAGCCGAGCAAACCAGGATCGCGCCGTCCATCTGCGCTGCACCGGTGATCATGTTCTTAACGTAGTCGGCATGGCCGGGGCAGTCGACGTGCGCGTAGTGGCGGTTCGGAGTCTCATACTCAACGTGCGCCGTCGAGATCGTGATGCCACGCGCCTTCTCTTCCGGAGCCGCGTCGATCTGGTCATACGCCTTGAACTCACCGAAGTACTTCGTGATCGCTGCCGTCAGAGACGTCTTGCCGTGGTCAACGTGGCCGATCGTGCCAATGTTGACGTGCGGCTTGTTGCGCTCAAACTTACTCTTTGCCATTTGAATGCTTCCTGTGAACGAAATGGTGGCCCCGGCGAACCGGTTTAGTGCCGCCGTTTAAGGCTTTCGGCGAAATTGCGCAAGACCTAATTACAGACGCCAATCTTGGCGTGACAGCGCATATGGGAGACAATTCGCCGCCTGCAAGGCGATTCGCCTCGGCCCTTCCAAAATTCGCTGAAATCTTAGAGAAAATCGAACGGATCCCAGGAATGAGCCGCAGCCGCCGGCATTGACATTCCTCGCCTGCAGCAACGGGCGGCAGGCTTTCCGCCGCGGCCGGAAACATCGCTCGCGACGAGCGTGGGTGGGATCTTACCGTCTGGCTTACGGGAGATTGGAGCGGGTAGCGGGAATCGAACCCGCGTATTCAGCTTGGAAGGCTGCTGCTCTACCATTGAGCTATACCCGCGGGATGGTCAGATCCGATGACGAATGGTGGAGAGAGTTGGATTTGAACCAACGTAGGCTGAGCCAACGGATTTACAGTCCGTCCCCTTTAACCACTCGGGCATCTCTCCAGTTTTCGTCCGGATCTTGAAGACCAAGTTCGTCAGACTTCGAAGCGTTGCCGCCCGTCGTCTGCGCCGCGTATATGACCGGAGCATTTCCGTCTGTCAACACGATGACAATGGAAAAAACACGAAAAATTTCATTCACTGCCGAAAGCCGGCACATGAAAGAAAGCCTATGCGGCAGCGAACGCCATGGCTATAAAGCCGCATGAGCAAAGACAACAAATCCGGCGGCAAGGCCGCGTCAGACCCATCAGCCAAGGATACGCACTACGCCAATCTGAGGCGTGCGCACCGTGACGCCAAGCGCGAACGCGGGGAGATTCCGACGCCCCAGCCACAGAAGCGCAGGCGTGGAGCCGAGGACTGGAAGCCGCCGGCGCTCGCGCCCGACCAAGTGTATCTATACGGCCTGCATACGGTGCGCGCCGCCCTCGACAATCCAGAGCGCAAGAAGATCAAGCTGTTTACGACGCAGAATGCGCTCGCGCGTCTGGAAATCGATGTCGATACGCTCGGCATTCCCTTCGAAATCGTCCCGCCGCACGAGATCGACAAGGTGCTGGGTCCCGACGCTATCCATCAGGGCGTCATGCTTGAAACACGGCCGCTACCGACGCGCCGGCTCGAGGCGCTAAAGGACAGCCCTCTCCTGCTGGTGCTCGACCAAGTCACCGATCCGCACAATGTCGGCGCGATCATGCGCTCGGCAGTTGCCTTCAATGCCGGTGCCGTTATCACCACCCAGAGACATAGCCCGACCGAGTCAGGCGTGCTCGCCAAATCCGCCTCGGGTGCTCTGGAGCTGATACCTTATATACAGATCACCAATCTCGCCGATGCGATCGGTGAGTTGCACAAGCTCGGCTTTTCCACGATCGGCCTCGATTCGGAAGGGCCGGCGCCGCTCGAAAGCACCTTCTCAGGCGACAAGGTGGCGCTGGTGCTCGGCTCGGAGGGCAAGGGGCTGAGGCAGAAGACGCGCGAAACCGTTAGCGCGCTTGCCCGCCTTGACATGCCCGGCGCAATCAAATCGCTGAACGTTTCCAATGCCGCGGCAATCGCGCTTTATGCGGCGCGGCTCTACCTCAAGCCGGAGTCCGGCGCAAAGGCTGCGCGCTGATCGCGACGCAAGGCTAGAGCCGGGAAAAAGCCAGTTCTGCCTTGGAATGACCTTCTGGAGCTTTATGATCGGGCAGTGATCGATCGTAGCGACCGGTCACAAGCAAGAAGGAGGATTCCTATATGGCCATTCGACCGCTGATTTTCGGTATCCTCTTCATTGCGGCGTTGGTGGGAATCATCCTCAGCATCATCTGGGTGGACACGTCGCATCCCGTCCGCCAGCCCGACCCCCTGTCGCCGACGACGCCCGGCCCCGCGACGCCGGGACCGGTGCAATAGGCCAAGAGGAACGCGGACGACGATTGCGCGTTAATCCCCAGCCGAACGAGGATTAAACGCTTATGCGCATAATGATCGCCATCGTCGCCGTCATGGTCGCCTCTGTGCTCAGCATCGCGATGATGTCACCTTCCGGTGCCGGACAGACCGGCAATGGCGACAGGATTGAGGCGAGAGTCAACGAACCCGTCGCGCATTGAGGCGAACGCCTTATGCTCAGCTGCGGTATAGCCGCGGCATGTCGCGATCGTAACGGCGCCACTCGCGGCGCTCTTCCCAGCGCTCTGCACGCCATGGCCGCCAATGGCGGCGTTCATAACGCCATTCGGATCGGCGCCAATCGCGGCGATCGCCCCAGTCACGATCACCGCGCCAGTCACGGTCGTCTCGCCAACTGTCGTGTCGCCAGCTGTCATGAACCTGGACGATACCGTTTTGCGCGGAGACCGGCGGCCGGCCGACGGGCATGGTTGCGGCAGGCGCAAAGGCCGCAAAGGCCGCACCGAGGGAAATGGCTGCGGTCAGAAAAAGCGCGAACTTCATGGCTGTTTCCTCATTGACGATGAGGAGACACTGCGCCGCAGCGGCTGAATTGCTGCTGAAGCAATCCTTCAGGCAGGTTCATCAAGGAAAACGCGCCGGTCGCGCAAAGAGGGATGGTGCCCCCGGCAGGGTTCGAACCCGCGACCCCCTGATTACAAATCAGGTGCTCTACCAACTGAGCTACAAGGGCAATAGCTGCCCAACTAACAGATTCTGCGATCCTGTAAAGGGAAATCCGTGCCGGCGCAGGCAGGTCGGCGTATCCAAAACGCCTTCTCATGCAAAACGGCCTTGTCGCAACTGCCATTTATCCTTTAGCTAGAGCAGCTTCACAAAGGGCATTGCATGGGCCGTTCATTCCAGACGCTTTCCTTTATCGCTTCGCCGACGATGGAGGCGCTCGCAGCGCGCGAAGAGCTGATTCGCATCTACGGCGACGTGCCGGAAGACCAGGCTGATGTCATTGTCGCGCTGGGCGGCGATGGCTTCATGCTGCAGACGCTGCACAGCACTATGAATTCGGGCAAGCTGGTCTACGGCATGAATCGCGGCTCGGTCGGCTTCCTGATGAACGATTACAGCACCGAACGGCTTCAGGAGCGTATCTGCGTCGCCGTCGAAAACGCCTTCCGTCCCTTGAAGATGACGACGGCCAACGCCGATGGTACCAGTTCCACGGCGCTCGCCATCAACGAGGTCTATCTTTTCCGCCAGTCTTATCAGGCTGCCAATCTGAGGGTCGTGGTCGACGGGCGCGTGCGTCTGGAGGAACTGATCTGCGATGGGCTGATGGTGGCCACCCCTGCCGGATCGACGGCCTATAATCTTTCCGCCCATGGGCCGATCCTGCCGCTCGAGGCGCCACTGCTTGCCATGACGCCGGTCAGCGCTTTCAGGCCGCGCCGCTGGAGGGGCGCCCTGCTTCCGAACAAGGTGACTGTCGATATCGACGTGCTCGAGCCGGTGAAGCGGCCGGTGAATGCGGTGGCAGACAATACGGAAGTCAAATCCGTGTTGCATGTCCGCATCGCCCAGTCGGAGCATATGACGGCGCGTATCCTCTCCGATCCGGACCGCTCCTGGTCCGACCGTATTCTCGCCGAGCAGTTCAAGGATTGATATGATAGCAATGCGCCTGACATTGATGACCGCGATTTTCCTCGTCGGATGCTTCGCCGCGATCGCCGCTCCCGCGCAGGATGCAATCCTGCCGGCTTCTGTGATTTTCGCGACCAGCACCGGCTACTGGGAGGACGACGGGAATGCGCCGGCCGTCGAGCGGGCGCCCGCTGCTGCTGAGAGCGTTTCCGACCCTGAGGGGAAGCGCCACGGCTACTATAAGCTCTTTGCCGTGCGTCAGCCGGACAGGACGTCGAAAGTCTATCTGCAGCAGGTCGCCCAGACCGAGACCGGTCCGGCGATTGCCTCAACCGTCGAGCTGCAGGAGATCAGCGATCTGAAGCCTTACGTGACCGATATCCGCCCAGAAAATTCGCGCGGCGTCATCAAGCAACCCGGCCTCTTCGCCACAATCTATCTGAAGACCGATCCTGCGGCCGAGCCGGATGGCTGGACCGTGCTGATCGACGAACTCGGTGACATCACCATCGAGAAAGCGACCAATTAAGCAGTGAGACGCTGTTCGCACAGGCGGCAATGATGAAACTCGGCTTTCGCGAGGGCGTCCTATACGACGACCAAAGACCGAATTGGGACGCAGCCGGTCCAAGGCCGGTCCGCTGGTCGCTGTGGTATCCGGCCGCCGATGACGTGCGGGAATGCGATATCCAGGAAAGAAGCTGGTTTCGGAAGGCGGCGGTCGCTCGCGACGCACCGATCCGGCCCTCGGGCAGGCCTTATCCCCTCGTCCTTCTGTCACACGGCACCGGCGGATCGGCGGCAGGGCTGGAATGGCTGGCGCGGCGCCTCGTCGATCGCGGATTTGCGGCGCTCGGCGTCGACCATCACGGCAATACAAGCAACGAGCCCTATCGTGCCGAAGGTTTTGCCTGTCTCTGGGAACGGGCGCCGGACCTGAGCTTGATGCTCGACCGCTGTGACGATTGGCTCGGCGATCTTGCGGGTGGGATCGATGCGGACCGTGCATTCGCGGCCGGATTTTCGGCCGGAGCCTATAGCGTGACGCTGCTTCTCGGCGCTATCGCCCAGTTCTCGCAGTTCGAACCGTCAAGGCTGAAGCCTGGGGGTCCGCGAGGGCCAAGGGAATTTCCCGACCTCGCCGATCATATCCCCTCATTGCTTTGCACCAGCGATGTGTTTCGCGAATCATGGTCCCGGATGTCACGATCCTATCGGGACGACAGGATCACAGCGGCGGTTCTCTGCGCGCCCGGCCGCTCCGTACTCGGCTTCGGGGAGGAAAGCCTGAAGACTGTCGGGGCGCCCACTCTTATCCTTGTCGGCGACGCCGACAAGGCGGCACCGGCCGAGGAATGCTCTTCGTGGCTTCATCACCGGTTGACCCGTAGCGTCCTGAAAATCTTCGGAGGCGGCTTCGGGCATTATGTTTTTGTGCCCGAGGGCACACGGCTCGGCCTTGCCTTTGCGGCCGAGCTCTTCACCGATCCGCCGGGCATCAAGCGGGCGGCCGTTCATGACGAGATTGCCGACCTATCGGCAGCGCTGTTTCATCATGGCGACGTCGGCGCGATAGCCTGAACAAAAGAAAAGCCCCGTTTCCAGGGCTTTTCTGATTTCCATAATGCTGACTATCAGTCGACATCTTCGACGACGGCATCGGCGGCGCCGCTGATGCGATGGGCAAGTGCAGCTTCCATGAACTCGTTCAGATCGCCGTCGAGCACGTCGTCCGGAGCGGTGCTGGCGACGCCGGTACGCAGGTCCTTGACCAGCTGGTAAGGCTGCAACACGTAGGAGCGGATCTGGTGACCCCAACCGATATCCGTCTTGGAAGCGGCTTCGGCGTTCGCGGCCTCTTCTCGCTTCTTCAACTCTGCTTCGTACATCCGGGCACGCAGCATTTCCCACGCCTTGGCGCGGTTCTTGTGCTGCGAACGTTCCTGCTGGCAGGCCACCACAATCCCGGTCGGGATGTGGGTGATGCGCACGGCCGAGTCCGTCGTGTTGACGTGCTGGCCGCCAGCGCCGGACGAACGATAGGTGTCGATGCGGCAATCGCTTTCGTTGATCTCGATGTTGATCGAGTCGTCGACGACCGGATAAACCCAGATCGATGAGAAGGACGTATGGCGACGCGCATTGCTGTCATAGGGCGAAATGCGCACCAGACGATGCACGCCCGATTCCGTTTTCAGCCAGCCATACGCGTTGTGGCCCTTGACGAGCAGCGTCGCGGACTTGATCCCCGCCTCTTCGCCGTCATGGACTTCGAGAAGTTCGACCTTGAAGCGCTGGCGTTCCGCCCAGCGGGTGTACATGCGCAAAAGCATGTTCGCCCAATCCTGGCTTTCGGTGCCGCCGGCGCCCGAATGAACTTCGAGATAGGTGTCGTTGGCATCGGCCTCGCCGGACAGCATCGCCTCCACCTGGCGGCGCGCGGCCTCGGTCTTCAAAGCCTTCAAGGCATCCTCGGCCTCTTTGACGATGCCTTCGTCGCCTTCTTCCTCGCCGAGTTCGACCAGCTCGACATTGTCTTTCAGCTGCTGTTCGAGCTGCCGGACGCCGTTGACGCCGTCATCGAGCTGCTGGCGCTCGCGCATCAGTTTCTGCGCTTCGGCAGCGTCGTTCCAGAGGTTCGGATCCTCTGCCTTGTTGTTCAACCAGTCCAGTCGCCTTATCGCCTGGTCCCAGTCAAAGATGCCTCCTCAGCAGGGTGATAGCCTGCTTGGTTTCATCGACCACGTTTTCGATTTCCGCTCGCATTTTCCGCTTCTCTGTCTCGGTCTTCTCAAGTGCTGGTGACATAGAGACGCCCGCCGCGGATGTAAAGGGCCGCGGCGGGCGTTCAAAAATTCAGATCTCGGTCAGAACAGACCGGGCGTGCCGGTCTGGACGGCCTGGTTGGCCTGCGGCGAGGTCTTCAGGATCTCCTCCGGCGCCATGGTGCTGTCCATGCCGATGACGGAGAAGCTGTCGGCCGGGCCGGTGCCGGGTTTGAAGGCCTCGACGATGGTGTTCGGATCGCCGTCGGCGGCTGCCATGCCGGTCTTGCGGTCGATCGGGATCAGGTTCATGCCTGATGGAATGACGAACTTCGATTCCGGCATGTCCTTGACGGCGGTCTGCATGAATTCGTTGAAAATCGGGGCGGAGAGACCGCCGCCCGTACCGCCGCGGCCAAGCGGCGCCGGTGTATCGAAACCCATATAGAGGCCGGCGACCAGATCCGGCGTGAAACCGACGAACCAGGCATCTTTCTCGTCATTGGTGGTGCCGGTCTTTCCGGCGACGTCACGGCCGCCGAGATCGATCTTGCCTGCGGCGGTGCCGCGCTGGATGACGCCCTGCATCATCGAGGTGATCTGGTAGGCGGTCATCGGGTCGAGAACGGTTTCGCGGTTGTCGACGACATTAGGCTCTTCCTGGTTCTGCCAGTCACCGGCATTGCAGCCCTCGCACAGGCGCTCCTCATGCTTGAAGATCGTCTTGCCGTAGCGGTCCTGGATGCGGTCGATCAATGTCGGCTTGATCTGCTTGCCACCGTTGGCGATGACCGAATAGGCCGAGACCATACGCAGCACTGTCGTATCGCCAGCACCGAGCGACATGGAAAGAACCGGCAGCATGTGATCATAGATACCGAAACGTTCGGCATATTCGGCAACGATGTTCATGCCGAGATCGTTGGCGAGGCGCACCGTCATCAGGTTGCGCGAATGCTCGATGCCCGAGCGCAGCGTCGACGGGCCGCCGACATCGCCGCCATAGTTTTCCGGCCTCCAGACCTGGCCACCCGAAACGATCTCGATCGGCGCATCCATGATGACGGAGGCCGGCGTATAGCCATTGTCCATAGCCGCTGCGTAGACGAAGGGCTTGAAGGACGAGCCTGGCTGGCGCATCGCCTGGGTGGCCCGATTGAATTCGGACTGGGCATAGGAGAAGCCGCCGACCATGGCGAGCACGCGGCCGGTCTTCGGATCCATGGCGACAAGGCCGCCCTGCACCTTCGGCGGCTGGCGCAGACGGTAGGAGGTCGAGGCGTTGTCACCGAGCTTCTCGACATAGACGACGTCGCCCGCACTCAAGACTCCGGTCGGAGATTTCGCCGTCTTGCGGGAGCCGTCCGCCGAACGGAAAGCCCATTGCATGTTCTTGGCGTCGATGGTGCCGCGCTGACGGTCTGCCGCTACCTTGCCGCTCCCGTTCTTGGCCGGCTGCAGGCCGATGTCGACGTTATCGTCGGAGACGGCGAGCACGACTGCGAGGCGCCATTCCGGAACGTCGGACAGGGCGGGAATATCGGCAAGCGCCTTGCCCCAGTCGCCGCTCGCGTCGATCTGCTTGATGGGCCCGTGGAAACCACGACGCTCGTCATAGGTTACGAGGCCATCCTGCAGTGCCTTGCGGGCGGCGAGCTGCATCTGCGGATCAAGCGAAGTGCGCACGGAAAGGCCGCCCTCGTAGAGAACCTTCTCGCCATATTGATCGATCAGCTGGCGGCGCACCGCTTCGGCGAAATAATCGGAAGCGAAGAGCGAGGGACCGGTGGTGCGGGCGGTGACGCCAAGCGGCTGCTTCTTGGCTTCCGCGCCGTCACTCTGGCTGACATAGCCGTTCTCCACCATGCGGTCGATGACCCAGTTGCGGCGCTCGAGCGCTGCCTCGGGATGGCGGAACGGATGATAATTGGCTGGGCCTTTCGGCAGCGATGCCAGGTAGGCGGCCTCGGCGACGGTCAGTTCGGTGACCGACTTGTTGAAGTAGGTGAGCGCGGCGCCGGCGATGCCATAGGAATTCAGTCCAAAGAAAATCTCGTTTAGGTAGAGCTCGAGAATCTTGTCCTTGCTGTAGGCCTGCTCGATACGGAACGAGAGGATTGCTTCCTTGATCTTGCGGTCGATCGTCTGGTCCGAGCTCAAAAGGAAGTTCTTAGCCACTTGCTGGGTGATTGTGGAAGCACCGACGGGACGACGGCCGGAACCGAAATTCTGCAGGTTGACGAGAATTGCGCGGCCGAGACCGGTAAGGTCGACGCCCGGATGATTGTAGAAATTCTTGTCTTCGGCTGACAGGAAAGCGGCCTTGACGCGATCTGGAACGGCCTGGATCGGCAGGAAGAGACGCTTTTCCTTGGCATATTCGGCCATGAGAGCGCCGTTTCCGGCATGCACGCGGGTCGTCACCGGCGGCGCGTAGCTGTTCAGAACGGCGTAGTCCGGGAGATCCTTGGCGACATTGGCGAGATAGATGGCAATACCCGCCGCCGCGACCAGAAACAGGACACAGGCCATTCCGAAGAAATATCCAAGAAGTCTAACCATATTTTCAGCTACCGGTCTCTTCGATCTTCAATCGGCGCAGTCGCAACGATTGCACAGATCGAGGCAATTTGCACGTTTCGCGCGGCTTACTCCATGAGCGCTACCGCCACAAGTCGATTCCGCTCCTCAGACTGCGAAACATAAGCCGGAGTAACGGCGCGAATGTGAGCAAAATAGGGCCCCGCTCGCCGCATTCACCGCTGCGGCAGCGTTTCATCAGGACTGTCACATCCAAGCAACGCCCTTCCCCGCCAACAACCCGAAGTACGCCGCTCAGAGCATGATTCATCGGATGCGGCCAAGTCTCTGTTTTCATGGATGCCGACTGAGCAAACGCGCTGGGATTTTCGGGCGGCGTTCTTCAGCCGCCATTCGCCACGACGCCGGTGCGGTATCGCTTCACCGCCTCGGTCAGGAGATCGGCGATCCTGTTGCGCCAGCTTTCGTCGAGCAGCAGTTTCTCGTCTTCGGCATTCGACAGGAAGCCGAGCTCGAGCAGAATCGATGGCACATCGGGCGCCTGCAGCACACGGAAGCCGGCGTGGCGGTGCGGATTGTTGATGGTGCCGACCTGGTCCTTGAAGGAATTCAGCACGCTCTCGGCCAGCGAGATCGAGAAGGCCTGCGTCTCACGCCGCGTCAGGTCGAGCAGGATGTCGGCAACCTCGGGCGGCTCGGCGACTGTCTCCTTGCCGGCGATCTGGTCGGAAAGGTTTTCGCGCTCGGCAAGATCGGCGGCGAGCTTGTCGGAGGCCCTGTCCGAGATCGTATAGACGGTCGCGCCGCGAATATCCTTCTGTTTCAGCGTGTCGGCATGCAATGAAATGAGCAGGCCGGCATGGTTCTGACGCGCGATCAGCACGCGCTGGGAAAGCGACAGGAATTCGTCATCGCTGCGCGTCAGGACCGCCTTGATGCCCGGCTCCTTGTCCAGCCGATCGGCCAGAGCCTTGGCGAAGGCAAGCGTCACCTGCTTTTCCTCGGTCTTGGTATCGACGCCGATCGCGCCGGTATCGATGCCGCCATGGCCGGCATCGACGGCAATGACGAAATCACCAGGAGCGGTTTTCTCCGGTGCCGGAATGGCGCTTGTCGCCCGGGCCGCCTCGGCCCGATCGTCCCAGGATTGGGTCTTGACCAGTTCGGCAAAGGCCTGCTTGTCGATCATCTCGGCATCGAGTACCAGGCGATGGCCCCTGCCCGCCTCGTCAGCCTGCACCTTGGCTAGCGAAAGTTTCACCGGCCCTGTCGTTGTCAGCACGATGCGGGCGCTCTCCTCGTCCATCTTGCCGTAACGAATATCCTTGAAGAGGCCGCGGGCGGCGAAATCGTTTGCCGGAAAACCGAAAGCGGTGGCCGGCAGATCGACAACGATGCGCTCCGGATTGGCGATATAATGGACAGAGAAACGCGGTTCGCGATCGAAATCGATGACGATGCGCGTTCTGGCATCATCGCCGATGATGCGCGCCCCATAAGCGAGCAACGGATCCTTCGTCTCTGCCGAACCCGCAAGGCCAGGCAGGAGGCAACCTGCAAGGAGCACCGCCGTCTGAACCCGCCTTACGAATGTCGATCGCCGCGTTGCGGACTGCGCCGCGATCCGAGCCCTCTTAAACAATTAGCCGCCACACCTTATCTATACCGCGATGGACCGGACATGACCGGAGCGGACGCCCGAGAGCGAAACGCTTTGCCGCCTGCCGAATCGCAATCGCTTGTCCCCAGCTTCTATGCGTTTCGAAATCCATCAATATTATGGCACATTTGGCTTTTCCCTTGCTATTGTGACTGAGAAAACATACAACGAATTTTAGGGTAGAAGTGTTGACGGGATAGAGTCGCCGCAAAGGCTGCCAGCCAGATCTGGACCTGGCGCCACCTCGGCCATCGTCCGCCGTCTCATGCGCTTCAACCCGAGAACTGGATCCTGATTTTCCGGCTTCTGTCGGAACTTCATTGGTGGATCAGCCACCACGCTCTCAGGGAGCAAACTCATCGGACCCGAAACGGTCTTCGTATTGTCGATCACGCTTGGTTGTTGATGGTTTCGCAGCAGGTTTTATCTGAAGTGTACAGGCCCCGGACCGAAATGGTTCCGGCTGCGGTCTGGCTGCTGCTCTCCCCTTCGCATCAGGCGCGACTTTCATTATCCGGCGCGGCCACGGTGGACCGCATTCTTTCTGTTTCAACAGCAGTCGGGAATGCGCTCTCGCGGCCACGCCGAGGAGCACAGCTTACATGGCAGACAAAATGCTTATCGATGCGTCTCACGAGGAAGAGACGCGCGTCGTTGTCGTTCGCGGGAACCGCATAGAAGAATTTGACTTCGAGTCGCAGCACAAGAAGCAGATCCGCGGCAATATCTATCTCGCAAAGGTAACGAGGGTCGAGCCCTCGCTGCAGGCCGCCTTCGTCGATTACGGCGGCAACCGGCACGGCTTCCTGGCCTTCGCCGAAATTCACCCCGACTATTACCAGATACCGCTCGCCGATCGTCAGGCCCTGCTTCGGGCCGAAGCCGAGGAGCATCGCCGCGACGAAGACGTCGAACACGTCGAAACCGCGCCGGTCGTCGATCTTTCGACCCAGGACCAGCCGGATGTCGGTATCGTTCCGGCAGAGGCTGGCGAAGCGGCCGACGTCACCGAAGAGGCTGTCGCAGCAGAGGCCGCGGCATCGCCGGAGACCGTCGAGGAAGCGCCGGCCAAGAAGGCAAGGCCGCGCCGCAGCCGCAAGAAGACGGCAGAAGCGACTGTCGAGACGACTGCGACCGAGGATGCCGTTCCCACGGACGTCGAAGCCGAAGGCGCTGCGAATATTGACAACGAGGATGACAGCCCCGCCGGCGGCGCGATGGCCGCCATGGTGGAAACCGACTCGATCTCCGAGGATGTCGATGCCAGCAAGCGTCACCGCGACGACGACGATGACGATGACGACCACGGCGAAGAGGAAGTCATCGAATCCGTCGGCGCCGAAGACGCGATGGAAGAAGTGCCGGACCGCGTCCAGCGCAAGCCCCGCAAGCAGTACCGCATCCAGGAAGTGATCAAGCGCCGGCAGATCCTGCTGGTGCAGGTTGCCAAGGAAGAGCGCGGCAACAAGGGCGCGGCGCTGACCACCTATCTCTCGCTCGCCGGCCGCTATTCGGTTCTGATGCCGAACACGGCTCGCGGCGGCGGCATTTCCCGCAAGATCACCAACCCGCAGGACCGCAAGCGGCTGAAGGAAATCGCCCGCATGCTGGAAGTTCCGCAGGGCATGGGCGTGATCCTGCGTACCGCCGGCGCCAACCGCACCAAGGTCGAGGTCAAGCGCGATTTCGAATATCTCATGCGCCTGTGGGAGAACGTGCGCACGCTGACGCTGGCGTCTACCGCTCCCTGCCTCGTCTATGAGGAAGGCTCGCTGATCAAGCGATCGATCCGCGACCTCTACAACAAGGACATCGGCGAGATCATCGTTGCCGGCGAAGAAGGCTATCGTGAAGCGAAAGACTTCATGAAAATGCTGATGCCGAGCCACGCCAAGGTGGTGCAGCCCTATCGTGACATCCACCCGATCTTCTCTCGCTCCGGCATTGAGGCCCAGCTCGACCGCATGCTGCAGCCGCAGGTGACGCTGCGTTCCGGCGGCTACCTGATCATGAACCAGACGGAAGCACTGGTCTCGATTGACGTCAATTCCGGCCGCTCGACACGCGAACACTCGATTGAGGACACCGCGCTGCAGACGAACCTCGAAGCTGCGGAAGAAATCGCCCGCCAGCTTCGCCTGCGCGACCTCGCCGGCCTGATCGTCATCGACTTCATCGACATGGAAGAAAAGCGCAACAATCGCGCCGTCGAGAAGAAGCTGAAGGAATGCCTGAAGAACGACCGCGCCCGCATTCAGGTCGGCCGCATTTCGCATTTCGGCCTGCTCGAAATGTCGCGCCAGCGGATCCGCGCTTCCGTTCTCGAATCGACCACCCAGGTCTGCTCGCATTGCGGCGGCACCGGCCATGTCCGTTCTCAGTCCTCCGTCGCCCTGCATGTGCTGCGCGGCATCGAGGAATATCTGCTGAAGAATACGACGCACAACATCACCGTGCGCACCACGCCCGACATCGCGCTCTACCTGCTCAACCATAAGCGCCAGACGATCGTCGATTACGAAGCCCGCTTCGGTGTAGCGATCATCATCGACGCAGACGGCTCGGTCGGTGCGCAGCATTTCGCAATTGACCGCGGCGAAGCCGTAGAAAATCCGGTCAAGATCGAAAGCCTCTTCAACTTCGCAGCCATTCCGGAGGATGACGACGACGATATCGTCATCGAGGCGGATGAGGATGAAGACGAGGAGCTCGAAGAAAAGGCCGCTGCGGCCGAGCGCCCCGCCACGGCGCGTTCGGAAAGCGAAGGCGAAGGCAACCGCAAGCGCAAGCGTCGCAGGCGCCGTCGCGGCCGCAACGGCACTGCCGAGCAGCCGGCATCGGCGGCAGGAGAAGCTGGCGACGAGGAAGAGGACGGCGAGGACGAAGGCAGTGAGGGCGATGAAACCGCCGCTGCTGCGCCCGAGGCCCGCGCCGAAAATGAGGAATCACAGCGCCGCAAGCGCCGTCGTCGCGGCAAGCGCGGCGGTCGCCGCAATCGCGAGGACGGCTCCGAACTGACGGCCGGTGAAGCCGGCGAAGATAACGGCAGCGACGAAGACGAAGGCGCTTCCGATGACAACGCTCCCGGTGAAGCCGAAATTGTCGAGGCGGTTGCCGAACAGGCCAGCGAGAGCCAGGCCGTAACGGCCGCTGTCGAAGGCGCTGCCGTCGTCACGGAGGAGGTGAAACCCGCCCGTGGCCGCGGCCGCCGTAAAGCCGCCGCATCGCCGGTCGAAGAACCGGTAGCAGAGGCAGCGCCCGCCGTCGAAGCCGAGCCGGAGGTGGTCGAAGCCTCCGCCGATCTCGGAGCACCTGCCCAGGAAGAAGCAAAGCCGGTTCGGGCCAATCGCGAATCCAACATCTCCTCGTCCGAGCCAACGGTGAAATCCACCCGCAGCGAAAATGGCGAAAGTGACGAAGGCAAGCCAAAGAAAGCCGGCTGGTGGCAGCGCCGTGGCTTCTTTTGAACGCTGATTTTCGGACGTAAATAATGAGATCCGGCTGCGGCGACGCGGCCGGTTTTTTTGTTTGCGGTGGTCGCATCGCTGGGTGTGGGACCCGCGAAGCCGATGTGTATCTCCAAGAACTTATACACATGCAGCAAAGATGCGGACGAATGCAGAGATGGCTGATGCCATGCCCGGCGCAGCAACGACCGCCACGGGATTAGCCACTAACATTTAGATTCGAACAGGCGAGCCGGGCAACGAGCGTCGCTCTTACTTGCGATCAGGCCGCCGGCGGGTAGAGCAGATCGACGATGTAGCTGGCGTCGAAGCGGGAGTCGAGCATGCCGTAGGTGGAGCGCCAGCCGCCGGCAAGACGCGTCTCGATGAAAGCATCGGCAATGCGCCCTGCCCCGAGCCGGTAGAGTTCGGCGGCGCCGGCGGCAAGGGCTAACTGCTCGACGAGCAGGCGTGCCGCGCCTTCGTCCTGTTCGCAGAGAGCAATGGCAGCGCGCAACACGTCGATCGTCTTCTTGCCGGCGGGGCCGAGATCGCGCGCCAGACCCGAGAAAACCGTCTCGAATAGATCCTTGCCGCGGTTGAGCACACGCAACACATCGAGCGCCATGACATTGCCGGAGCCTTCCCAGATGGCATTGACGGGAGCCTCGCGGTAATGACGGGCGATTGGACGCTCTTCGATGTAGCCGTTGCCGCCGATGCATTCCATCGCCTCGTAGATCAGCGCGGGCGCGATCTTGCAGCACCAGTATTTGGCGACCGGCGTCATGACGCGGGCATAGGCCGCTTCCTCGGCATTGCCGCGCGCCTTGTCGAAGGCGTCGGCAAGGCGGAAGGACAGCGCGGTGGCGGCAGCGACATCGAGCGCCATGTCGGCGAGCACGCGCGTCATGATCGGCTGGTTAACGAGCATCTTGCCAAAGACGCTGCGGCCGCGGGTGTGATGGACGGCCTCGGCAAGCGAGGCGCGCATAATGCCAGAGGAGGCAAGGGCGCAGTCGAGCCGCGTCAGCGTCACCATGTCGAGAATGGTGCGGATGCCGGCATCCGGGCCGCCGAGCAGGAAACCGAACGTGTCTGAGAATTCCACCTCGGAAGAGGCGTTGGAGCGATTGCCGACCTTGTCCTTCAGCCGCTGGAATTGCAGTCCGTTGGCGGAACCGTCCTCCAGAAGGCGCGGCACGAGGAAGCAGCCCATGCCCTCCTTCGTCTGCGCCAGCATGATGAA
The DNA here is from genome assembly GCF_017357245.1 of Rhizobium bangladeshense. Classification (NCBI taxonomy): domain Bacteria; kingdom Pseudomonadati; phylum Pseudomonadota; class Alphaproteobacteria; order Hyphomicrobiales; family Rhizobiaceae; genus Rhizobium; species Rhizobium bangladeshense. Next base: position 1,700,793 of record NZ_CP071612.1, on the reverse strand, counting down.
AGCATCGCTCATCGGCGCGGACATGAACCATTTGTGACCTGAGAGCCGGTAGATGCCTTCGCTGACCTTTTCGGCAGCCGTTCGGTTGGCCCGGACATCCGTGCCGCCCTGCTTTTCCGTCATGCCCATGCCGATGGTAACGGCAGACTTTTGCATGGCGGGCCGGTTCGACGAATCATATTTGCGCGACAGGATCTTCGGCGCCCAGTCCTTCTGCACCGCGGGCGAAGCCGACAACGCGGCAACCGAAGCGCTCGTCATTGTCAGCGGGCAGAGGTGACCGGATTCCAGCTGTGCCGTCAGGTAGAAACGCGCGGCGCGTACCTTGTGGGCCTCATCCTTGGCTTCGGTATCGGCCTGCGGGTCCCAGACCGAGGAATGCAGGCCGACCGACATGGAGCGGCGCATCAGCGCGTGCCAGGCCGGATGGAATTCCACCACGTCGAGGCGCTCGCCACGCGGGCCGTGGGTGCGCAGTTGCGGCGTGCCCTGGTTTGCCATGCGCGCCAGCTCCTGCGCCTCCGGCAAGGTGACGTAGCGGCCCATATTTTCCAGGTCTTCGCGGATGCCGCGCGGCAGGGCCGCCGTCAGATCGACGATCAGGGGATCGGACCGATAGGCGTTGATGCCGGACCACAGGCTCGGCTGGTTGAGTTCTGCGAGTTTGTCGTCAGTCCGGTTGGCGGAGGTCATTGTTCGCTTCTATTGCAAGAACCCGGCAAGGGAAACCGGAAGTTATGATTCGCTCCCATCTGCTCTATCGGAATTCGGACGAAAATGCATGGGACATAAGCCTTTGCCCACAGCGCGTGCTTGCCCCGGCGGGCGGCACTCATTATAGACCCGCAAGAGACAGCAAGAGGCAGGGTCATGGTCTTTTTCCCCCACCGCCACCTCATCGGCATCAAGGGCCTCACCGAGCAGGATATCACCTATCTTCTCGACAGGGCCGACGAAGCCGTCAAAATCAGCCGCCAGAGAGAAAAGAAGACGTCGACCCTGCGCGGGCTGACGCAGATCAATCTCTTCTTCGAGGCATCGACCCGCACGCAGGCCTCGTTCGAGCTCGCCGGCAAGCGGCTCGGCGCCGACGTCATGAACATGTCGGTCGGCAATTCCTCGGTGAAGAAAGGCGAAACGCTGATCGATACGGCGATGACGCTGAATGCGATGCGCCCGGACGTGCTGGTGATCCGCCATTCAAGCGCCGGCGCGGCCGCCTTGCTCGCGCAGAAGGTCTCCTGCTCGGTCGTCAATGCCGGTGACGGCCAGCACGAACACCCGACCCAGGCGCTGCTCGACGCGCTGACGATCCGCCGCGCCAAGGGCAAGCTCTCGCGCATCATCGTGGCGATCTGCGGCGACGTGCTGCACTCGCGCGTGGCGCGCTCCAATATCCTGCTGCTGAATGCCATGGGCGCGCGCGTGCGCGTCGTTGCGCCCGCCACCCTCCTGCCCGCCGGCATCGCCGACATGGGCGTCGAGGTTTTCCATTCGATGAAGGAAGGGCTGAAGGACGCCGACGTCGTGATGATGCTGCGGCTGCAGCGCGAGCGCATGTCCGGCGCCTTCGTGCCGTCGGTGCGCGAATATTATCACTTCTACGGACTCGACGCCGAAACGCTGAAGGCCGCCAAGGATGATGCGCTGGTAATGCATCCCGGACCAATGAACCGGGGCGTCGAGATCGCCTCCGAAGTGGCCGACGGTCCGCAGAGCGTGATCGCCGAACAGGTGGAAATGGGGGTTGCAGTACGCATGGCTGTCATGGAGACGCTGCTCGTCTCGCAGAACCAAGGCCCCCGAACCGACGGAATGATGGCATGAGCAATCCGATCGTCCTCAAGAATGTCCGCATCGTCGATCCCTCGCGCAATCTCGACGAGATCGGAACGATCATTGCTAAAAATGGCGTGATCCTTGCAGCCGGCAGAGAGGCGCAGAACCAGGGCGCGCCGGAAGGCGCTGCCGTGCGCGACTGCACCGGCCTGGTGGCGACCCCCGGCCTCGTCGATGCGCGCGTCCATATTGGCGAGCCCGGCGGCGAGCATCGCGAGACGATCGCCTCGGCGAGCCGGGCGGCGGCAGCCGGCGGCGTCACCTCGATCATCATGATGCCGGACACAGATCCCGTCATCGACGACATCGCGCTCGTCGAATTCGTCAAGAAGACGGCGCGGGATACCGCCGCCGTCAACGTTTATCCGGCAGCCGCCCTCACCAAGGGTCTTGCCGGCGAGGAGATGACGGAGATCGGCCTCTTGATGCAGGCGGGTGCGGTCGCCTTCACCGATGCCCATTCCAGCGTCCACAACACACAGGTGCTGCGCCGGATCATGACCTATGCGCGCGAATTTGGCGCCGTCATCTCCTGCGAGACGCGAGACAAATATCTCGGTGCAAACGGTGTCATGCATGAGGGGCTTTTCGCCAGCTGGCTCGGGCTCTCCGGCATTCCACGGGAAGCCGAACTCATTCCGCTCGAACGCGACCTCAGGGTGGCAGAGCTGACGCGAGGACGTTATCACGCCGCCATGATCTCAGTGCCGGAATCGGTCGAGGCCATCGAACGCGCCCGCAGGCGCGGCGCCCAGGTGACCTCGGGCATCTCGATCAACAATCTGGCGCTCAACGAGAACGACATCGGCGAATACCGCACTTTCTTCAAGCTCTATCCGCCGTTGCGCCCGGAAGACGACCGGGTTGCCATGGCCGAAGCGCTTGCACGCGGCGCGATCGATATCATCGTCTCCTCTCATGATCCGCAGGACGTCGACACGAAGCGCCTGCCGTTCGGCGAGGCGGCCGACGGCGCGGTCGGATTGGAAACGATGCTGGCGGCGGCCCTCAGACTTCACCATGGCGGCCATGTCAGCCTGATGCGCCTGATCGACGCCATGTCCACCCGCCCGGCACAAATTTTCGGCCTTGATGCCGGCACGCTGAAGCCGGGTGCTGCGGCCGATATCACACTGATCGATCTCGATGAGCCTTGGCTTGTCGCCAAAGACATGCTTCTCTCCCGGTCGAAGAACACGCCGTTCGAGGATGCGCGCTTCAGCGGGCGAGCGGTTGCGACCTATGTCTCGGGAAAGCTTGTCCACGCAGTTTAGAATCGACATCATCGCCATTCATCCCAGAGGGGGAAAAGGCTGGACTTGGGGATAGCCACGGAGGGCTGAGGGGCACATGTTATCCAATCTCATGTCATGGCAGATCACGCTGCCGATCGCACTTGCGGCCGCCGTCATCGGCTATCTCTTCGGCTCGATTCCTTTCGGCCTGATTCTCACGCGCGCCGCCGGCCTCGGTGATGTGCGCAGCATCGGCTCCGGCAATATCGGCGCGACCAATGTGCTCAGAACCGGAAACCGGAAGCTCGCCGCCGCGACGCTGCTGCTCGATGCTCTGAAGGCATCGGCGGCCGCCTTGGTTGTCGGCTATTTCCTCGGTGACGAGGCCGCGATCATCGCCGGCTTCTTTGCCTTCATAGGCCACCTCTTTCCCGTCTGGATCGGATTCAAGGGCGGCAAGGGCGTGGCCACCTATATCGGCACACTTCTCGGCGTCGCGCCAATCATGGTGGTGCTCTTCGCCGCCGTCTGGCTGGCGGTCGCCGTCACTACCCGCTATTCCTCGCTGTCGGCGCTCGTCGCCATGCTCGTCATTCCGGTTGCCCTGCTGATACTGGGCAATGAAAAGGTGGCGGCAGTGATGGCGATCATGACGCTCATCTCCTACTGGAAACACAGGGCAAATATTTCGCGCCTGATGGGGGGAACGGAAAGCAAGATCGGGGCGAAGGGATAATGGATGCGCCGAGCGCGGGATCGAAAGGCACAGTGCTGAGCGAAAGGCAGAGGATTGCCTGGCTGCGCCTGATCCGTTCCGACAATGTCGGCCCTGCGACCTTTCGCGATCTCATCAATCATTTCGGTTCGGCCGAGGCGGCACTTGCGGCGCTGCCAGAGCTTTCAGCGCGCGGCGGCGCGACGCGGGCCATCCGGGTTGCCAGTGAAGCCGAGGCGCACCGGGAACTGGAGGCGGCGCATCGTTTCGGCGCCCGCTTCGTCGGCATCGGCGAGCCGGACTACCCGCAGGCGCTGAAACAGATCGACGGCGCGCCGCCGCTTCTTGCCGTCAAGGGCGCGCTTGCTGCCGCCAAACGACCGGCCGTTGGCATCGTCGGTTCCCGCAACGCCTCGGCCGCAGGCGCCAAATTCGCAGCGATGGTGGCGCGCGACTGCGGCCGGGCAGGTTACACGGTCGTCTCCGGCCTGGCGCGTGGCATCGACACGGCAGCGCACCGGGCAAGCCTCGGCACGGGCACGATCGCGGCCCTTGCCGGCGGTCTTGACAAGCCCTATCCGCCGGAAAATCTCGGCCTCATCGAAGAGATAACAGGCGGCAACGGCCTGGCGGTGAGCGAAATGCCCTTCGGCTGGGAGCCCCGCGCCCGCGATTTCCCGCGCCGGAACCGGCTGATCGCTGGCATCGCGCTCGGCGTGGTGATCATCGAAGCAGCGATGCGCTCGGGCTCGCTGATCACGGCCCGCCTTGCCGGCGAGTTCGGCCGCCTGGTGTTTGCCGTGCCCGGCTCGCCGCTCGATCCGCGCTGTCATGGCACAAACGGTCTGCTCAAGGATGGCGCGTCGATCGTTACTGAGCCTGCCGATGTCATCGAAGCCCTGGCGCCGCTTGCGCAACTCGACCTCTTCCCTTTGTCGATGGCGGAGGAGCCGGCACGCGAGAGCAGGGCAATAACGATGCCGCCCGACGATTCAGACCGGATGCGCATCATCGACGCACTCGGGCCGACGCCTGTCGAGGTCGACGACGTCATTCGCCACACCGGCCTTTCGGCATCGGCGGTCTATCTCATCCTTCTGGAACTCGATATTTCGGGCAGGCTGCATCGGCATCAGGGCGGCCTCGTCTCGCTTTCCGATTGAAGCTCGCGCGATATGAGCGAGTGACCTTGCGTACTGCAGTAGCAGCGTGTCGAATCCGGTGTCTGCGCCACTTGAAATTGCATTCAGCACACAAACTCCCCTCGATTGCACCGTAGGCAAGAAGTAAAATTGTAGCAAACCCCTTGACCGCGGCGATTTCCCTGTCCATGTCGGAGGGCCAGTATCCAAGTTGCGCTGCGTGTTGCGCTGGCTCCCACGCCGGCGCGGAGTCTTTTTTAGAGAATCATCATGAATGTTGTAGTGGTGGAATCGCCTGCCAAGGCCAAGACGATCAACAAGTATCTGGGCTCGGGATACAAAGTGCTCGCCTCCTTCGGCCATGTGCGCGATCTGCCTGCCAAGGACGGCTCTGTTCTCCCCGATCAGGATTTCGAAATGCTCTGGGAGGTCGACGGCGCCTCGGCCAAGCGGATGAAGGACATCGCCGACGCGGTGAAGTCGTCCGACGGGCTATTTCTCGCGACCGACCCCGATCGCGAAGGCGAAGCGATTTCCTGGCACGTCCTCGACATGCTGAACAAGAAGCGCGTGCTGAACGGCAAGTCCGTCAAGCGCGTCGTCTTCAACGCGATCACTAAAAAAGCCGTGCTCGACGCGATGGCCGATCCTCGCGATATCGACGTGCCGCTGGTCGACGCCTATCTCGCACGCCGCGCACTCGACTATCTCGTCGGATTCAATCTTTCGCCCGTGCTGTGGCGCAAACTGCCGGGCGCGCGTTCGGCCGGTCGCGTCCAGTCGGTGGCGCTTCGCCTGGTCTGCGACCGCGAAACCGAGATCGAGCGTTTCATTTCGGAAGAGTACTGGAATATCTCGGCGCTGCTGAAGACGCCGCGCGGCGACGAATTCGAGGCAAGGCTGGTTTCGGCAAACGGCAAACGGCTGCAGCCGCGGGCGATAGGCAACGGCGAGGATGCAGGCCGCCTGAAGGCATTGCTCGAAGGCGCCAGCTATATCGTCGACACGGTCGAAGCAAAACCGGTCAAGCGCAACCCGGGCCCGCCGTTCACCACTTCGACGCTGCAGCAGGCGGCATCATCCAATCTCGGCTTCTCCGCTTCGCGCACGATGCAGATCGCTCAGAAGCTCTATGAAGGCGTCGATATTGGCGGCGAGACCGTCGGTCTCATCACCTATATGCGTACCGATGGCGTACAGATGGCGCCGGAGGCGATCGACGCGGCACGACGCGCAATCCTCGAACAGTTCGGCGAACGCTACCTGCCTGACAAGGCCCGCTTCTATTCCACCAAGGCGAAGAACGCCCAGGAGGCGCACGAGGCGATCCGCCCGACAGATTTCAACCGCTCGCCCGATCGTCTGCGCAAATTCCTCGACGCCGACCAGATCCGGCTCTACGACCTGATCTGGAAGCGCGGCATCGCCAGCCAGATGGCTTCGGCGGAAATCGAGCGTACGACGGCCGAAATCATCGCCGACAATAAGGGCGAGAAGGCAGGCCTGCGCGCCGTCGGTTCGGTCGTCCGCTTCGACGGCTTCATCGCCGCCTATACCGACCAGAAGGAGGACGGCGAGCAGAGCGACGATGCCGACGAGGATGGTCGCCTGCCGGAGATCAATGCGCGCGAGACGCTTGCCAAGCAGAAGATCAATTCGACCCAGCATTTCACCGAGCCGCCGCCGCGCTATTCGGAAGCGTCGCTGATCAAGAAAATGGAAGAGCTCGGCATCGGCCGCCCTTCCACCTATGCCGCGACGCTCGCGACGCTACGCGATCGTGAGTACGTGACGATCGACAAACGCAAGTTGATCCCGCAGGCCAAGGGCCGGCTGGTGACGGCTTTCCTCGAAAGCTTCTTCACCAAATATGTCGAATATGATTTCACCGCCGACCTCGAGGAAAAGCTCGACCGGATTTCCGCCGGGGAATTGAACTGGAAGCAGGTGCTGCGCGATTTCTGGAAGGATTTCTTCGCGCAGATCGAAGACACGAAGGAACTGCGCGTCACCAACGTGCTCGACTCGCTGAACGAGGCGCTGGCGCCTCTCGTCTTCCCGAAACGCGAGGATGGCGGTGACCCCAGGATCTGCCAGGTCTGCGGCACCGGCAATCTTTCGCTCAAGCTTGGCAGATACGGCGCCTTCGTCGGCTGTTCAAATTATCCCGAATGCAACTACACCCGCCAGCTCTCCTCCGAAAATGGTGGAGAAGCAGAGGGTGTCGCGCTCAACGAGCCGAAGAGCCTCGGCGCCGACCCCACGACCGGTGAGGAACTGACGCTCCGTTCCGGCCGCTTCGGTCCCTATATCCAGCGCGGTGACGGCAAGGAGGCCAAACGTGCCTCGTTGCCGAAGGGCTGGAAGCCTGAGGATATCGACTATGAGAAGGCGATGGCGCTGATCTCGCTGCCGCGCGATATCGGCAAACATCCCGAAACCGGCAAGATGATCTCGTCGGGCATCGGCCGCTACGGTCCGTTCCTTCTGCATGACGGTTCCTATGCCAATCTGGAATCCGTGGAGGACGTCTTCTCCGTCGGCCTCAACCGTGCCGTGACGCTGATCGCCGAAAAAGCCAACAAGGCGCCGGGCCGGGGCTCGCGCAGCACACCGGCGGCGCTGAAGACGCTCGGCGATCACCCCGATGGCGGTGCCATCACTGTTCGCGACGGCAAATACGGCCCCTATGTCAACTGGGGCAAGGTCAACGCAACGCTGCCGAAGGGCAAGGATCCGCAGGCAATCACCATCGAAGAGGCGCTTGCGCTGATCACCGAAAAAGCCGGCAAGGCCCCCGCAGGCAAGACGGCCAAGGCGAAAGCCAAGCCGAAAGCGGCGGCGGCCGAAGCCAAGGCAACCAAGACGGCCGCCAAGCCGAAAGCAACGAAGGCGAAGGCGCCCGCAAAATCGAAAAAGAGCTGACGTGAGCAGGACACCGCGCGACAGAACGAACCTATCGGGCAAGCGCCCGGGCAAGATCGGCCGCGACGGCAAGGATGCTTCCGCCGTCGACCCGCTCAACATCGTCCACGGAACGCTGCCCTCGCGCGAAGTGATCCTGCGTTTCATCGCCGAACATCCGCAGAAGGCTTCAAAGCGTGAACTTGCGAAGGCTTTCGGCCTGAAAGGCGACAGCCGCGTCGAACTCAAACATATGCTGCAGGAGCTCGAGCAGGAAGGCATGCTGCAAAAGAGCCGCAAGTCGCTTATTCGTCCCGGCGCCCTTCCCCCCGTCACCGTTCTCGACATCACGACGCGCGATAAGGACGGCGACTTGATTGGCCGGCCGGCGGAATGGCCGGAGGACCAGGGTGTGGCGCCTGCCGTCGCCATCCGCCAGCAATCGCCCGCAGGCCGCCAGGGCAAGGGCAAGGCGCCCGTCGCCGGCCTCGGCGACCGCATCCTGGCGAAGATCTTCCCGGCCGTTGATCGCGGCGGGCCGGCTTATACGGCCCGTATCATCAAGGTGATCGACAGGCGCCGCGGCGCCTTGATGGGCGTCTTCCGTAGTACGCCGGGCGGCGGCGGCCGGCTGCTGCCGATCGAACGGCGCGGCGAAGAGATGGTGATCGATCCCGACTATACCGGCGACGCCAAGGACGGCGACCTCGTCGAGATCGAAGTCGCGCGCCTCGGCCGCTTCGGCCTGCCGCGGGCCAAGGTTCTCTCTGTCGTCGGCTCCGTCGGCTCGGAAAAGGCGATCTCGATGATCGCGATCCATGCGCACGGCATCCCGCACGTCTTCCCGCCTGATGTCATTGCCGAGGCGGAAGCAGCAAAACCGGCGACCATGTCGCATCGCGAAGATTGGCGCGACGTGCCGCTGATCACCATCGATCCGGCCGACGCCAAGGACCATGATGACGCAGTTTACGCCGAGCTCGACCCCTCGCCCGATAATCCCGGCGGCGTCATCGTCACTGTGGCGATTGCCGACGTCTCCTGGTATGTCCGCCCCAATTCGCCACTCGACCGCGAGGCGCTGAAGCGCGGCAACTCCGTCTATTTCCCCGATCGCGTCGTGCCGATGCTGCCTGAGCGCATCTCCAATGATCTCTGCTCGCTGAAGGAAGGCGTCGACCGCCCGGCGCTCGCGGTGCGCATGAGCTTCTCGGGCGAAGGCCGCAAGATCGGCCATACATTTCATCGCATCATGATGAAGAGTGCCGCCAAGCTCTCCTATCAGCAGGCACAGGCGGCAATCGACGGAAGACCGGATGACAAGACCGGACCGATGCTCGAGCCGATCCTGAAACCGCTCTGGCACGCTTACGGGGTGATGAAGCGGGGACGCGACCGGCGCCAGCCGCTGGAACTCGACATGCCGGAGCGCAAGATCCTGCTGAAGCCCGACGGCACCGTTGATCGAGTTTTCGTGCCGCCGCGGCTCGATGCGCACAAGCTGATCGAAGAAATGATGATTCAGGCGAATGTCTGCGCCGCCGAAACGCTCGAGAAGAAGCGCCAGCCGCTGGTCTACCGCATCCATGACGGCCCGACGCTGGCCAAGCAGGAAGTCTTGCGCGAGTTCCTCGCGACGCTCGGCATCTCGCTCGCCAAGGGCGGCAATGTGCGCGCCAACAGTTTCAACGGCATTTTAGCAAAGGCGGAAGGCACGGCGCACCAGACCATGGTCAACGAAATGGTGCTGCGCTCGCAAAGCCAGGCGATCTACAGTCCCGAGAATATCGGCCATTTCGGCCTCAACCTGATGAAATACGCCCACTTCACCTCGCCCATCCGCCGCTACGCCGATCTCATCGTGCATCGCGCGCTGGTTGGCTCGCTCGGCTTCGGCGAAGGCGGCATCACCCCCGACGAAGAAGCCTCACTCGACGATATCGCCGCCGAGATCTCGACCTTCGAGCGCCGAGCGATGGCGGCCGAGCGCGAGACCATCGACCGGCTGATCGCCCATCATTTGAGCACCCGAGTGGGTGAGGAGTTCGCCGGCCGCGTCTCCGGAGTTACAAAATCCGGGCTCTTTATCACCTTGCCGGACTATGGGGCCGACGGTTTTGTCCCTATATCTACGCTCGGCACCGATTATTTCATCTATGACGAGGCGCATCAGGCGCTCGCGGGTGAAAAGACGGGCGTTGGCTATCGTCTTGGCGACAGCGTCACCGTGAAGCTTGCGGAAGCAATCCCACTTGCCGGCGCGTTGCGTTTCGAGATGCTGAGCGAAGGGCGCGAGATGCCGACGGCGGCGCGGTCCTTCCATAAAGCCGGCCGCCGCGAAAGGGGCCAGGTGCGCAAGAAGGCGGGAACGCGGCCTCCGCGCGGACGCCGTTAAGCCGTTGTGACGAAAAGCTGCAATGGCCCGGCCAGGAGCTTCGTGCTTTTGACCTGAAAGAGGAAGATGCGATGAGCACACCGACCGATCCGGTTGCCCGCTACGGGGATAGGCCCGAGGCCGAGCGTCCGCTCGGGCGTTCGATCAGGCGCGGGCTGACGAACCGCTGCCCGGCCTGTGGCAACGGCAAGCTGTTTCGCGCTTTCCTGAAGCCTGTCGATCATTGCGCCGCCTGCGGCGAGGCGATGCATCACCATCGCTCCGACGACCTGCCGCCCTATATCGTCATCCTGGTCCTCGGCCACGTCCTCGTCGGCGGCTACATGCTGACCGATCTGACCTTCGTGTTGCCGGTTTGGGTCCATCTTGCCGTATGGACACCGATCACCGTCATTACCGCGCTCGCCTCGATCCAGCCGATCAAGGGCGGCGTCATCGGCCTGCAATGGGCGCTGCGTATGCATGGTTTCGGCGGAGAGAGCGACAGTCCCGATGATTACGACCTTCCCCGCCGGCCGGATTGAGCGCCTTCACCTTCCAGACATATTTAGCGTGTAGTCCCAGCCTCCACCGACCACCACCGACACGCGGAAGTCAATGATCCGCAACGACTTGACATGGTAAGCTTTTCTTGTCTGAACAGGCTTTACATTCCGCAGATCACATCGGAAATACTGCGAAACGCTGCTCGTCACCTGGATTTGGCACGTCTGTGTCCTTCTATGTGAGGCGAGAGGTCGATTCGCTCGCTCAGCTTTGTAAGGATGGATAAATGTCTCAGCCGAGAAACGGCACACCAGGCGATATCGAAGAAATCCATTGGCCTTCTCTGGTGGCAGCCATCTCGTCCATTTCAGCCGTTGGCATAGCAATCGGCCTCGGCCTCCCCCTCCTCAGCATCATCCTCGAAAAACGCGGCATCTCGTCCACCCTGATCGGCCTAAACACGGCGATGGCAGGCATTGCAGCGATGGCCGCGGCACCTGTTACCACCAAGCTTGCCCATAAATACGGCGTTGCGCCGACGATGCTGTGGGCGGTGCTGATTTCAGCGCTGAGTGCACTCGGCTTCTACTATGCCCAGGATTTCTGGATGTGGTTTCCGCTGCGCTTCGCCTTCCATGGCGCAACGACGACGCTGTTCATCCTCTCCGAATTCTGGATCAACGCCGCCTCGCCACCATCCAAGCGCGGCTTTGTCCTCGGCATTTATGCGACCGTGCTTTCCCTCGGCTTCGCCGCTGGCCCCCTCCTCTTTTCCATGCTCGGCAGCGACGGCATCTTCCCCTTCCTGATCGGCGCCGGCGCCATCCTGCTTGCCGCCATTCCGATTTTCATCGCCCGCTACGAAAGCCCGATACTCGAGGAAAAACCCGAACTGCATTTCATGCGCTACGTTTTCCTGGTGCCGACGGCGACGGCGGCCGTCTTCATCTTCGGCGCGGTCGAAGCGGGCGGGCTGTCGCTCTTTCCGATTTTTGCCGTGCGCGCCCATTTCACCGAATCGCAGGCGGCGCTGCTGCTCACCATGATGGGCGTCGGCAACGTGATCTTCCAGATTCCCCTCGGCCTCCTCTCCGACCGCATCGGCGATAAGCGGCCGCTTCTGGCCGCGATGGCGCTGATGGGCTTTGTCGGCTCGATGATGCTGCCGATCCTCGTCAACAACTGGCTGCTGATGGCCGGGATCCTGCTCTTCTGGGGCGGCTGCGTCTCCGGCCTCTACACGGTCGGCCTCAGCCATCTCGGTTCGCGGCTCACGGGCTCTGATCTGGCCGCGGCCAATGCCGCCTTCGTCTTCTGTTATGCGATGGGAACCGTGGCCGGGCCACAGGTGATCGGTGCAGCGATCGATGTTGCCGGAAACAACGGTTTTGCTTGGGCGATTGCCGCCTTCTTCGGTCTCTATGCCATACTTTCCGGCATCAGATTGATGTTCATTCGAAAACGGACTTGACTTTTCGGGCGAGATTCGTAGTTTCGCGCCAGAATTTGCCGTGGAGCCCATCCGGCTTCCACGGCTTTCATTTTCTTAAAGGCAGGACGACCATGGCCAAGGCTACAACAATTAAGATCAAGCTGCTGTCGACAGCCGACACCGGTTTCTTCTACGTCACGACGAAAAACAGCCGTACGATGACGGACAAGATGACGAAGACGAAGTATGACCCGATCGCTAAGAAGCATGTCGAGTTCAAGGAAACCAAGATCAAGTAATCGCTTGGCCTGACGGATTTGGAAAAGCGCGCGCCTTCCGGTTGCGCGTTTTTTTATGTCCCCGCCCCGTGCAAAATGATAGCGCAAACAGACAAACGCCGCCCTTCCGTCTTCCGGAAGCGGCGGCGTTTTTCTGAAAGGGGGTCGGCCAGCATGCAAAACGGCACGAGGAACCGTTATGACTTGCCTACTAGCCGACCGACCCCACGACCCAGGAGATGCGGCGGACCTGAGCATCATGGGGTATCGACAGCTCCTCTGCGGGAGCGCTTCTTTTATGAGCCGATAATTTGCGCAGAAATGAAAGAAAATCAACAAATTCTTAATGATGAATTTTCTGAGCTTGATTCTATGGTTAAAAGTCCAGTTTTGGCACATACAAAGATTTGACGGCTGTGCTTGATGGCAAAGCCTAGCCGTGACGAAGTCGAAGAAATTCGACAATATAACATGATAACTTAAGCATCCCCTCCCCTTACGTAAGGTGATGCCGCCGCGCTCTATTTCAGTCTGTTGGCAGTGGACATAATTTTATAGTCCGCATTTCATTTTGAGCGGGCCTCCAGCATGCCGGAAACTGTCGCACCGCAGCATATCCGCAGCAACGCCAGGAGTCCATTTTTGGGCTATCGGATTGCAGAATTTTCAGGCTGCGCCGCACGGGCGAAGGTTAAAGATCCGTAATAAACCGCTTACCGCAGTGGAAAACCCGCAAATGGAGCGTATGGCCACCCAGAGTGATTCGTCAGGCAGCCGCAGCGACCACGCGATTCCGGCCGGTATTCTTGGCCTCGTAAAGAGCAAGATCGGCCTGCTTCATTAGTTGGTCTGGGGTTAGCACCGCGCCAAAGCGCGAGGCGATGCCGAAGGAAGCGGTAACGCTCAGCGCTTCACTTGACCGCTTCAGCATGAAAGGGGCGCTTTCGACAGCCGCGCGGAGACGCTCGGCGACAGCGGCGGCAACTTCCGGAGAGGTGTCCGGCATTACCACGACGAATTCCTCCCCGCCGTAACGGCAGGCGAGATCGGCGCCGCGGATAGTAGAACGGACGCGATTTGCGAATTCGCGCAACACTTCGTCGCCGCCGTCATGGCCGTAGGTATCGTTCACCTGCTTGAAACGATCGATATCGGTAATCAGCACCGAAAGCGGCCGTCCCCGCGCCATCGACCGGTTGAAGAGCACGTTCAGGTGATTGTCGAGATAACGTCTGTTGTAAAGGCCAGTCAGCGGATCGGTCACCGCAAGCTCGATCGTCTGCTTGACGCTGGCGCGCAGTCGATCATTGTAACGCTTTCGACGGATCTGCGTCAGGCTGCGGGCGACGAGCTCGTTAGGATCGACGGGACGAATGATGTAATCGTTGACGCCGAGATCAAGAGCGCGGACGACCATGTCGTCAGCGCCCTGCTCGGTAATGATCAGGATCGGCAGGAAGCGCGTGCGCTCCAACGAGCGCAGTTGGGAGCAAAGGCGAAGCGGATCGTGATCGTCGAAATTGGCATTGACGATAACGAGATCGAACGTGTTCTCGGCCGCCTCGAACAGGGCGGCCTGCGGATCGGAGAGCGCAAGCACATCGGCAACGGGCTTCAGCGCCCTGATGATGCGCTCTTGCGAATTGGCGCGGCCATCGACCAATAGGACCTGGCCGGCCTCGTCGCCACGACCCTCGCCTGCCCGCATGAGATCGCCCATGCCCATGGTATGAGCGGTGTCGGCGCGGATGCGCAGCTCATCGCTCAATGTCTTCAGCCGCAGCAGGCTCTTCACCCGCGAGATCAGTTGCAGATCGTTGACCGGTTTGGTGAGAAAATCGTCGGCGCCGGCCTTCAGACCGCGTACGCGATCGGCCGGCTGGTCGAGTGCGGTGACCATCACGACAGGAATATGGGCAGTCTTCTGACTGGCCTTCAGCCGCTCGCAGACCTCGAAACCATCGATACCGGGCATCATGATGTCGAGCAGGATCAGATCGACCTGGTTGCGTTCGCAGATCGCCAGCGCTTCATAACCGTCGGCGGCGGTCATCACGTCGAAATACTCCGCAAGCAGCCGCGCTTCAAGCAGCTTCACGTTGGCCGGAATATCGTCAACCACCAGTATTCGCGCGGTCATAAGCGTCTTTCCGATGCGTCAGGCATCGCCCAGATAGGTCTTGATCGTCTCGATGAATTTCGGAACCGAAATCGGTTTGGAGACATAGGCTTCGCAGCCGCCCTGGCGGATCCGCTCCTCATCGCCCTTCATCGCGAAAGCCGTCACGGCGATGACGGGAATGACGTGCAACTCGTCGTCTTCCTTCAGCCATTTCGTGACTTCGAGGCCGGAGACCTCCGGCAGTTGGATATCCATGAGGATGAGGTCGGGACGATGCTTGCGCGCCAGATCGAGCGCCTCCATGCCATTTCTGGTTTGGATCGTGGTATAGCCGGACGCCTCGATCAGGTCGCGAAAGAGCTTCATGTTGAGCTCGTTATCTTCTACAATCATCACCTGTTTGGGCATGACAAGCTGTCCCTACGTCCGTTCGCGCAGCGGTTCGTCCCATGAGAAATGCACATGCGGATGAATAGCTCCGTGAAACCGATAGCGCACGCTACCCGTATTTGGTTGAAGAAAAGGTAACTTACCCCCCGAAATGCAAAGCAACTTCAAGACCTCGAAACAACAGGCGGCCGACCCGCACGAGACGGCGATTGCCGTGCTCGGCTGGCTTGCCGCCGATCCCGACATGTTCGGCCGCTTCCTCGCCCTCACCGGAGTGGCGCCCGAGCAGGTGCGCAACGCGGTCAACGACCCGGGGTTCCTCTCAGGCATGATGGATTTCCTGATGAACCACGAGCCGACGGCGATGGCCTTCTGCACGGCGAGCGGTCTTAGCCCGGAGACGGTGACCGCCGCCTGGCGGCATTTCTCCTCGCCGGGGCTCGATTCGGGGGAATACTGAGCGTGACCGAGCTCGATCTTTCGCAGATTCGCCTCGGAAAGCGGCCGCTCATCGTTTGCGACGTCGATGATGTCGTGCTGCAGTTCATCGACCCCTTCCAGCACTTTCTTCAAAGCCTGGGTCACGAATTCCTGCCGCGATCGTTTCGACTTCACGGCAACATCGTTTCGAAAGCGGACGGCACGGAGATCGAGGGCCAACGGGTCAGCCGGCTTATCGAAGATTTTTTCGACGCGCAGGAATTGTGGCAGACGCCGGTCGACCGCGTCGTCGAAACGCTTGGCCGGCTTTCGAAGGAGGCCGATATCCTTTTCCTGACGGCGATGCCGCCACGGTTCCAGGATCAGCGCCGCCGGCTGCTGGACAGCGCTGGCCTGCTCTTTCCGCTGCTTGCCAGCGAGCAACCCAAGGGGCCGATTGTTCACGCGCTGCATGCCAGCCGCTCCTTTCCCGTCGTCTTCATAGACGATATGGCGCACAATCTGCACTCCGTCAGGGAATACATGGCCGATTGCCTGCTCATTCACCTAATGCCGGATTCGCCCGTCCATCGTTTCGCGCCGGCGGCAGCCGACGACATCACCCGTGCTGCCGACTGGGGACATGCGGCCGAGTTGATCGAGGCCCATTTCCTTTCCGGCGCCTTCCATCGCGCAGTTCCAGCCGCATGAGCGGCCGGCCGTCCTTGCGTCTGGCAATCGTCTTGAAGCCGGCTGCGTCGAAGATTGCCGTCGAGCCTATGCAGAGCGTCACCGATTTCGACTGCTTCACATGATCGATCGGGCAAGCTTCGACCAACCGCGCTCCCTGGCACCGCGCGTAGTCGATCGCGCCGGCAAGCAGCCGATGGCTCATACGCCTGCCCCGCAGTTTGGGCAGCAGAAAAAAGCAGCTCACCGCCCAGATGGAGGGATCATGCGCATCGTCCTCGTCCAGTGGCCGCGAGACGGTGCGCGGTGAATTGAACTGCGGCACGTCGTGGCGCGGCCCGACCTGCACCCATGCGACCGGTCCGCCATCGTCATAACAGAGGATCCCAGGCGGCGGTCCCGCCTCGATCCGCTCCCGCATATGCGCCTTGCGCTCGTCTGCCGTCATCGCAGTCCTCATCGAATGCGGCAAGCGCAGCGCGACACACCAGCAATTACAAAAAGCCCCCTGAGGGCCGAACAAGGTTTCGAAGTCGCCCCACCGTTCTGCCGTCACCGGCTCGAAACGAAAATCTTTATCCAAAGGCAAAGCTCCCGCCCTCTCTTGTGACTCGCCAGCTTAAGGCGTAGTGTCGCGGCGTTCAACCTTTGTTCTCACCATGACCGCCGCGCCTGACAAGACACCCGGCTTCTGTCGCGACTGCCTTGCCGAGCAGAAGGCTGAGGCGCGCCGCTGCATTTCTTGCGGCAGTCCGCGCCTAGTGCGCCATCGCGAG
The DNA here is from genome assembly GCF_017357245.1 of Rhizobium bangladeshense. NCBI lineage: Bacteria > Pseudomonadati > Pseudomonadota > Alphaproteobacteria > Hyphomicrobiales > Rhizobiaceae > Rhizobium > Rhizobium bangladeshense. The sequence goes on along the minus strand of NZ_CP071612.1, from coordinate 1,683,969 downwards.
CTCTATGGGCTGACACTTGCGCATATCGATTGCGATGCCTTCTACGCAGCCGTCGAGAAGCGCGACAATCCCGAACTTGCCGACAAGCCCGTTATCATCGGCGGCGGCAAACGCGGTGTCGTCTCCACTGCCTGCTATATCGCCCGCATCCACGGCGTGCGTTCCGCCATGCCGATGTTCAAGGCGTTGGAGGCATGCCCCCAGGCGGTCGTCATCCGCCCGGACATGGAGAAATACGTCTGGGTCGGTCGCCAGGTGCGCGCGATGATGCAGGATCTGACGCCGCTGGTGCAGCCGCTGTCGATCGACGAAGCATTCCTGGAACTTGGCGGCACCGAGAGGCTGCATCACGACCCGCCGGCGCGCACGCTCGCCAAGTTCGCCCGCCGCGTCGAAAAGGAGATCGGCATCACCGTCTCCGTTGGGCTTTCCTATTGCAAATTCCTCGCCAAAGTTGCTTCCGATCTGCAGAAGCCGCGCGGCTTCTCCGTCATCGGCCGCGAGGAAGCGATTGAATTTCTGGCGCCACGTCCCGTCACCACGATCTGGGGCGTCGGCAAGGCCTTTGCCGCGACGCTGGAGGCGGATGGCATCCGCACGATCGGCCAGTTGCAGCAGATGGAGGAGAACGACCTGATGCGCCGCTACGGCAGCATCGGCCAGCGGCTCGCCCGGCTGTCGCGCGGCATCGACGACCGCGAGGTGCATCTCAACGATGCCGCCAAGAGCGTTTCGGCAGAAACGACCTTCTTCGACGACATTGCACGCTACGACGATCTGGTGCCGATCCTTCGCAATCTTTCGGAAAAGGTTTCCTGGCGGCTGAAGAAGAACGACATTGCCGGGCAGACTGTGGTGCTGAAGATGAAGAGCGCCGACTTCAAGACGCGTACCCGTAATCGCAAGCTCGAGGATCCGACCCAGCTTGCCGACAGGATCTTCCGCACCGGGCTCGAGCTTCTCGAAAGGGAGACGGACGGTACGAAATTCCGCCTGATCGGCATCGGCGTCACCGATCTCGGCGACGCTGCCCGCGCCGATCCGCCGGATCTCATCGACCGGCAGTCGGGACGGCGGGCGGCAGCCGAAGCGGCGATGGACAAGCTGCGCGACAAATTCGGCAAGAACACAGTCGAGACCGGTTTCACCTTCGGCGGCAGCAAGCGCGATCGCTAGAGCCTTTCCTGTTAGATTGAAGCATTCTGCCGGAGCAGGTTTTCGTCAGGGCAAAGGCGATTGGCGACGGGCATCCCCAAGGTACGTCCGAGCCGATCGCCTTTGATCCTGGCTAGAGATGCCCCGCCCCCACGCTTCGCCGTGGCGAAGCGACAAGTGCGTCCGGCGATTCTGCGGGAGGTTGGCTGAAACGGGCCGCCTGATCGACGGCCGGCTTGGCCGTAGGGCTTGGCTACGACGCGCGCCGGCCGGTCGACCATCCGACTCCGTTTGAGCAAACAGAATGCTTCAATCTAACCCGGAAAGGCTCTAGAACATCTCTGCGAGGCCCATACAGAACAATGGCCTAAAGCAAACCGCTCAGACTTTGATTCACCGACATGCCTTGCCATTGTCTTCTGCGCGCCGATATCGCGGAACTGCTGCAGCCCTCCGGGCGAACGAACGACCTAGGGTTTAAAACCTTCCTTAAACTTCGTCCCATAATGTGCCGGACCAGTATTGCGTATGGTTGGGTATCATGGTCTCGCGTCTCGTCTTCGGCCTCGGCTTGCTGTCGGCCACTGCCCTCGTACACCCTGCTTTTGCCGCGGAAGCACGGACCCTGCAGATCTTCGTCTCGAAGAACAAGCAGTCGCTTGTGGTTTATGATGGCACCGAGGTCGTCGCCACCTCGAAGGTCTCGACCGGCAAGGAAGGCCACACGACGCCGAGCGGCATCTTCTCCGTCATCGAAAAGAAGAAGTACCACGAATCCAACCTCTATTCGAACGCGCCGATGCCTTTCATGCAGCGACTGACTTGGTCCGGCATCGCACTGCATGAATCCAATTCGGTGCCGCGCCATCCGGCTTCGCACGGCTGTGTGCGCATGCCCGGCGCCTTCGCAAAGATGCTCTATGGAATGACCGACGCCGGTGTTCCGGTCATTATCAGCGACGGCGAACTGGCGCCGCAGCCGATCGACCACCCCAATCTTTTCCATCCGGACTCGCCGGCAGCGATGCCGCTCCTCTCGGATGTCGAGCTGCGGCCCTCGATACCAAGCTATACCGAAGCACCGGTGCAGGTGGCGATGAACAACACGGCTGTAATGCCGATGCCGGTTGCGCCCGAGGAAGCCAAGGCGCCATCCGAGCCGATCAGCATGCTCATCACGCGCCGGACGCTGCGCGAAACGGTAATCGACATCCAGGCCCTTCTCAACCAGCTCGGCTTTTCTGCCGGCGATCCGGACGGTCTGCTCGGTCCGACGACCGTGCAGGCAATCAAGGCTTTCAAGGCGCTGCGGTTTACAGAATTTGCCGGTGACAGGAACCTGATCTCCGACAACCTGCTCAAATCGCTCTATGCGGCGGCCGGCAGGGGTGAGCCGCCGAACGGCGTCATCATGGTGCGACAGTCCTTCGAGCCGATATTCGAGGCGCCGGTGATAATCGCCGATCCGAGCCTGGCACTCGGCACGCATTTCCTGACGCTGCATGCAATCGATGCGACCGCCGGCACGGCGGACTGGCTCGGAGTGACGCTCACGAACAATCTCTCCCGTGAGACGATGAAGCGGCTCGGCATCACCAATCAGGAAAGCTCGATCATCAGCGGCCGGCCCGTCGCCAAGGCGCTCAGTCGAATCTCGATTCCGGACGAAACCCGTCACCGGATCGACGCGTTGATTTCGCCCGGCTCGACTTTGACAATCTCGGATACGGGCATCGGCTCCGAAACAGGCGAAGGTACCGAATTCATTACTGTCACCCGCGAGAACTGAGACCTACCAAAGCTTCTCGACGGCGCGCTCGTCGTAGCTTCGGCGGGCCGCAATAATCTTTGCCTGGTTCGCTTCCGTCCAGACGACGAGCGCCTTGATCGTATCGTGCAGCGTGCAGCCGAGATCCGTCAACGCGTAATCGACCCTTGGCGGCACCACTGGATAAACCGTCCGCTCGATTAGACCGTCACGCTCGAGCTGACGCAACGTCGTCGTCAGCATGCGCTGGCTGATGCCATCAATACTTTTGCGCAGTTCGGTAAAGCGAAGGGTGCGCTTTTCGAGCAGCGCAATGACCAGCAGCGACCATTTGTCGGCAATGCGATCGAGGATCTGACGCACCTCGCACTCCTCCCGCGCATCCCACTGGTGGATGTCGTAATCGCGCTCGGTGCTGCAGCAGTCACTCGGTGAGTTTGAAGTGCCTTCTTCCATGGGTTCGAACCATGCCCTATGTCAGCCTTGGTTACAATAGGGAACCGAGGTTCAATATGTAACCATCCTCGTTCTTCCCTGCTTCACGCATAAGGAACTTCATGATGTCTACAAGTCCTCCCTTGGCAGCAGAGAGCGCGAGAATGGGCGCCGGAGCTGCCGGTATGCTGACCGTGCTCTGTGGCGCGATTTTTCTCGAAGGTGTCGATGCGGCCATGCTCAATATCGCCCTGCCCTCGATCCGGGCCGAACTCGGCCTTTCGACGACAACATTGAGCGCCGTTGTCTCGGCCTATGTGCTTGCCTATGCCGGCCTGATGCTGCTCGGAGGGCGAGTCGCCGATATGTACGGCAAGCGCAAGGTCTTTTTGACGGCGCTCACGGTATTCCTGCTGTTTTCTGGTCTCGGCGGTTTTGCGACCGAGGGCTGGATGCTGCTGGCGGCTCGCTTCGTGACAGGTGCGGCGGCTGCCTTCATGACACCGGCTGGCCTTGCCCTTATCAACGGCAACTTTCCAGAGGGACCGCAGCGCAACAGGGCCGTGCTGATCTATGCCGGCACCGCCTCGGCCGGCTTCTCGCTCGGCCTTGTCATTGGAGGGCTTCTATCAGCCATCGGCTGGCGCTGGGTGTTCTTCGCACCGGTGATCTTCTCCGCTATCCTGCTGCTGGCCGGCATGAAGCTGATCGTAGAGAAGAAGGAAGACGCCGCCCAGCGGCAAAAATTCGACATTGCGGGCGCGCTGACGTTGACCGGCGCCATGTTGCTTGCCGCCTATGCGCTGACACGGATGGAACACGCGGCCAACGATCTGACTTGGACGATCGCGGCAGCAGGGGCGAGCATGGTGCTCTGGTTCGCCTTCGCTCTCATTGAACGCAAGTCGCGCGCGCCGCTGATAAGGCTCGGGATTTTCCGATCTGCCGTTCTTGTGCAATCCAATCTCGGGGCGATGCACTTTACCGGCGCTTTCTTCGGTTTCCAGTTCGTCGTCTCGCTTTATCTGCAGGAGCTACTGGGCTGGTCTTCCTTCGAAACCAGCCTCGCGCTGATCGTTATCGGCATGGATGCCATTCTGGCTCCGCTGCTCACGCCCCTGCTCGTCGAACGCTTTGGTAACGGACGCGTCGTACTTGGCGGCTTTGCTTTCGCCATCGCCGGCTACGCGCTCTTCCTCGGCATGGGCCTCGACTGGACCTATACCGCCATGTTGCCGTCAATGGTTCTGCTCGGCCTCGCCTTCTCGCTAGGCTATGGACCGCTGACGATCATCGCGACGGAAGGTATCGCCGAAGACGAACAGGGGCTGGCAAGCGGCCTGGTGAACACCTCGTTCCAGTTCGGTGCAGCCTTGGGCCTGTCCGCCGTCAGCGCCGTCGGCACGCTTGCCCTCGGCGATGGTGACAGCCCGTCCGAACGGCTCGAGGCGCTGCGGACCGCCTTGATCGTGCCAGTCGGAGCGACGCTGATCGGCATGGTCATCATGGGCTTTGGCAGAGGCCGCTGTGCGGACGCGTCATGCCGGCTACAGGCCGGCTGAAAGCAAAGGACAGGCAGCCGGGCTTATCCCGGTTGCCTCTTCGTCAGACAAGTTCGACGTCAACGACGCCAGGGGCGGCGCGAAGGGCGGCTGCGATCTCCGGCGTGATGCGGTATTTCTCCGGCAGCGCCACTTCCACCTCGCGTTTGCCCTCCTCCTTGATGACGATGAAGGAAACCAGGCCGTCGCCCTTGGCGTTCAGATGGCCGGCAACCATTCTCAGCGGTCCGGAATCTCTGACATAGACGCGCAGCGCCTTCTGCATCTGCAGCGACTTTTCCTCGAGCGACTGGATCGTCTGGATACGCAGGCCGATGCCCTCCGGCCGCTCCTCGCCGGTCGCGGTCAGCAAGAAGGATTTTCCGGACTCGAGCACATCGCGATACTGGTTCAGCATCTCCGAAAACAGCACGGCTTCGAACTGGCCCGACGAGTCGGAAAAGACGATGATGCCCATCTTGTTGCCGGTGCGGGTCTTGCGCTCCTGCTTCGAGATGACGGTGCCGGCAAGGCGCGCATTGGCAGCCCCCTGCTTGATCGCCGCGGAGAACTCGGCAAAGGTCTGCACGCGCATCTTCTGCAGGATGTTGCTGTAGGAATCGAGCGGGTGGGCCGTGAGATAGAAGCCCAGCACCTGGAATTCCTTGAGCAGCCGCTCCGAAGCCAGCCAGGGTGAATAAGGCGGCAAGGAGATCTTCTCCGGACCTGACGTCAATGTACTGCCGAAAATATCCGACTGGCCGCTCAGCTTGTTTTCCTGGGCGCGCTGGGCATAGCCGAGGATGCGGTCGAGCCCGGCGGCAAGCTGGGCGCGGTCCGTGCCGAAACAATCGAAGGCGCCGGCATAGATCAGGCTTTCCAACACGCGGCGGTTCACCTGGCGCGGATCGATGCGCAGGCAGAAATCCTCGATGCTGGCGAAGGGCTTGTCGCCGCGCACCTCGACGATATGGTCGACGGCGGATTCGCCGACGCCCTTGAGGGCGGCCAGCGCATAGTAGATCCGGTTGTCGCCGGTCTCGAAATGGCGGAAGGAGGTCTGCACCGAAGGTGCGATCACCTCGATGCCGAGGCGTTTGGCATCTTGACGGAAATCATTGACCTTTTCCGTGTTGGACATGTCGAGCGTCATCGAAGCGGCGAGGAACTCGACCGGGTAATGCGCCTTCATATAGGCCGTCTGGTATGAGACGATGGCATAGGCGGCGGCATGCGACTTGTTGAAGCCGTAATTGGCGAATTTCGCCAAGAGATCGAAGATGACGTCGGCCTGCGGCTTCTTCACACCGTTCTTCACCGCGCCATCGACGAAGCGCTCACGCTGCTGGTCCATCTCGGCCTTGATCTTCTTACCCATGGCGCGGCGCAGAAGATCGGCTTCACCCAATGAATAGCCGGACAGGACCTGGGCGATCTGCATCACCTGTTCCTGATAGACGATGACGCCCTGGGTTTCCTTGAGCAGATGGTCGATCATCGGGTGGATCGATTCCACCTCCTCCTCGCCGTGCTTGCGGGCATTATAAACCGGGATGTTCTCCATCGGGCCCGGGCGGTAGAGCGCCACCAGCGCGATGATGTCCTCGATGCAGTCCGGCTTCATGCCGATCAGCGCCTTGCGCATGCCGGCACTTTCCACCTGGAACACGCCGACCGTCTCGCCGCGCGACAGCATTTCGTAAGTCTTCTTGTCGTCGAGCGGAATGGCCGCAAGATCGACTTTAATGCCGCGTTTGGCGACGAAATCGACGGCGACCTTCAGCACGGTCAACGTCTTCAAGCCGAGGAAGTCGAACTTCACGAGGCCTGCCTGCTCCACCCATTTCATGTTGAACTGGGTGACGGGCATGTCGGAGCGCGGATCGCGATACATCGGCACGAGCTTGGACAGCGGGCGGTCGCCGATGACGATGCCGGCAGCATGCGTCGAGGCGTGACGATAAAGCCCTTCAATCTTCTGGGCGATGTCGAGCAGACGCGCGACCACCGGCTCCTTCGCCGCCTCCTCCTGCAGCTTCGGCTCCTCCTCGATCGCCTTGGAGAGCGGCGTCGGATTGGCCGGATTGTTCGGCACGAGTTTGCAGATCTTGTCGACCTGGCCGTAAGGCATTTCCAGCACGCGGCCGACATCGCGAAGTGCGGCGCGTGCCTGCAGCGAACCGAAGGTAATGATCTGCGCCACCTGCTCGCGCCCATATTTCGCCTGAACGTAGCGGATCACCTCTTCGCGGCGGTCCTGGCAGAAGTCGATGTCGAAGTCAGGCATCGAGACGCGTTCCGGATTGAGGAAGCGCTCGAAGAGCAGCGAGAAGCGCAGCGGGTCGACATCGGTGATCGTCAAGGCATAGGCGACCAGCGAACCGGCGCCCGAACCACGGCCCGGACCGACGGGAATATCATGCTGCTTGGCCCACTTGATGAAGTCGGAAACGATCAGGAAGTAACCCGGGAAGCGCATGCGCTCGATAACGCTGAGTTCGAACTCGAGGCGCTCGCGGTAATCCTTTTCCTCGTAACCCGGCGACATTCCGAGCGTGGCAAGCCGCATGTCCAGCCCTTCCACCGCCTGGCGGCGCAATTCGCCCGCCTCGGCGCGTTCGGCCTCCTCGGCATCGTCGGTGGCGCCAGTGAAGCGCGGCAGGATCGGCTTTCGCGTCTTCAACACGAAGGAGCAGCGCTTGGCGATCTCGATCGTGTTATCGAGCGCTTCCGGCAGGTCGGGAAAGAGCTTGGCCATCTCGGCCCGGCTCTTCAGGTAGTGATCCGGCGTCAGGCGAAAACGGCTGTCGTCGGAGACGATGGCGTTATGCGCAACCGCCATCAGCGCATCATGGGCGTCGTAATCGTCGCGAGTCGGAAAGAAGGCTTCGTTGGTGGCGACGAGCGGCAGGTCATGCGTGTAAGCAAGCCTGACGATCTTCTGCTCGTGCCGCTTGTCGTAGGTGCCGTGCCGCTGCAGCTCGACATAGAGTCTGTCGCCGAACAGACGCTTCAGCGTGAGCAGCCGGGCTTCCGCCTGAGCGGGATGGCCTTCCCTGAAAGCCGCGTCAACCGGCCCAGTCAGGGCGCCGGTCAAGGCGATCAGCCCTTCCGTGCCTGACTCTTCCAGCCAGGAGGCTCTGATATGAATGGCCTGGTTGCTATCACCGCCGAGATAGGCGCGGCTGACGAGATCAACCAGCCTTTCGTAACCGGCGTCCGTCGCCGCAAGAAGAACGATCGACGGCAGCTTGATCAGTGCCTGCTGACCGCCGCGCTTTTCACTTTCCAATCCGTCTTCCATGTCGATCGAGACCTGGCAGCCGATGATCGGCTGCAGGCCCTCGTCCATTGCCTTCTGGGAGAATTCAAGGGCGACAAAGAGATTGTTGGTGTCGGTGATGGCGATCGCCGGCTGGCTGTCGCCGGTCGCCTTGTAGAGGATCTTCTTCAGAGGCAAGGCGCCCTCAAGCAGCGAATAGGCGGAGTGGACCCTCAGGTGGATGAAACCCGGTTCGCCACCGGTCGCCTCACCAATTGAACCCGTTTGCGTCTCCGCCATGATATGCCTTTCAATCAGCCGAAATGAATCGGACGCATTGTCGGCATTGAGGGCGATGATGTCCAGAAGAAGACCGGCGTGCGAACCGCATGACTGCCATGCGATCCCCCGAAAACTTTAGATCGCGATGACGATAAGCGAGAAGCTGGCAACGAACATTGCGATGGAGGTGAATGCTGCGATATCACGGATCATGTCAGTCATCTGGCTCTCCTTTACTCGTTATGTTTTCAATTTGTTCCATCTATGTTCCAATGTCAACAGGAATCTTTTCCTCCCCGCTTGCCTTTGAAAAAGGGCCGCTCGCGAGCTGCGAATCGAACCTCGCATCGCGCCAGTCTTGACATGCTCTCCAACCCGCCCTGCATCGCCTGGACGAACCGGTCGGGCCAACGCATCCTGTGCCTGATGCCTGCCTCTGGCTTCTAGCAATGCGAACCGTTTTGTTTTTCTTATGTTCTCAGCAGTCTGCTATATCGGCATCAGGTGAGGCAGGGAGGAAGATGATAATGCTCGACACCGCTATGCTGAACGACTTCATCGTAGAGGCTAAGGCCGCGACCTATATCGGCGGGGGCGTGCCTCGCCCGCCCTGCCGGCCGGGCGCTCACGATATTGGCTATGAACGCGGCGACTGGTCATATCTCGACAGTTACGTCGGCGGCACCGATTTCGCCGGACAGGAAGTGGTGTGGTTTGCCGGCGAACCCGTCTGGGCGATGAATTATTTCGGCTGCGTCGTCGCGGCCGATCTCATCGATGGCAGTGCCGCCGGAACTGTGATCAAGGCGGCGCTGTCGGCGATGTATGGGGAGGGCCGCTTTCTCGGCGGAATGGAATTCGATCATCCGTTCGGCCGCTATATCGACCGCAGCGAAGGCGGCTGCGACCGATTCAGCGGCCATGAATGCATCATGGTCGGCGGCCGGAAGGCTTATGTGCTCGATTACCGCGGCGGGCTTGTCATCCCGTAATCGAATTAGAAGTCGACAACCTTGCCATCGGAGATCGTGACGCGCCGATCCATGCGTCCGGCCAGTTCATGGTTGTGAGTGGCGATGAGGGCCGCGAGGCCGGACTGGCGCACCAGCGCCTCGAGCGCGTCGAAGACGTAACTTGCCGTCTCCGGATCGAGATTGCCGGTCGGCTCGTCGGCGAGAAGCAGCGTCGGGGCATTGGCGACGGCGCGGGCGATCGCGACGCGCTGCTGTTCGCCGCCGGAAAGTTCGGCCGGACGATGCGAACCGCGATGGCCGATGCGCATATAATCGAGAAGCTGGCCGGCTCGCTCGCCGGCTTCCTTCCAGGACAGGCCGGCGATCAGCTGCGGCATCATGATGTTTTCAAGCGCCGAAAATTCCGGGAGGAGGTGATGGAACTGGTAGACGAAGCCGATCTCGCTGCGGCGGATCGCGGTGCGTTTCTCGTCTGAAAGGCCGTCGCAGGCATGGCCATTGATGGTGACCTCACCGCCATCGGGATGTTCCAAGAGCCCGGCAATATGCAGCAGCGTAGACTTGCCGGTGCCGGAGGGAGCGACGAGAGCGACGATCTCACCTTTCGACAGTGAAAAATCCGCGCCCTTCAGAATCGGGAGCAGCGTATCGCCCTGCCCGTAATGGCGCTCGACGCCGGTAAGCTTGAGAACGACGTTGCGATTCATGAAGACGGCATTCCTTATTCGTAGCGCAGGGCCTGCACCGGATCGAGCCTGGAGGCGCGCCAGGCCGGAAAGATCGTCGCGATGAAGGAGAGCGTCAGCGCCATCACGACGATCGAAATGGTTTCGCTGAGCTGCATCTCGGCCGGCAGCTGGCTGAGGAAATAGACCTGCGGATTGAAGATCTCGGTGCTTGATATCCAGGAGAAGAACTGGCGGATGGATTCGATGTTGACGCAGACGAGAACACCGAGCAGCACGCCGCCAATGGTGCCGACGATGCCGATCGCCGCCCCGGTCATGAAGAAGATGCGCATGATCGAGCCGGCGCTGGCGCCCATCGTGCGCAGGATCGCGATATCGCTGCCCTTGTCCTTCACCAGCATGATGAGGCCGGAGATGATGTTCAGCGCCGCCACGAGCACGATCAGAGTCAGGATCATGAACATGACATTGCGCTCGACCTGGAGTGCGGAGAAGAAGGTCTGGTTGCGCTGGCGCCAGTCGGTGAGGTTGATCTGGCGGCCAGCCGCCTCCTCCACCTTCGGCCTCAGAGCGGCGATATCATCGGGGTGATCGGCGAAGAGCTCGATCGACTGCACCAGCCCAGCGGCATTGAAATAGAGCTGCGCCTCCTCGAGCGGCATGAAGATGATCGAGGAGTCGTATTCCGACATGCCGATCTCGAACAGCCCGGAGATTTTGTAGGACTTGACGCGCGGATTGACGCCCATCGGCGTGATGTCACCTTCCGGCGAGGTCAGGGTGATGAGGTCGCCGACGCGCAGACCCAGTTGATCGGCCATGCGAGTGCCGATCAGCACACCTTCACCGGCGGCAAAGCCCACCATATCGCCGGATTTGATGTTATCCGAGACCGTTTTGAGCTTGGTCAGGTCTTCAGCGCGGACGCCGCGCACCAAAGCGCCGGTGCTGCCGCCGGCCGAGGCGGAGGCGAGCACCTGGCCTTCCACCAGGGGCAGCGCCATCTTGATGCCGGGCACGCCGGCGAGCCTACTGGCGAGGTCGGGATAATCGGTGAAAGGACCATCGACCGGTTGCACGATCATGTGGCCGTTGATGCCTAGAATGCGCGAGACGAGCTCGGTGCGGAAGCCGTTCATGACGGCCATGACGATAATCAGCGTCGCAACGCCCAGCATGATGCCGACGAAGGAGAAGCCGGCGATCACCGAAATAAATGCCTCCTTGCGGCGGGCGCGCAGATAACGCCACGCCACAAGACGCTCAAAGGTGGAAAATGGCTTGCCAGCCGGACCCAAGCCGGATTTTGAACTCCGGTCCACTGCTGCCTCTGCCATTTCGCCTCCGTTTCCTTACGCCACGAACCTGTTGATCGCCGCTTCGATGGTCATCGTTTCGCGGGCGCCGGTCTTGCGGTCCTTCACTTCGACCTCGCCGTTTGCGACCGCACGCGGACCAGCGATGATCTGGACAGGTACGCCGATCAGGTCGGCGGTCGCGAATTTCGTCCCAGCCCGGTCGTCGGTGTCGTCATAAAGCACATCCTTGCCGGCCTTGGTCAGCGCAGCGTAGATCAGCTCGCAAGTATCGTCGCAGGCTTCGTCGCCCGACTTCATGTTGATTACGACAACATCGAAGGGTGCGACCGACGCCGGCCAGATGATTCCGTTGTCGTCATGCGATGCTTCGATGATGGCGGGAACAAGGCGCGTCGGACCGATACCGTAGGACCCCATGTGAACGAAATGTTCCTTACCATCCGGCCCCTGCACTTTCGCGCCCATCGGCTCGGAATATTTCGTGCCGAAATAGAAGATATGGCCGACCTCGATGCCGCGGGCGGAAAGGCGCTCGCCCTCGGGGATGGCGTTGAAGGCTGCCTCGTCGTGCATCTCCGAGGTCGCGGCATAAAGAGAGGTCCACTTGTCGAAGATCGCCTGCAGGCCTTCGACGCTGTCGAAATCGGTCCGTTCACCAGGAATATCGAAGCCGACGAAGTCCTTGTGGCAGAAAACCTCGGATTCACCGGTATCGGCGAGGATGATGAATTCATGGCTGAGATTGCCGCCGATCGGGCCGGTATCGGCACGCATCGGGATGGCGCGCAGGCCGAGCCGATCGAAAGTTCTGAGATAGGCTGCGAACATCTTATTATAGGAATGCTCTGCTGCTTCGCGCGTCAGATCGAAGGAATAGGCGTCCTTCATCATGAACTCGCGCGAGCGCATGGTGCCGAAACGCGGACGGATCTCGTCGCGGAACTTCAGCTGAATGTGATAGAGATTGAGCGGCAGGTCCTTATAGGATTTGACTGAGGCGCGGAAAATATCCGTCACCATTTCCTCATTGGTGGGACCATAAAGCATCGGCCGCTCCTGGCGGTCCTTGATGCGCAGCATCTCCTTGCCGTAGGCGTCGTAACGGCCGCTTTCCTGCCAAAGCTCCGCGGATTGCAGGGTCGGCATTGAAAGCTCGATGGCGCCGGCGCGGTTCTGCTCCTCGCGGATAACGGCGTTGACCTTGTCCAGCACACGCTTGCCGAGGGGCAACCAGGAATAAATGCCCTGTGACTGCTGGCGGATCATGCCGGCGCGCAGCATCAACCGGTGGGAGACGATCTCCGCCTCCTTGGGGTTTTCCTTAAGGATGGGCATGAAATAGCGAGACAGGCGCATGGCGATTCCGAAGCAGTTGAGATCCCGCAGACGAGCGGAATCGAAGGTACATCGTTATGTGGGAGCGTTCATAGCCGCTTCGCGGCAGGAAGGAAACCCGCAACTGCCGTCGGCCGCCTCCCGGACACGCATGTTCGCGCCCGCAAAATGAAAGGGCGTGAAAAAGCGCGTGTTTATAAGGACTTGAACGAAAATCTTGTCAACAGAAAAATTTTGCTGGAGTGTAGCAAAAATGCAAAAAAAGCTAATGACAAAGCCCAATGTTTGAGCTAGCTTTAGCTCACAAAACAGGCAGGAAGTTAAATTCTTGCCGAATTCGCGGTCAAGTCTTGGGAGGATCAGATCTTAGGCGCGCTCGTCGCAGCCCCGGCAACGGTTACAGATCACGCGATACTTAAAACAAGGCTTCCAGCCTTGTTTTTTTTTGGCTTTTCGCCCTCTTCTCCCATTCAAACTCCGAATGGCTTCCGTAAAGGAACCCTCTTATTCCGTTACGCGAGCTCTTTGCGGCAACGGCATGACGGCGGTATGACGAAACCGATTTTTCCTTGAATTTACATCTGCTCAAAGTTTGAGCAAAAGCTACGTCAATAGAAGCTGGGCCCGAGTTGTGGAAGGGCATCGAAGCCCCAGCCAAGATAGATGTCGCAGACATACCAGAGACCGTAGATCAGCGCCGAGATCAGCGTCGTCAGCGAAAAGACGAAGGCGGCGCGAAAGCGGGTGGGCGCGCTTGGCACCGTGCCGAGCACGATATCGTCGTCTTCCGCCTGGGTACGCAAGCCGATCGGAAGGACGGCGAAAAGCGTCATCCACCAGATGATGAAGTAGACAGCGAGTCCCTGAAGGAAGGTCTGGAGCATTATCTTTCCCGGTAGTGTCTTGCCGACAGAACGCATGAAGCGCTGTGTCGCTTGGAGCTGGCGCACTTATACGGCGGAATAGCGTCCAACTCAAAGCGAACGAACCATTTCGCCGCCTTCAGGTCACTCTGCCGCAGCGAAGCGCCTTCGACTGTATTTGGTTTAGGCTTGTTCGAGCTCGATCAGCGTGCCGAAGAAATCCTTGGGGTGCAGAAAGAGCACCGGCTTGCCATGCGCGCCGGTTTTCGGCTCGCCGCCGCCCAGCACCCGCGACCCGGCCGCGAGCAGGCGGTCACGGGCGAGGATGATATCGTCCACCTCGTAACAGATATGGTGCATGCCGCCGGACGGGTTCTTTTCGAGGAAGGCTTCGATCGGCGAGTCCTGCCCGAGCGGTTGCAACAATTCGATCTTGGTGTTCGGCAATTCGACGAAGACGACGGTGACCCCGTGTTCCGGTAGAGGCTGTGGCTGCGATACGGCGGCCCCCAGCGAGTCGCGATAAGCGGCCGTCGCCGCTGCGAGGTCGGGAACGGCGATGGCGATATGGTTCACCCGGCCGAGCATGGTCAGACCTTGGTTACGAAGGCGGTGACAACGGGCTTTTTGCCCCAGGCGTGATTTGCAGCCGCGCGAATGGCGCGGCGCACGGCTTCCTGCAGCATGTCGATATCCTTGCGGCGGGCGCGCGGAATGCTTTCGATGGCGCTGATCGCCGCATCGTAGAGCGTATCCTCCATCTCCTCGCCTTCGTCATCATAAACCGGCAGGCCGATCGAGACGAGGTCCGGATCGCCGAGAATGTCATAACGGGCGTCGAGCACGACGCTGACCGCGACGTGGCCGACATAGGAGAGTTTCCTACGCTCGCCGATACCCATTTCGTCGAAATCGCCGATCAGCAGGCCGTCCTTGTAGATCCGGCCGTGCGGCGCTTCCCCGATCACCTCGACCGGACCTGGCGCCAGCCGCAGGATATCGCCGTTGCGCACCCGCGGCACGATCGCGATGCCGGATTGCTCGGCAAGCTCCTTGTGCGCCGTCAGATGCGTCGCCTCGCCATGCACCGGCACGACAATTTTCGGCCGCGTCCACTCATACATCCTCTGCAACTCGTTGCGGCGTGGATGGCCGGACACGTGAACGAGCGCCTCGGTATCGGTGATGATATGCACGCCCTGCTCGACGAGGCCGTTCTTGATGTCCTGGATCGCCTTCTCGTTGCCTGGAATGGCGCGCGAGGAAAAGACGACGATATCGCCTGCCGCAAAGGCCACATTGCGCATCTCGTCACGGGAGAGCTTGGCAAGGGCCGCGCGCGCCTCGCCCTGGCTGCCGGTCAAGATGACGACGACCTTGTCGCGCGGGATATAGCCGTATTCGTCCTCGGAAATGAAAGGTTTGACCCCTTCCATCAGGCCGATATCGCTAGCGACGTCGACGACGCGCTTCAGCGAGCTGCCGAGCAGCAGCACCTCTCGGCCTGCCGCCTCGGCAGCCTCGGCAACGGTGCGAATACGACCGACATTCGACGAGAAAGTGGTGATCGCCACCCGGCCCTCGGCATCCTCGATGATCTTGCGCAGGCTTTCCGACACATCCTTCTCGGAGGGAGAAACACCGTCGCGCAGGGCATTGGTGGAATCGCACATCAGCGCCAGCACGCCCTCGTCGCCGAGCTGGCGGAAGCGCGTCTCATCGGTCAGGGGGCCGAGCGAAGGCTCGTGATCGATCTTCCAGTCGCCTGTATGGATCACATTCCCAGCCGGCGTGCGAATCATCAGCGACATCGGCTCAGGAATCGAGTGGTTGACAGCGACGCCTTCGATGCTGAAAGGGCCGACATTGATCGTGTCGCCTGCCTTGAACGGCGTCACCGGCACTTCGCCGATCGTTGCCTTCTCGAAGTTGCGCTTGGCTTCAAGCAGACCCGATGTGAATGCCGAGGCGAAAACCGGAACGTTGAGACCTGGCCAGAGGTCGGCAAGCGCGCCATAATGGTCTTCATGGGCATGGGTGATGATGATCGCCTTAAGATTCTTTCGCTCGCTGGCAAGGAAGCGGATATCTGGCAGCACGAGATCGACGCCCGGCAGGTCCGGTCCGGGAAAAGTCACGCCGCAATCGACCATGATCCACTGGCGATGCTCGGGCGGGCCGTAGCCGTAAAGGGCAAGATTCATCCCAATCTCGCCGACGCCACCCAGAGGCAGGAATACCAATTCGTCCTGTTTCGCCATAATTTTCGTTTTTTTCCGCTATCCAAAAAACACATCACCGGCGGCAATAGACATGATCCTGCCAGCGCCGGTATCGAGCATCAACAAGCCATTATCATCAATTCCGGCGAATTGTCCGGAAATCGATTGGTCCGGCAAATTCACCGTAATCTTTTCGCCGATGCCACAGGCAATGGCGCGCCAGCGGGCGGTGATCTTGGCAATGCCGCGGCCCTGATCCCATACTTCGAGCAGTTCCACCATCGCCGCGAATAGATGAGCGAAGAGTTCCTCCGGCGAAGCTGCGCTTGCGTGCTGGCGCAGGCAAGTGACGGGATAGAGCGGATTGTCCGGCATGACCGAAACATTGATGCCGATACCGACGATCAGCGCATAACGGCCGTCCGGCAACCCCTCGCCTTCGACCAGGATGCCGCAGGTCTTCTTTCGGCCGATGAGAATATCGTTCGGCCATTTGACCTCAAGCGGTTCGCCACCAGGCGGCAGCACCCTGTGGATGGCCTGGTGAACGGCAACGGCAACGGCCAGCGGCAGCGAGCCGAGGCGCTCCATCGGAGCCGGGTCGATCAGCAAAAGAGACGCATAGAGATTGCCGCGTTCGGAAACCCAAAGCCTGCCGCGACGGCCGCGGCCGCCGGTCTGCCTCTCGGCCGTCACCCAGAGATTTCCTGGATCGCCCGCCCGGGCCCGGGCGAGGCATTCGCTATTGGTGGACGATGTTTCCGACAGGGCCTCATGCCTGAAATCGTCGAGCGATATTCGGCGCTGCCTGCCGGAGACCATCAGAAGAGCGTCGCCGCGGCAAGCTCTGCCGCACCGCCGATCGGGCCGCCGATGAGAACATAGGCGGTGACGAAAAGACCGGAGAGACCAAATACCAGGCGCAGAGAGCCAGAAACACGAGCGAATTCGTCGGTCGCCTCATCGAACCACATCAGCTTGATGACACGCAGATAATAGTAGGCGCCGACGACCGAGGCGAGAACGCCGATGATGGCAAGCGCATAAAGCTTGGCTTCGATCGCAGCAACGAAGACGAAGTACTTCGCAAAGAAGCCGGCGAGCGGCGGAATACCGGCCAGCGAAAACATCAGCGCCGTCAGCACCACGGCCATGAACGGGTTCGTGGTGGAAAGGCCGGCGAGATCGTTAACATTCTCGACGACAGTGCCGTCCTTGCGGCGCATCGACATGATGATCGCAAAGGTGCCGAGCGTCATGATCATGTAGATGACCATATAAAGCATGACGCCGGAAACACCGGTCTGGTTGCCGGCGGCAAGGCCGACCAGCGCGTAACCCATGTGGCCAATCGAGGAATAGGCCATCAGCCGCTTGATGTTCTTCTGGCCGATCGCGGCAAAGGATCCGAGCAGCATCGAGGCGATCGAGATGAAGACGACGACCTGCTGCCAGTCCGCGAGAACCGGTTGAAAAGCGGTGATGACGATACGGGTCATCATCGCCATGGCAGCAACCTTGGGGGCTGCGGCAAAGAAGGCGGTGACCGGCGTCGGCGCGCCTTCGTAAACGTCGGGAGTCCACATGTGGAAGGGGACGGCCGAGATCTTGAAGGCAATGCCGGCAAGGATGAAGACCAGGCCGAAGATGAGGCCGAGCGAACGCGCGCCCTCAACCGAAAGCGCCTGGGCGATTTCGGCAAAATGGGTATGACCGGTGAAGCCGTAGACCAGCGACATGCCGTAGAGCAGCATGCCGGAGGAAAGCGCGCCGAGGACGAAATATTTCAGGCCGGCTTCGGTCGATTTCAGACTGTCACGGTTGATCGCGGCGACGACGTAGAGCGCCAGCGACTGCAGTTCCAACGCCAGATAGAGCGAAATCAGGTCGTTGGCCGAGATCATCAGCAGGATGCCGAGGGTGGCAAGGACCAGGAGAACCGGGAATTCGAACTTGTCGAGCTGGTTTTCGCGGGCATGGCCGATCGTCATGAACAGGGCGACCAGCGAACCGATAAGCGCCACCAGCTTCATGAAGCGAGAGAAGCCGTCGGCCATATAGACGCCGCCGAAGGCGAGGCCTTCCGTGGGCACGAAGAGCAGCCAAAGGCCGGAGGCGAGCAGCAAGACGATAGCGAGGCCGGTGACGACGTGGCCTGACCGCTCGCCCGAGAAGACGCCGACCATCAACAGGACAAGGGCGCCGACCGCGAGGATGAGCTCCGGCGCGGAAAGATGCAGACTGAGGAGAATTGTTTCAGCGGTCATGTGCGATAAGTCCCGTCATCATTTCATAGACAGCGCAACATTCTGCGCTGCGTGCACGGCGGCCGTGTAGTTGTTGACAAGCAGATCCACCGAGGCGGCCGTCGCGTCGAAGACCGGAGCCGGGTATACGCCGAAGAAGATCGTCAGTGCGACGAGCGGATAGAGGATCAACTGCTCGCGTGGCGAAAGATCGAGCAATGCCTTCAGCTTTTCCTTCTCCAGCGCACCGAAGATCACCCGGCGATAGAGCCAAAGCGCGTAAGCGGCCGAGAGGATGACGCCGGTGGCGGCAAAGAGCGCGACCCAGGTGTTGACCCGGAAGACGCCGATCAGCGTCAGGAATTCGCCGACGAAGCCGGAGGTGCCGGGAAGTCCGACATTGGCCATGGTGAACACCATCATCGCGACGGCATATTTAGGCATGTTGTTGACGAGACCGCCATAGGCATTGATCTCGCGGGTGTGGGTACGGTCGTAGACGACGCCGACGCAGAGGAAGAGCGCGCCGGAGACGATGCCGTGCGACAGCATCTGGAAGATCGAACCCTGAACACCCTGCATATTGGCAGCGAAGATGCCCATGGTCACGTAGCCCATGTGCGCCACCGAGGAATAGGCGATCAGCTTCTTGATGTCGTCCTGCATCATCGCCACCAGCGAGGTGTAGATGATGGCGATGACGGACAGAGCGAAGACGAGCGGCGCGAAATAGTCGGAGGCGACCGGGAACATGCCGAGCGAGAAGCGAATGAGACCGTAGCCGCCGAGCTTCAGGAGCACGCCGGCCAGGATCACCGAGCCCGCCGTCGGCGCCTGAACGTGCGCATCGGGCAGCCAGGTATGGACCGGCCACATCGGCATCTTCACCGCAAAGGAGGCGAAGAAAGCAAGCCAGAGCCAGGTCTGCAGCGCGGGCGGGAACTTGTAAGCGAGCAGCGCGGTGATGTCCGTCGTGCCGGCCTGCCAGTACATCGCCATGATGGCGAGCAGCATCAGCACCGAGCCGAGCAGCGTGTAGAGGAAGAACTTGTAGCTCGCATAGACACGGTCCTTGCCGCCCCAGACCCCGATGATCAGGAACATCGGAATGAGGCCTGCCTCGAAGAAGACGTAGAAGAGCACGATATCGAGCGACACGAAGACGCCGACCATCATCGTTTCGAGGATGAGGAAGGCGATCATGTATTCCTTCAGGCGCTTCTCGATCGAGAGCCAGCTCGCCAGCACGCAGAAGGGCATGAGGAAGGTCGACAGGATGACGAACAGCATCGAGATGCCGTCGACGCCAACGTGATAGCCGATGCCGGTGCCGAGCCAATCATGCTTTTCGAGCATCTGGAAGCCCGGATTGGCATTGTCGAAGCCGATCCAGATGAAGAGCGAGACGACGAAGGTGAAGACAGTGGTGATCAGCGAGATCCACAGCACGTTCTTCCGGCCGCTTTCGCTGTCGCCGTTCATCAAGAGCAGGAGCACCACGCCGACAAGCGGCAGGAAGGTGACCGTTGAAAGAATAGGCCAAGCGGTCATCAGAAGGAACTCCCGAGCA
Organism: Rhizobium bangladeshense; assembly: GCF_017357245.1. Lineage (NCBI taxonomy): Bacteria > Pseudomonadati > Pseudomonadota > Alphaproteobacteria > Hyphomicrobiales > Rhizobiaceae > Rhizobium > Rhizobium bangladeshense. The sequence goes on along the minus strand of NZ_CP071612.1, from coordinate 1,664,308 downwards.
TCATCCAGGTAACGAGCGCCGCAATGCCGAGCAGCATCGCGAAGGCATAGTGATAGAGGTAACCGGTCTGCAGGCGGACCACCCTGTCGGTGACGGCGACGACGCGGGCTGCGACGCCGTTCGGGCCATAGGTATCGATGACGCCGACGTCACCCTTCTTCCACAGGAAGCGGCCAAGTGCCCTTGCCGTACGGACGAAGAGGAAGTCGTAGAGTTCGTCGAAATACCACTTATTGAGCAGGAAATTGTAGAGAACCCGGTGCTGTCTGGCGAGGACGCGCGGCGTCTGCGGCGAGCGGATATACATGTACCAGGCAATGACGAAGCCGAGCAGCATGGCGATGAAGGGGCTCAAGGCCACCAGCGCCGGCACATGATGGAACTCTTCCACGAGCTCGTTCTCAGCGCTGGTGAAGAGCGCGCCCTTCCAGAACTCGGCATACTCCTCGCCGTAGAAACGGCCCTCGAAGATCACGCCCGCCAGCACCGCGCCCATCGCGAGCAGATAAAGCGGTACCAGCATGACCTGCGGCGACTCGTGAACGTGGTGCATGACCTCGTGCGACGCGCGCGGCTTGCCGAAGAAAGTCATGAAGATCAGCCGCCAGGAATAGAAGCTGGTGAAGAGAGCCGCGATCACGAGCAGCGAAAAGGCGAAGCCCGCGACCGGCGAATGTGAAGCATAGGTCGCCTCGATGATCACATCCTTGGAGAAGAAGCCGGCAAAGCCGATCGGCGTGAAGGGAATGCCGACGCCGGTGATCGCCAGCGTGCCGATGATCATCAGCCAGAACGTCACCTTGATGTGTGGCCGCAGGCCACCCATGTAGCGCATGTCCTGCTCGCCATCGACGGCATGGATGACCGAGCCGGCGCAGAGGAAGAGCAGCGCCTTGAAGAAGGCGTGGGTGAAGAGATGGAAGATCGCCGCGCCATAAGCCCCTACCCCCAGCGCCACGAACATGTAGCCGAGCTGCGAGCAGGTGGAATAGGCGATGACGCGCTTGATGTCGTTTTGTACGAGGCCGACGGTTGCCGCGAAGAAGGCGGTGATCGCACCGATCACGGTGACAACAACGAGCGCATCGTGCGACAGTTCGAAGAGCGGCGACATGCGGGCGACGAGGAAAACGCCGGCGGTGACCATGGTGGCGGCATGGATGAGGGCCGAGACCGGGGTCGGGCCCTCCATGGCGTCCGGCAGCCAAGTGTGCAGCAGGAACTGGGCCGATTTGCCCATGGCGCCCATGAACAGCAGCAGGCAGATGCCGGTCAGCGCGTGCGCCTTGTCGAGCTGCATGCCGAAGAGGTTGAGGATCACCTCGCCCGCCTCGCCGCCGCCTTCATGCGGGGCGAAGTTCGACGCGTTGGCGAAGATCGTGTCGAAGTTGATCGAGCCGAACAGAACGAAGACGCCGGCAATGCCGAGCACGAAGCCGAAGTCGCCGACACGGTTGACGATGAAGGCCTTCATCGCCGCGGCCGTCGCCGAAGGCTTCTTGAACCAGAAGCCGATCAACAGATAGGAGGCGAGACCGACGCCTTCCCAGCCGAAGAACATCTGGGCCAGGTTGTCCGAGGTCACCAGCATCAGCATCGCGAAAGTGAAGAGTGAGAGATAGGCGAAGAAGCGCGGACGATGCGGATCGGTGTGCATGTAGCCGATCGAATAGATATGCACCAACGTCGAGACCGTGTTGACGACGATCAGCATGACGGAGGTCAGCGTATCCACACGCAGCGACCATGAGGCGTCGATGCCGCCGGACTGGATCCAGCGGAATACCTCGACCTTGATCGGCCCGCCTTCAAGGTGGCCCATGCCGACGGTGAAGAAGACGATCCAGGACAGGATGGCGGCAATGATCATCAGGCCGCTGGTGACATATTCCGAAGCTTTGGCGCCGATGGCGCGGCCGAAAAGGCCGGCGATGATCGCGCCGATCAAGGGAAGAAAGACAATAGCCTTATAGAGGAACATGAGCCACTCAGCCCTTCATCATATTGACGTCTTCGACCGCGATCGAGCCGCGGTTGCGGTAGAAGACAACGAGAATTGCAAGACCGATCGCCGCTTCGGCAGCCGCAACCGTCAGAATGAACAGTGCGAAGACCTGGCCGACAATGTCGTTCAGGAAGGAAGAGAAGGCGACCATGTTGATGTTGACGGCAAGCAGGATCAGTTCGACCGACATCAGGATGACGATGACGTTCTTCCGGTTCAGGAAGATGCCGAAGACGCCGAGCGTGAAGAGGATGGCGCTGACCGTCAGGTAGTGGGAAAGTCCGATGACCATGTTCTTTGTTCCTTGACCTGCCTTTAGACGCCCTGCCCTGGCTTGACCGTAACCACCTCGACGGCGGTGGCGGGCGTACGGGCAACCTGCCTGGAAATATTCTGCCGCTTGATGTTGGTGCGATGTCTCAGCGTCAGCACGATCGCGCCGATCATGGCGACCAGCAGCACCAGGCCGGCAATCTGGAAGAAATAGACGTAGTTGGTGTAGAGCACGTCGCCGAGAGCGGCCGTATTGGTGCGTTCGGTCAGCGCAGGGATCGGCATGGCGACTGATTTGGCGATGTCAGGCGAGATGACGCTGCCGCCGATGACGACGATCAGTTCGGCCGCCAAAATGATCCCGATCAATCCGCCGATCGGCGCATATTCGAGAACGCCGGCCCTCAATTCGGTGAAGTCGATGTCGAGCATCATCACCACGAAGAGGAAAAGAACGGCGACCGCGCCGACATAGACGACAAGCAGGATCATCGCCAGGAACTCGGCGCCGAGCAACAGGAAGAGGCCGGCCGCGTTGAAGAACACCAGGATCAGAAACAGAACCGAGTGAACCGGGTTCTTCGCCCAGATGACCATGAACGCCGACGCCACTGCGACAAAGGCGAAAAGATAGAAAAATAGAGCCTGCAGACCCATGTTGGTGCCTTTTTCATCTTCCCCCGGGCAGCCGGGAGTTTCCCTGCCCGATGAAGCTTCGCGGCACTCGCCGGCAAAGCTCCTGTGCATATTGACCGCGGCAGGAGCGAGCAGCTCCATCGCGGCATTTCAGATCTCACTCAGCGGTACGGCGAGTCGATCGCGATGTTGCGGGCGATTTCACGCTCCCACCGGTCTCCGTTATCGAGAAGGCGCGCCTTGTCGAAATAGAGCTCTTCGCGGGTTTCCGTCGCAAATTCGAAATTCGGGCCTTCGACAATCGCGTCAACCGGGCAGGCTTCCTGGCAGAAGCCGCAATAGATGCACTTCACCATGTCGATGTCGTATCGCACCGTGCGGCGCGTGCCGTCGTTGCGGCGCGGACCGGCCTCGATGGTGATCGCCTGGGCAGGACAGATCGCCTCGCAGAGCTTGCAGGCAATGCAGCGCTCCTCGCCGTTCGGATAACGGCGCAGCGCATGTTCGCCGCGGAAGCGCGGGGAGACCGGACCCTTTTCGAAAGGGTAGTTGATGGTCGCCTTCTGGCGGAAGAAATAACGCATCGACAGAAAGAACGCGCCGAAGAATTCCTTGAGGAACAGCGAGTTGATGGAGCTGGACAAGCTTGCCATCTTCAACCTCCAATTTTGCCGGAAACGAGAGCGGGCATCATTACGCCCACCCCATCAGCTTCAGCACGAATGCAACGATGATGACCATGGCGAGCGACAGCGGCAGGAAGACCTTCCAGCCGAGGCGCATGAGCTGGTCGTAGCGGTAGCGCGGGACGAAGGCCTTGACCATCGCAAACATGAAGAACACGAAGCAGGCCTTCAGCATGAACCAGATGATGCCGGGGACCCAGTTGAGGATCCAGATATCGACCGGAGGCAGCCAGCCGCCCAGGAAGAGGATCGTCGTGAGCGAGCACATCAGGCAGACGGCGGCATATTCGCCGAGCATGAACATCATGTATGGCGAGGAGCCGTATTCGACCATGAAGCCGGCGACGAGTTCCGATTCGGCTTCCGGCAGATCGAAAGGCGGACGGTTCGTCTCGGCGAGCGCCGAAATGAAGAAGATGATGAACATCGGGAACAGCGACAGCCAGTGCCAGTCGAGGAACGAGGCAGGCAGGCCGAGCATGGTGCCGACGCCATTGTGCTGTGCATTGACGATGTCGGTCAGGTTGAGCGATCCGACGCAGAGCAGAACAGTGACGATGACGAAGCCGATCGAGACTTCATAGGACACCATCTGTGCGGCCGAGCGCAGCGCACCGAGGAATGGATACTTCGAGTTCGACGCCCAACCGCCCATGATGATGCCATAGACTTCGAGCGATGAGATCGCAAAGATATAAAGGATGCCGACATTGATGTTGGCGATCACCCAGCCGTCGGCGAGCGGCACCACCGCCCAGGTCGACAGCGCGAGAAGCACCGTCACCAGCGGCGCCAGCAGGAACACCGCCTTATTGGCGCCGGCCGGAATGATCGGCTCCTTGAAGACGAACTTCAGAAGGTCGGCGAAGGACTGGAACAGGCCGAAGGGACCGACGACGTTCGGACCGCGGCGCAGCTGCACCGCCGCCCAGATCTTACGGTCGGCAAGCAGCACGTAAGCAATGAAGACGAGCAGGCAGACGAGAAGCAGCAGCGACTGACCGATCATGATGATCCCCGGCCAGACATAGGTTGAGAAGAAAGAATCCATGAGTTCCTGCCCTTACTCTGCCGCGACTTTGAAGTTGTTGCGGGCCAATGCCGAGCACTCGGCCATGACAGCCGAGGCGCGCGCTATCGGGTTCGTCAAATAGAAGTCTTTGACCGGTGACGCAAACCCTGACTTGTTCATCTTGCCGGCTTTTTTCGCGACTGCGGCAATTTGGGCGCTATCGGTTTCGGCGATCTCGTCGATGGCGGCAAAATGCGGGAAAGCGGCATAGAGCCGGGCGCGCAGTTCACGCAGCGAATCGAAGGGGAGCTTCTTGCCGAGCACGTCGGACAGGGCACGAATGATCGCCCAGTCCTCACGGGCATCGCCCGGCGCAAAGCCCGCGCGGTTGCCCATCTGGACGCGCCCTTCGGTGTTGACCCAGGTGCCGGACTTTTCGGTATAGGCTGCGGCCGGCAGGATGACGTCGGCGTGATGGGCGCCGTTGTCGCCATGCGAACCGATGTAGACGGTGAGCCCGGCTTTCTTGGTCGTAAAGTCGAGTTCGTCGGCGCCGAGCAGGAAGAGCACGTCCATCGTCGTCAGCATTTCGGCGGCATTGACGCCTTTGGCGCCCGGCACGAAGCCGAGATCGAGGCCGCCGACACGCGAAGCGGCCGTATGGAGGACGGCAAAGCCGTTCCAGCCGTCGACGACCGCACCGACCGAACCGGCAAGCTTGGCGGCACTTGCGAGAACGCCGGCGCCGTCGCTGCGCGACAGCGCGCCCTGGCCGATAATGATCATCGGCTTGGCGGCGTTCTTCAGGACGTCGGCGAAGGCATGGTTCCCGTCGACCAGATCCTTCAGCGTGTCGGGACCGCCGCCGAGATAATCATAGTTGTAGCGCAGTTCGCCGGGCTCACCGATCACGCCGATCGGGAACTTGCCGCGGCGCCAGCGCTTGCGGATCCGGGCATTGAGGATGGCCGCTTCGAAACGCGGATTGGCGCCGATGATCAGCAGCGCATCGGCCTCATCAATGCCCGATATGGTCGGGTTGAAGATGTAGCTTGCACGGCCGAGCGACGGATCGAGTGCCGCCCCATCCTGTCGACAGTCGAGATTCTCCGATCCCAGCGACTTCACCAGTTCGGACAGCGCATACATTTCCTCGACCGAAGCAAGGTCGCCGGCGATTGCACCGATCTTGTCGCCGGAGGTGGCGCCGACCGCGGTCTTGATGGCGGCAAAGGCCTCTGCCCAGGTCGCGGGCTGCAGGCGGCCGTCGCGGCGGACATAGGGCCGGTCGAGGCGCTGGGTCTTAAGACCGTCCCAGATGAAGCGGCTCTTGTCGGAAATCCACTCCTCGTTGATCGCCTCGTTGACACGCGGCAGGATGCGCATGACCTCACGGCCGCGAGTGTCGACGCGGATTGCGGAACCGACGGCATCCATCACGTCGATCGATTCGGTCTTGTTCAATTCCCAAGGGCGCGCGGTGAAGGCGAAGGGCTTGGAGGTGAGCGCGCCGACCGGGCAGAGGTCGACGACGTTGCCCTGCAGTTCGGAGGTCATCGCCTGTTCGAGATAGGTGGTGATCTCGGCATCCTCGCCGCGGCCGATCAGGCCGAGTTCGGAAATGCCTGCGACCTCGGTGGTGAAGCGGACGCAGCGTGTGCAATGAATGCAGCGGTTCATCACCGTCTTGACGAGCGGACCGATATACTTGTCCTCGACGGCGCGCTTGTCTTCCTGGTAGCGCGAGGTGTCGATGCCAAAGGCCATCGCCTGGTCCTGCAGATCGCATTCGCCGCCCTGGTCGCAGATCGGGCAATCCAGCGGATGGTTGATCAGCAGGAACTCCATTACGCCTTCGCGGGCCTTCTTGACCATCGCGGTATTGGTGAAGACCTCCGGCAGCTCGCCGTTCGGGCCGCCGCGGATGTCGCGCACGCTCATGGCGCAGGAGGCCTGCGGCTTCGGCGGACCGCCCTTCACTTCGACGAGGCACATGCGGCAATTGCCGGCGACCGAGAGGCGCTCGTGGAAGCAGAAGCGCGGAACTTCAGCACCGGCCTCTTCGCACGCCTGCAATAGCGTGAAATGATCCGGAACTTCGATCTCGTTGCCGTCAATCTTCAGTTTTGCCATCGTCGCTCAGTCCTGTTTCCCGTTTGCCGGATGCCGACAAACAAACCTGTTTTGCAACATTCTCTTTGCCGAGCCGGACCTTTCGTCCTGCCGACAGCCGATGTCGCCCAAATTCTCTGTCGCGCGTTCCAGACGCGGAACCCGCACCGGCATCTGCAGCGTGAGGCCCCGCCCCTTCGCCGATCCGCCATATCTCCGGCCAGTTCATGGCCGGACAGTTCATTTCCTTCTGCGACCCCGCCCGGCCAGAACCTTCGCCTGACCAATCCAGTCGTCACGCGCGATGCGGCCGTTAAAGCCAAGCTCCGCGTCCAGCCGCGCGATATCCTCATCGGTCAAGGCGGCGATCTCGGCGAAGCTGCGAATGCCCTTGGCATTCAACACTTGCTCCAGCTTCGGGCCGATGCCGGCGATCAGCTTGAGATCGTCGGCCTTTGCAGCCCGCTGAGCAGCTTTCGCCTTCACAGCCGGCTTTGGCTGGCTTGCCGGAACCGGCGCGCTAGTCGGCTTGACAACCGTCAATCTCGGCCCCGCTCTCCTCTCGACCACAGGCTTCTCGGCCGCGGGCTTGCTGAGAGCTTTGCCGGCCGTACGGATATTCTCCGGTTGGATGTCGACTTCAGGCGCCGGCTCGTCCGGCGGCGTGTCATCAAGGGCTGCAGCGAGCTTCCCGGTGGTTTCCAGAGCGCTCTGGAAGGCTCCGAAAACGGCGCCCGCCATCTGCGTCGAGAAGCCGAAGCCGATTGCCGTTGCGGCGGCAAAGGCTGCGGCAGGGTGCGCCATTAGCGGATGCACAGGCATCGCCTGCGCGTTTTCCAGCATCTCCGCGGCAAGACGGCCGAAGCCGGCCGCGAAATCGGCAGTCTCTTCCTTCTTCCCACTCTTGGATGCCTTGTCCGTCATGATTATTCAGCCGCCTCCAGAACCGCGCCGTGGTCGAGGGCGCTTGCCGTATATTGGTCGATGCGTTTTTCGATCTCGGAACGGAAGTTGCGGATCAGGCCCTGAACCGGCCATGCGGCGGCATCGCCGAGGGCGCAGATGGTGTGACCTTCGATCTGCTTCGTCACCTGGAACAGCATGTCGATCTCGCGCTTCTGGGCATTGCCCTTGGCCATGCGCTCCATCACCCGCCACATCCAGCCCGTGCCTTCGCGGCAGGGCGTGCACTGTCCACAGCTCTCATGCTTGAAGAAGGAGGAGATGCGGGCAATCGCCCTGATGACGTCGGTGGACTTGTCCATAACGATCGACGCAGCCGTGCCGAAAGAGGAGCCGACGCCGCGCAGGCCGTCGAAATCCATCGGGCAATCGATGATATCCTTGGCCGGAACGATCGGGCAGGATGCGCCGCCCGGAATGACGGCGAGCAGATTGTCCCAGCCGCCGCGGATGCCGCCGGCGTGGCGGTCGACCAGTTCGCGGAAGGTGATGCCCATTTCCTCTTCGACCGTGCACGGCTTGTTGACGTGGCCGGAGAGCATGAACAGCTTGGTGCCGACGTTGTTCGGACGACCGATGGCGGAGAACCAGCCGGCGCCGCGGCGCAGGATCGTCGGCGCGACAGCGATCGACTCGACGTTGTTAACAGTCGTCGGGCAGCCGTAGAGGCCCATATTGGCGGGGAACGGCGGCTTCAGGCGCGGCTGGCCCTTCTTGCCCTCGAGGCTTTCGAGCAGCGCGGTTTCCTCGCCGCAGATATAGGCGCCGGCGCCGTGATGGACGAAGATGTCCATGTCCCAGCCAAGCTTGTTGTTCTTGCCGAGCAAGCCATAATCATAACATTCGTCGATCGCCGCCTGCAGCGCTTCGCGCTCGCGGATGTATTCGCCGCGCACATAAATATAGGCGGTATTGGCGCCCATGGCGAAGCTTGCAACGACGCAGCCTTCGATCAGCGTATGCGGATCGTGGCGTATGATGTCGCGGTCCTTGCAGGTGCCAGGCTCCGATTCGTCGGCATTGACGACGAGGTAATGCGGGCGGCCGTCGCTTTCCTTCGGCATGAAGGACCATTTGAGACCCGTGGGGAAGCCGGCGCCGCCGCGGCCGCGAAGGCCAGAGGCCTTCATCTCGTTGATGATCCAGTCGCGGCCCTTTTCGAGGATCTGCTTGGTGCCGTCCCAGTGGCCGCGGCTCATTGCGCCCTTCAGGGACTTGTCCTTGAGGCCGTAGATGTTGGTAAAGATGCGGTCTTTATCTTGTAACATGCTTCACCTCTTACCGCGGCTTCTTGCCGAAGACCTTGATATATTCCGCTTCGCCGCCCTTGGCGAGCGCCTTGGCCTGCTTGACCCAGTCGTCGCGTTCGATGCGGCCGCGGAAATTCAGGTAGCCATCGACCCATTCGCGCTCGGCCTTCTTCCAGCCCGCGACCTGCGAGAAGGTGAAGATGCCGATTTCATTCAATGTCGCCTCGATCTTCGGACCGACGCCCGAGATCATCTTCAGATCATCCGGTGCGGCGGGCTTTTCGATGCCGGCCGGGCGGTTCTTGTCGGTCAGGCTGGGCTTGGCCGCCGGGGCGGTTTCGGCCTTGGCGGCGGCCGGCGCCGGCTCGGCAGGCGCTGTGCCGGAAACCGGCTGCTCCTCGGCTGCCTTGGCGTTCTTCGCAGCCGCCTTCGGAGCCGTTGCCGGCGTCTTCAGCGCGGCATTAGTTTCGGCATCGGTGCTCTTCGGGCGGGCGGCCTCGGAAGGCGGGACCGGCGCGCCGTCAGCGGGAGCCGACACGGTTCCGGCATCGGTCTTCTTGGCGCGTGCCCTTGCCTTCGGCTCTTCCGTCGTCAGCGAGGTCGGACCGCCTTCGGGCGCCGAGAATATGCGGTCGATCTGGGTGCCCGGCTTGATGCTCGCGCCACTGCCTGCGGCAAAGGCATCGATGATCTCTTCGAGACGCTCGGGCGTCAGATCCTCATAGGTGTCCTTGCCGATCATCACCATCGGGGCGTTGACGCAGGCGCCAAGACATTCGACCTCTTCCCAGGAGAGCGTGCCTTCGGCATTTCGCTCGAAGGGATGAGCATGGATCTTGCTCTTGCAGACCGACATCAGCGCTTCCGAACCGCGCAGCATGCACGGCGTCGTGCCGCAGACCTGGACATGGGCGCGCGTGCCTACAGGATGCAGCTGGAACTGCGTATAGAAGGTCGCGACCTCGAGCACTCTGATATAGGCCATGTCGAGCATGTCGGCGATCTTTTCGATCGCCGCGCGCGTGACCCAGCCGTCCTGTTCCTGCGCCCGCATCAGTAGCGGAATGACTGCCGACTGCTGGCGGCCGGCGGGGTATTTCTGGATCGTCTTGTCCGCCCAGACCGCATTTTCATCGCTGAAAGCGAATGCGGCAGGCTGAAATTGATCTTCGGCTAATCGACGAACGGACATTCTTCCTCACGCCTTGTCAGTTTAGGGTTCCACACCGCGAAGCGGTCAAAGACTGCATTTCGCAGGCATAGGCCGACTGGTCTTTCTGCATAAATACGACGAATTTGCCGCCATTCGGAATGGCGGCCTTGATCTGATAGCCCTTGGACAAAAGCTCGCCCATGGACGATTGCTGCCCCGGCGGCGTCACTTCCTTATGACCCAGCGGCGTGCCGAGGGTGTCGGCCTCCTGGGCCGAAACCCCGGACGCCGAGAGAAGGATTGCGACGGCCAGCGGCAGAAGTCGCATCAGCGGTCCACCTCGCCGAAAACGATGTCGAGTGAGCCGAGGACGGCGGCGATATCGGCAAGCTGATGGCCGCGGCACATGAAGTCCATCGCCTGCAGATGGGCGTAACCAGGAGCGCGGATTTTGCAGCGATAAGGCTTGTTGGAGCCGTCGGAGACGAGATATACGCCGAACTCGCCCTTAGGGGCCTCAACGGCAGCATAAACCTCACCCGCCGGCACATGGTAGCCTTCGGTGTAGAGCTTGAAGTGGTGGATCAGCGCTTCCATCGAGCGCTTCATCTCGCCGCGCTTCGGCGGAACGACCTTGCCGTCGATCGACGAGTAAGGACCGGTCTTCGCATCGGAGAGCAGGCGGTTGACGCATTGCTTCATGATGCGGACCGATTCGCGCATTTCGATCATGCGGATCAAATAGCGGTCGTAATTGTCGCCGTTTTTGCCGATCGGGATATCGAACTCGAGGTCGGAATAACATTCGTAGGGCTGGGCGCGACGCAAATCCCAGGCAGCACCCGAACCACGCACCATAACGCCGGAGAAGCCCCAGGCCCAGCAATCCTCAAGCGAGACGATGCCGATATCGACGTTGCGTTGCTTGAAGATGCGGTTGCCGGTCAACAAGTTGTCGATGTCGTCGAGCGCCTTCAGGAAAGGATCGCACCAATCGCCGATGTCCTGCACGAGCTTTTCCGGCAGATCCTGGTGGACACCGCCCGGACGGAAATAAGCCGCGTGCATGCGCGAACCGGAGGCGCGCTCGTAGAACACCATCAGCTTTTCACGCTCTTCGAAACCCCAGAGCGGCGGGGTCAGCGCGCCGACGTCCATGGCCTGCGTCGTGACGTTCAAGAGATGCGAGAGGATGCGGCCTATTTCCGAGTAGAGAACGCGGATCAACTGGCCGCGGATCGGGATCTGGATGCCAAGCAGCCTTTCCACGGCGAGCGCATAGGCATGCTCCTGGTTCATCGGCGCGACATAATCGAGGCGATCGAAATAGGGCACAGCCTGCAAATAGGTCTTGGTCTCGATCAGCTTCTCGGTGCCGCGATGCAACAGCCCAATATGCGGATCGACCCGCTCCACAATTTCGCCGTCAAGCTCCAGGACAAGACGAAGAACGCCGTGCGCCGCCGGATGCTGCGGTCCGAAATTGATGTTAAAGTTGCGGACGTTATGTTCGGTCATGCTGCGTGCTCCGCTATTGCAGGCATTAGCCAGTGGGCAATAGGCAATAGTGTAGTTTTTAGATCCTACTGCTTCGCCTTTTCGTCGCCAGGCAGAACATATTCAGTTCCCTCCCATGGCGACATGAAGTCGAAGTTGCGGAATTCCTGCTTCAGTTCCACTGGCTCATAGACGACGCGCTTTGCCGCGTCGTCGTAACGGACCTCGACGAAACCGGTGGTCGGGAAGTCCTTGCGCAGCGGGTGACCTTCGAAGCCGTAGTCGGTCAGGATGCGGCGCAGATCCGGATGGCCGGTAAAGAGCACGCCGTACATATCCCAGGTCTCGCGCTCGAACCAGTCGGCGCCGGGATGGACGGCGCAGGCCGAAGGCACCGGCGTATCCTCGTCGGTAGCCACCTTGACGCGGATGCGCAGGTTTCTCTTCGGCGACAGCAGATGGTAGACAACATCGAAGCGCAGCTCACGCTGCGGCCAGTCGACACCGCAAATATCGATCAGGTTGACGAAGCCGCATTTGGCGTCGTCGCGCAGGAAGGTCAGCAGCGCGATCAGGTTTTCACCCGTTGTCGTCAGCGTCAGCTCGCCGTACTTCATCTGCGATGCGGCGATCAGGTTGCCGCGCGCTTCGCCAAGATAGGAGGCAAGCTCAGTCAGGGCTTCACTCATATGCCTTGTCCTTAACCCTTAGCGTTCGATCGTGCCGGTGCGCCGGATCTTCTTCTGCAGCAGAAGCACGCCATAAAGCAGCGCTTCCGCCGTGGGGGGACAGCCCGGCACGTAGATGTCGATCGGCACGACGCGGTCGCAGCCACGCACCACGGAATAGGAATAGTGATAGTAGCCGCCACCATTGGCGCAGGAGCCCATCGAGATGACGTAGCGCGGCTCGGGCATCTGGTCGTAGACCTTGCGCAGAGCCGGCGCCATCTTGTTGGTCAGCGTGCCAGCGACGATCATCACGTCGGACTGGCGCGGCGAAGCGCGCGGCGCAAAACCGAAGCGTTCGACGTCATAACGCGGCATGGAGAGCTGCATCATTTCGACGGCGCAGCAGGCCAGACCAAAGGTCATCCACATCAGCGAGCCGGTGCGGGCCCAGTTGATCAGCTCGTCCGTCGAGGTGACGAGGAAACCCTTGTCGGCGAGCTCGTTGTTGATCTCGCCCAAAAATGCGTCATTGCTGCCGATCGGCTTGCCGGTCGAAGGGTCAATGATCCCCTTCGGCTGCGGCGCGACGAGCGGCTGATTGCTCACAGCGGTCACTCCCATTCCAGGGCTCCCTTCTTCCATTCATAGATAAAGCCGATGGTCAGCACGAAGAGGAAGACCATCATG